>NZ_JBOHGA010000196.1:0-11874 GCF_050699915.1 Actinophytocola sp.
CGGATGGCACAACATCGCCAAAGGCCTACGCCACATGAGCCGCAACCCCACCCGACCCCTCACCCTGCTCGGAATCCCCACCTGACCACAACAACGACTTTGCCGACCCCCTGACCCTCTCCGGGGGGCGGCCCCGGTTCCAATTCTACCGGTGACCACTGACGATCCGGGTTCGCAAGATCCACATGTGGACAAGTCGGCTTGTTGTGGACAAGTCGGCAATTGGGGACAGGGCAGGGCAGGGGTCAGCGCCACGAGGGGAGCCACAGCTCCGCGTTCCAGTGGCCTTCGGTGATCGAGTCGCCGTTCAGGATGGGCCACAGCCAGATGAAGTTGGCCACGACCACACCCACGTACAGCGCCACCACGAACAGGCCCGTGCCCCGCCGCTCGTAGCCGTCGGCTGCCGGGCCCAGGATCTGGCCAAGCACCAACACCAAACCCAGCACGAGGAAGGCCGCCAGCGGCGTCGCGTAGAAGAAGTACATCTGGCGGTCGAGGTTGGTGAACCACGGCAGCAGGCCCGCGAGGTAGGCGACGACGACTGCGGCGTAGCGCCAGTCCAGCCGGCCGATCATCCGCCACAGGCCCCAGCCCAGCACCGGCAACGCGAGCCACCACATCGCCGGCGTGCCCACCAGCATGGTCGCCGACACACAACGGTCCTCGCCGCACGTGACGGTGCCGCCGTCGTAGTAGTAGAGCATCGGGCGCAGCCCCATCGGCCACGTCCACGGCTTCGACTCCCACGGGTGCTGGTCCTTCGCGGGCGTCACCAGGTTCTCGTGGAAGTCCAGCACGTTCCCCGAGTACTGCCACAGCGACCGCAACGCTTCGGGCACGAAGTCGTACCAGCCGTGGTGGCCGGCTGCGTCGGCCAGGTGCCGGTCGACGGCCGTCTCCGACCCGAACCAGCCCCACCACGTCGTCAGGTACACCAGCAGCGGGACCGCGAGCAGGCCCCACAGGCCCGGGGCCACATCCCGGACGAGCGCACCCTTCCACGGCGAGGAAACCCCGGCCGAACGCCGCGCGGTCGCGTCCCAGATCACCGTCAGCAGGCCGAACGCCGCGATGAAGAAGACCCCGGACCACTTCGTCCCGCACGCGAGCCCCAGCGACACCCCGGCCGCGAACCGCCACCAGCGAAAGCCCAGCCGCGGCCCGAACCGGGACTCGGTCGCCCAGCCCTCGCGGACCGTCAGCGCCAGCCGAGAACGCACCTGGTCGCGGTCGATCAGCATGCAGCCGAACGCCATGAGCACGAAGAACGCCAGGAAGATGTCCAGCATCCCCATCCGGCTCTGCACGTGCGACAGCCCGTCGCAGATCAGCAGCACACCCGCGATGGCGCCCAGCAGCGTCGACCGGGTCAGCCGGCGCGCGATCCGCACGATCATGAGGATCATCAGCGCCCCGGCGAGCGCCGCGGTGAACCGCCAGCCCCAGCCGTTGTAGCCGAACAGCCACTCGCCGACCGCGATGAGCTCCTTGCCCAGCGGCGGGTGCACGGTCAGCTCATAGGCCGGGTTGTCCTCGTAGCCGCCGTTGCGCAGGTACTCCCACGCCTGCGGCACGTAGTGCTTCTCGTCGAAGACCGGGGTGCCCTTGTCGGTGGGGAAGCCCAGGTTCTGCAGGCGCACGAAGCCGCCGAGCAGCGCCAGGAAGCCGGCCACGAGCCAGCCGCGCAGCCGGTCGGTCGGCATCGGCTTGCCGATCAGGTGCACCTCGGCGAGGTCCGCCTCCGACAAGGGCCGGCCGCCGGACGTGCTCGGCGACTCGGCCGGCCTCGTGGCGACAAGACTCACGGCGGGAATCGTAGGCGGCCCCGCGTGCGGTCCGCGTCGGTATCGGCTTCATCGCGCGCCGACGGTCGGTTCCGACTATGTTGAGCGCGTCGGGTCCGGAATTCTCGCGCGGCAGGGGCCCTGTTGCCGGCGCGGAGGGCCGTGAGTGTTCACTTGGGTCGATGGCTCCGCTGGACACTCACGGCCTGCTCGTTCTCGCCGCCACCCCACTCGGTGACTCCCGGGACGCCTCGCCGCGCCTGGTCGAGGCGATCGGCGCCGCGGACGTGATCGCCGCCGAGGACACCCGCCGGCTCCGCTCGCTCGCCGCCGCGCTCGGCGTGACTCCCACCGGCCGGGTCGTGAGCTTCTACGACGCCGTCGAGACCGCCCGCCTCGACGGCCTCGTCGGTGCGATCGAGCAGGGGCAGACCGTCCTGCTGGTGACCGACGCCGGCATGCCCAGCGTGTCCGACCCCGGCTTCCGGCTCGTCGCCGCGTGCGTGGCCAAGGAGCTGCCGGTGACCTGCCTGCCCGGCCCGTCGGCGGTCACCACCGCGCTCGCGCTGTCCGGGCTGCCCTGCGAGCGGTTCTGCTTCGAGGGCTTCGCGCCGCGCAAGGACGGCGAGCGACGCCGCTTCTTCGCGAACCTGGCCGCCGAGCCGCGCACCGCGGTGTTCTTCGAGTCGCCGCACCGCATCGCGGCCACGCTCGCACTCGCGGCCGAGGTGCTCGGCGCGGACCGGCGGGCGGCCGTGTGCCGGGAGCTCACCAAGACCTACGAAGAGGTCCGCCGCGGCGGGCTCGCCGAGCTGGCCGCGTGGGCCGGGGCCGGGGTGCGCGGCGAGATCACGGTGGTACTGGCCGGCGCCGTGCCGGCCCCGACCGCGGACCTCGCCGAGCTGGTCGACCGGGTGAGCGAGCTGGTCGACGCCGGCAGCCGGCTCAAGGACGCCGCCGGCGAGGTGGCCGCCGAGGCCGGCGTGAGCCGCAAACAGCTCTACGACGCCGTACTCGAGTCCCGCCGGGGTTGACCTGGAGTGCGGACCAGGGTGTCTCCTGGACGCGCACCGGCAATCAAGGAGGGATGATGCACAAACGCAAGCTGGGCGAGCTGGAAGTGTCGGCCCTCGGGCTCGGCTGCATGGGGATGTCCGAGGTCTACGGACCGGTCGACGACACCGAGTCGATCGGGGTCGTGCACCGGGCCCTCGACCTCGGGGTCACGTTGCTCGACACCGCCGACGTCTACGGCACCGGCCACAACGAGGAGCTGGTCGGTCGCGCGATCGCCGGCCGTCGCGACGAGGTCGTGCTCGCCACGAAGTTCGGCATCCGCGAGGTCGTGGGCGGCGGTGAGGTCCGCGTGGACGGCAGCCCCGCCTACGTCCGGGCCGCGGTCGACGCGTCGCTGCGCCGGCTCGGGGTCGACGTGATCGACCTGTACTACCTGCACCGCCGGGACCCGAACACGCCGATCGAGGACACGGTCGGCGCGATGGCCGAGCAGGTGGCCGCCGGCAAGGTGCGCCACCTCGGGCTGTCCGAGGTCAGCGGCGACACGCTGCGCCGGGCGCACGCGGTACACCCGATCACCGCGCTGCAGTCGGAGTTCTCGCTGTTCAACCGGGCCGTCGCGGACGACCAGGTGCCGGTCTGCCGCGAGCTCGGCATAGGTGTGGTGCCCTACTCGCCGGTGGGCCGCGGCCTGCTCACCGGCAGGTCGTTCGACACCTTCCCCGACGGCGACTTCCGCCGCGGGCTGCCGCAGTTCCAGGGCGAGAACCTGGCCCGCAACATCGCGCTGGCGCAGCGGGTCCAGGGCATCGCGAAGACCCTGGACGTGTCGCCGGTCCAGGTCGCGCTCGCGTGGCTGCTCGCGCAGGACGAGCACCTGGTGCCGATCCCGGGCACCAAGCGGGTCCGCTACCTGGAGGAGAACGTGGCCGCGGCCGACGTCGAGCTGTCCGCCGACCAGCTCGCGGAGATCGACTCGGCCGTGCCGGCCGAAGCCGTGGCCGGCGACCGGTACACCGCCGCCGGAATGGCGGCGGTCAACCGGTGAGACGATCCCGGCGCCTCGCGGGGAGGCGGGGCGCCGGGACCGCTCAGGCGTTCTCGCGCTGGAAGGTGCGCGCGCCCCACCAGACGGTCAGCACGGTGAGCACGAAGACCACCACGCTGCCGGTGAGCAGCCCGTCCACGGTCAGGTCACCGCGGAACGCCGCCCGGTCCGCGTCCATGATGTGAGTGAACGGGTTGATCTTGGACAGCGTGTACAGCCATTGCGGAGCGAGCCCCTGCGTGATCGGGATCAGGATCCCGGACAGCAGGATGATCGGCAGCAGGATCGTGTTCAGCAGCGGGACGAACGCCTCCTCGCTCTTGAGCACCAGCGCGACCGCGTAGGACGACGAGGACAGCGCGACGCCCAGCATCAGCACGATCACCACGCTCAGGGCCACGCCGCCGATCGGCGCGCGCAGGTCGAAGAACACGAACGCGATCACCAAAATCAGCAGCGCCTGCACCAGCAGCTGCACGACGCCGTTCGCGACCTTGCCGAGCAGCAGCGCCAACCGGCGCACCGGCGTCACCCGCATCCGCTCGAGGACGCCGTTGCGCAGGTCGGCGAGCACCCCGAACCCGGCGAACATGCTGAACAGCCCCAGCTGCAGCACGAGCGCGGGAGTGAGGATCACCCACGCGTTGCCGGGCGGGAAGCCCGGCGTGCTGCTGACGATCCGTTCCATCAGCGGCCCGAACAGCACGAGGTAGAGCACCGGCTGCATGATGCCGATGCCGATCCACGCCGGGTTGCGCAGCGACAGCGTCAGCTCCCGGCGGAACACGAGCCAGATCTCACGAAACACCGGCGGTCTCCTTCTCGGTGCTGCTGCCACCGTCGCTGCCACCGTCGGCCTGCTCGGCCGTCTCCTTCTCGGCGTCGCGCAGGGTGCGGCCGGTGAGCGTCAGGAACACGTCGTCCAGCGACGGTCGGTGCACCTGCACCGAGGTGATCGGGACGTCGGCCGTGTCGAGCGCGCGCAGCATCTCCGGCAGGGCGGTGTCGCCGCGCGGCACCCGGAAGCGGACCATCTCGTCCACTGTGGACACCTCGTGTGCGCCGGGCAACGTGCCGGCCACCTCGGCGGCCGCGGCGACGTGCTCGGCCGGCACGCCGACCTCGACCCGGTCGCCGGACACCTGGGACTTCAGGTCGCTCGGGCTGCCCTCGGCGACGATGCGGCCGTTGTCGATCACCAGGATCCGGTCGCACAGCGCGTCGGCCTCGTCGAGGTAGTGCGTGGTCAGGAACACCGTCGTGTCGTGGTCCTCTCGCAGCGACCGGATGTGGTCCCACAGGTTGGCCCGGCTCTGCGGGTCCAGCCCGGTGCTCGGCTCGTCCAGGAACACCAGCCGCGGGTCGTGCAGCAGCCCGAGCGCGACGTCCAGCCGGCGACGCTGGCCGCCAGAGAGCGTCTTGCAGAGCCGCTGGTCGAGGTCGGCGATGTCCAGCATCTTCGTCAGCTCGCCGCTGCGGCGCACCGCGTCGGACTTGGACAGGCCGTAGAACTGCGCCTGCAGCACCATCTCCTCGATGACCTTGAGCTCCGGGGTGGTGCCGCCGCCCTGCGCGACGTAGCCGATCCGGCGGCGCACGCCGAGCGGGTCGGCGAGCAGGTCGCAGCCGCTGACCGTGGCCTTGCCGGCCGTGGGTCGTAGCAGCGTGGTGAGCATGCGCAGGGTGGTCGTCTTGCCGGCGCCGTTCGGGCCGAGGAAGCCGACCAGCTCGCCGGCGGACACATCGAGGTCGACTCCCCGCACCGCCTCGACGGAACGGCCACGGGACTTGAAAGTCCGGGCGAGGCCGCGTGCTTCGATCATGTTCGTTCCCCCTTCTAGTCAAGTTTGACTAGCGGCAGCATGCCGTGTGGGCGCCACACGAGTCAAACTCGATTAGTGAACCGAGCCCGGTTCGCCGAAGGCGGTGCCGGGATCATCGGCCATCACATACTCGCCGGATTCCAGGCGCGACACCAGGCCCTCCAGCCAGGTGAGCATCCCGTCGATCATGGTGACCCAGAGCCGGTACAGCTCCTCGACATGCGCCGGCTGGCCCCAGTCCGTGCCGTGGTCGAGCAGGTCCTGGGCGTTCGCGCGGCGCCCGCGCAGCTGCGTCACCTGGTGGTGCAGCAGGCTTAGCGCGCGGGCGCGGGGGAGCGTAGGCAGGAAGGTCACGGCCGCGACGAGCCGGTAGGAGCCCTGCGTGGACTCGTCGGCCTCCGACAGGCTCTTCGCGAGCAGCAGCTGGAACTCGGTCTCGCCGTCCGGCGTCAGCTGGTAGGCGGTGCGGTCCGGCCCGCGCGCCTCGTCGTCGGCGTCGGTGCTGACCTCCTCGAGCAGCTTCTCCTTGGCCATCTTCTTGAGTGCGTGGTAGATCGACCCGGGCGCGACGTTGGCCCACTTGTCCGCCGACCACGTCAGCAGCTCGCGGCGGACCTGGTAGCCGTGCGCGCGGCCGTACATGCGCACGACTCCCAGCACGAGCAGGCGCGTGGCCGACACCCTTCCTCCCACGAGTAATCCGGTTCGAGCCGGTAGGACACTGTCCGTAGGCTAAGCGGACATGAGCATCCCCGTGTTGACCGCGGTGGCCTGGCCCTATGCCAACGGCCCCCGCCACATCGGCCATGTGTCCGGATTCGGTGTCCCGTCGGACGTCTTCTCCCGGTACATGCGCATGGCCGGGCACAAGGTGCTCATGGTGAGCGGCACCGACGAACACGGCACGCCCATCCTGGTGCAGGCCGACAACGAGGGCCGGACCGCGCGCGAGACCGCGGACAAGTACACCCGCCAGATCGCGGGCGACCTCGAGGGCCTCGGGCTGTCCTACGACCTGTTCACCCGCACCACGACCGGCAACCACTACAAGGTCACCCAGGACCTGTTCCGGGGGCTGTGGAACAACGGCTACGTCGTGCCGAAGACCCAGCTCGGCGCGATCAGCCCGTCGACCGGTCGCACCCTGCCCGACCGCTACATCGAGGGCACCTGCCCGATCTGCGGCTACGACGGCGCGCGCGGCGACCAGTGCGACAACTGCGGCAACCAGCTCGACCCGGCCGACCTGAAGAACCCGCGCTCGAAGATCAACGGCGAGACGCCGGTGTTCATCGAGACCGAGCACCTGTTCCTCGACCTGCCCGCGTTCGCCGGCGCGCTCGGCGACTACCTGTCCAGTCGCAACGACTGGCGGCCGAACGTGCTCAAGTTCAGCCAGAACCTGCTCGACGACCTCAAGCCGCGGGCGATCACCCGCGACCTCGACTGGGGCGTCCCGGTTCCGCTGGACGACTGGCGGGACCTGCCGATGAAGCGGTTCTACGTGTGGTTCGACGCGGTCATCGGGTACCTGTCGGCCAGCGTCGAGTGGGCGCGCCGGTCCGGGAACGACGACGCGTGGCAGGAGTTCTGGACCAACCCGGAGGCCCAGGGCTACTACTTCATGGGCAAGGACAACATCGTCTTCCACTCGCTGATCTGGCCGTCGCTGCTGCTCGGCCAGAACGGCGCGGGGGACAAGGGCGGCGAACCGGGCGTGTTCGGCACGCTGAACCTGCCGACCGAGGTCGTCTCCAGCGAGTTCCTGAAGATGAGCGGCGCGAAGTTCTCCACCTCGCGCGGCACGGTCATCTACGTGAACGACTTCCTGCGCGAGTTCGGTCCGGACAGCCTGCGCTACTTCATCTCGGTGGCCGGCCCGGAGACCCAGGACGTCGACTTCACCTGGGAGGAGTTCGTCCGCCGGATCAACTTCGAGCTGGCCAACGAGTGGGGCAACCTGGTCAACCGGTCGATCTCGATGGCGCACAAGAACGTCGGCGCGATCCCGCGGCCGGACCGGCCGGAGCCGGCCGACGAGGAGCTCAAGGCGCTGTCGCGCGCCGCGTTCGACACCGTGGGCGGACACCTGCGCCGGTCGCGGTTCAAGCAGGCGGCCGGCGAGGCGATGCGCGTGGTCGGCGCGGCGAACAAGTACATCTCCGACCAGGAGCCGTGGAAGCGCAAGGACGACCCGGAGCGCCGCGACACGATCCTGCACACCGCGCTGCAGGTCGTGCAGGACGCCAACACGATGCTGACGCCGTTCCTGCCGCACGCCGCCCAGAAGGTGCACGAGGCGCTGGGCGGCACGGGCGTGTGGGCCGCCCAGCCGGAGCTGCGCGAGGTCGAGGACCTGGACGTGGCCGGCCGGATGAACCCGATCCTCACCGGTGACTACGCCGCCGAGCAGGCCAGCTGGGAGTCCACGCCGATCGAAGTGGGCCGGCCGCTGCAGAGCCCGACCCCGCTGTTCGCCAAGCTCGACCCGAAGCTCGGCGAGACCGGGCCCGAGTGGGCGCCCATCTCCTCGTGAGCAAACGTCAGGGGGAGCCCGTGAGCGAGAGCGACGGAGCGTCCGCCGTCTGGACTGACGAGCGCGCGCAGGCGCGCCAGCGCCGAGCACGTGAGGAGGGAAGACGGCGGGTAGCGGAGAAGCGAAGCGAACCATCGGCACTGCCCATGCGGGAGCGGCTCCCCGCGCCGATCGTGGACGCCCACACGCACCTGGACGCGTGCGGGGCAAAGGACGCCGCCGACGTGACGGCTCTCGTCGACCGGGCCGCCTCGGTCGGCGTCGAGCGGGTCGTCACCGTCGGGGACGACCTGGCGAGCGCTCAGTGGGCCGCTGCGGCCGCGACATGGGACCCGAGGGTGTTCGCCGCCGTGGCCGTCCACCCGACGCGCACGGCTGCGTTCTCGGACGCCGACCGCGCCGTGCTGGAGGAGCTGGCCCGCCTGCCGCGCGTGGTGGCCGTCGGCGAGACGGGGCTCGACTACTACTGGGACTACTCGCCGCCTGCCGCGCAGCAGGAGGCGTTCCGCTGGCACATCGACCTGGCCAAGCGGGTCGGCAAGCCGCTGATGATCCACGACCGCGAAGCGCACGAGGACATCTACCGGATCCTCGAGGAGGAGGGCCCGCCGGAGACGGTGGTGTTCCACTGCTTCTCCGGCGACGCCGAGTTCGCCCGGCGGTGCGCCGACCGCGGGTACGTCCTGTCGTTCGCCGGAACCGTGACTTTTCGCAACGCGCGGGCACTTCGTGACGCCGTCGCGGCGGTTCCCGTTTACCAGTTGTTGGTGGAGACCGACGCGCCCTTCTTGACACCCCATCCGTACCGGGGGAGGCCCAACGAGCCCCATGGCGCTGCGTACACGATCGAGGACATCGCGCAGCTCAAAAGGGTGGACCTCGAGGGGCTGTGTGCAGCCGTAAACGCGAATGCCGATCGGATCTTCGCCCTTTCGGACGCTACCCAAGGTGATTTCAGTGGTGACGACTAGTGATCAATGGGATGAACGGGCGACCCCCGCTGCTCCATTCGTGGCGTGACCGGGGTCACGACACTCGACGCGGTGTTTGCGCAACCTGCCCGGCACCGTTACTGTCCCGTGACCGGAGCCGACCCGCTGTCGTGTCGGTCTTCGAAGTCGGGGCAAGAGATGTCGGGCCGGCCATCTAGTCAGGTGGTCACCGGCGTCTGGGATGACCAAGCGATTGTCGTGAACGAAACGCGTTGGCCGTACGTAGTTGGGTACGGTCACGGCGTTCTGGAGGTATCGACTCTTGAGCGGAAATAGATCCGGCGACTTCGGCGGTTCTACGGGCAGCGGGTTCGCGGACACCGACTGGTTCACGCCTGTCGATGGGTCCGGCGGCCCGGCCACCGCCGTGCTCGACGACGACTTCCGCGCGTGGCGCTCGGAGTTCCCGGACTTCTATGACGAGTTCGGCAGGGACTCCAACGACCTCGACGGGTACTCGGGTTCGCTGACGATCACCCCGAACGACGTGCGCACGGCGCTCGGCCCGCAGGCCGACGACCTGATGACGCAGGCGAACCTCGACGTCGACGAGCTCATCCGGCTGATCAACGCGGAGACCACGGTCCTGCCGATCATCCCGGACGAGCTGTCGGGCCAGCGGGTCCGCGCGCTGCCGATGACCGAGGGCGAGCAGCCGCTGCCCGGGGTCGCGACCGGCGTCAAGCGCTGGAAGAAGACCGTCCTCAAGGCGACGATCGCGTCGATCCTGGTGTCGCTGATCGGTGGCGGCGCCGCGGCGATCGCGATGAACAAGTCGGTCACGGTCGACGTCGACGGTCAGGCCCACGAGGTCAACACCTACGCCGACACCGTCGGCGAGGTGCTCCAGGACGAGGGTCTCAACGTCGGCTCGCACGACGCCCTCTCCCCGTCCCCCGCCGCCAGCGTCGACGACGGCGACAAGATCGTCCTGCAGCGCGGTCGCCAGCTCGACGTGACCATCGACGGCGAGAAGCGCGAGTTCTGGGTGCGCGCCACGACCGTCCGCGATGCCCTGAAGCAGATGAACGTGGCTGCCGAGGGCGCGTGGATGTCGGCCGGGATGGACAGCGAGGTGCCGCTCGACGGCATGGCGCTGGAGATCAAGACCGTCAAGGGCATCACCCTTTTCGACGGCGGCAACAAGCCGAAGGCGATGGAGACCACCGCGGTCACCGTCCAGGAGCTGGTCGACGAGCTCAAGATCAAGCTGGGCCCGGACGACGCGATCACGCCTGGCGGCAAGCTCAAGGTCACCGACGGCGCCGAGATCCGGATCACCCGCAACGGCGTCACCGTGGTGAACCGGACCGAGAAGGTCCCGCCGCCGGTGCAGGAGGTCGAGGACCCGGACGCCATGGAGGGCACCGAGGTCGTGCTCGACCCGGGCGCTCCCGGCCAGCGGATCGCCACCTACCGGATCACCGTGAAGAACGGCCAGGAGATGGCCCGGACCGAGATCGGTTCGAAGGTCACCAAGCAGCCGAAGCCGAAGGTCGTCCGGGTCGGCACCAAGGAGCCGCCGCAGCCGGTTGTGTCGGACGGCGAGGTGTGGGACCAGCTTGCGCAGTGCGAGTCCGGCGGCAACTACGCCATCAACACCGGCAACGGCTACTACGGCGGCCTCCAGTTCGACGAGCAGACCTGGAATGCCTACGGCGGCGACCAGTACGCCCCGCTCCCGCACCAGGCCTCGCGCGAACAGCAGATCGCGATCGCGACCAAGGTCCGCGACGACCGCGGCGGCTACGGCGCCTGGCCCGCCTGCTCTTCCAAGCTAGGCCTGCCCCAGTAAGTTTCCTTCTGCGCCACCGAGCCCGGACTCACCGAGTCCGGGCTCGGTGGCGTTCAGGCCTCGAAGGTGGGTAGCGGACCGAAGGTCTCCGCCGGTAGCCGGTTCAGCCGCCCGTTTTCGCTTACGACATAGCCGAGCCAGCGCCATGCACCGTTCGTCGCCCCGATGAGTTCGTCCGATTCGGCGTCGAACACCGCCTTTTCTTGATCGGGCAGCATCGCGATCACTAGACCTGCTTTCTGGCCGTCGGCATCCCAGATCCTCGCGGTCGCGTAGCCGCCGGTGAGGATGCGGGTGCCATCGGGTGACCACGCCACCGCGAACACCAAGCTGGTGTTGCCGGTGAGTTGGTGGGTGGGTTGGCCGGTGTCGGCGTTCCAGATCTGGGCTGGCATGTTGGCGCTGGCGGTGAGGATGCGGGTGCTGTCGGGTGACCACGCCACGGCCTGCACCCAGTGGGTGTTGCCGGTGAGTTGGTGGGTGGGTTGGCCGGTGTCGGCGTTCCAGATCCGGGCTGTCGAGTCGGCGCTGGCGGTGAGGATGCGGGTGCTGTCGGGTGACCACGCCACCGCTCGCACTTCGCTGGTGTGGCCGGTGAGTTGGTGGGTGGTTTGGCCGGTGTCGGCGTTCCAGATCTGGGCTGTCGAGTTGGCGCTGGCGGTGAGGATGCGGGTGCCATCGGGTGACCACGCCACGGCTCGCACCCAGCCGGTGCCGTGGAGTTGGTGGGTGGGTTGGCCGGTGTCGGCGTTCCAGATCTGGGTTGTCGAGTTGGCGCTGGCGGTGAGGATGCGGGTGCTGTCGGGTGACCACGCCACGGCCTGCACCCAGTGGGTGTTGCCGGTGAGTTGGTGGGTGGGTTGGCCGGTGTCGGCG
>NZ_JBOHGA010000197.1:0-11798 GCF_050699915.1 Actinophytocola sp.
GCCGCGGCCCGGGCCAGCGCCGCGGCGAGCGCCGAGAGCCGCACGGCCTCCTCGTCCGCGAGCGGGGCGGCGAGCGCGTCGAGGCCGTGCCGGTCGAAGAACGCGGTGTCGGTGTCGCCGGCGAGGAAGGCCGGGTGGGTCAGGACCCGCACGAGCAGGTCGCGGTTCGTCGTGACGCCGTGCACGCGGGACCGGCTCAACGCGGCGGCGAGCGCGCGGGCCGCCGCGTCCCGCGTGGGCGCCACCGAGATCACCTTGGCGAGCATCGGGTCGTAGTGCGGGCTCACCACGTCGCCGTCCACCACGCCCGAGTCGAGCCGGATGCCGCGCTCCAGCTGGGCGAACTCGGCCGCCACGCCCGGCACGTCGAACCGGTGCAGGGTGCCGCTCGCCGGCCGCCAGCCGGCGGCCGGGTCCTCGGCGTAGAGCCGGACCTCGATCGCGTGCCCGCGCGGCGGCGGGGGCTCGGCCGGCAGCGACCGTCCCTCCGAGACGGTGAGCTGCAGCTCGACCAGGTCCAGCCCGGTGACGCACTCGGTGACCGGGTGCTCGACCTGCAGCCGGGTGTTCATCTCCAGGAAGTAGAACCGGCCGGTCTCGTCGGCGAGGAACTCGACGGTGCCCGCACCGACGTAGCCGATGGCCTTGGCCGCGTTCCGGGCGGCGGTGAACAGCTCGTCGCGCATCCCGGCGACCCGCTCCACGAGCGGCGAGGGCGACTCCTCCACGACCTTCTGGTGGCGGCGCTGGATCGAGCACTCCCGCTCGCCGACCGCCCACACGGTGCCGTGCGCGTCGCAGAGCACCTGCACCTCGATGTGCCGACCGGTCGCCAGGTAGGGCTCGCAGAACACCGTGTCGTCACCGAACGCGGACGCCGCCTCCGAGCGCGCACCCTCCACCTGGGACGCCAGCTCGTCGAGCGTGCGGACCACCCGCATGCCCCGGCCACCGCCGCCGGCGGACGCCTTCACCAGCACCGGCAGGTCCGCCTCGGTGATCGCCGCCGGGTCCAGCTCGGCCAGCACGGGCACACCCGCGCCGGCCATCAGCCGCTTGGCCTCGATCTTCGAGCCCATCGCCTCGATGGCCTCCGGCGGCGGCCCGACCCACGTCAGCCCGGCGGCCAGCACCGCGCGGGCGAACGCCGCGTTCTCGGACAGGAACCCGTAGCCGGGGTGCACGGCGTCCGCGCCGGCCCCGGTCGCCGCGGCGACGAGCAGGTCGGCCCGCAGATAGGTGTCGGCGGGCGCGGCGCCTGGCAGCCGGACCGCGGCGTCGGCCTCGCGCACGTGCGGGGCCGACGCGTCCGCGTCGGAGCCGACAGCGACCGTCGTGATGCCGAGCGTGCGGCAGGTGCGGAACACCCGGCGGGCGATCTCACCTCGGTTGGCGACGAGCAGCGACGTGATCATGGCGGTCACATCCGGAAGACGCCGAAGCCGCCGGCGCCGCTGATCGGTCCATTGTGGATGGCCGACAGGCTGATGCCGAGCACGGTCCGGGTGTCCCGTGGGTCGATGATGCCGTCGTCGTAGAGCATGCCGGACAGGAACATCGGCAGCGACTCCGCCTCGATCTGGTTCTCCACCATCGTGCGCATCGCCTGGTCGTGCTCCTCGCTGTAGTCCTGGCCGCGGCTCGCCGCCGCCTGGCGGGCCACGATCGACAGCACGCCGGCCAGCTGCTGCGGGCCCATCACCGCCGACTTCGCGCTCGGCCAGGCGAACAAGAACCGCGGGTCGTACGCCCGCCCGCACATGCCGTAGTGCCCGGCGCCGTACGAGGCGCCCATGAGGACCGAGAGGTGCGGGACCTTCGAGTTGGACACCGCGTTGATCATCATGGCGCCGTGCTTGATGATGCCGCCCTGCTCGTACTCCTTGCCCACCATGTAGCCGGTGGTGTTGTGCATGAACAGCAGCGGCGTGTCGATCTGGTTGGCCAGCTGGATGAACTGCGCGGCCTTCTGCGACTCCTCGCTGAACAGCACGCCGCGCGCGTTGGCGAGGATGCCGACCGGGTAGCCGTGGATGCGCGCCCAGCCGGTGACGAGGCTGGTGCCGTACAACGGTTTGAACTCGTCGAAGTCCGAGCCGTCCACGACGCGGGCGATCACCTCGCGCGGGTCGAACGGCACCTTGAGGTCGGTGGGCACGATGCCGAGCAGGTCCTCCGCATCGTGCTCGGGTTCGGCGTAGTCGGCGTCCGGCGCCGAGCCCTGCTTGCGCCAGTTCAGCCGGGCGACGATCCGCCGGCCGATGCGGATCGCGTCCTGCTCGTCGGCGGCGAGGTAGTCGGCGAGGCCGGACGTGCGGGCGTGCATCTCGGCGCCACCGAGCGACTCGTCGTCGGACTCCTCTCCGGTGGCCATCTTCACCAGCGGCGGGCCGCCGAGGAACACCTTGGCGCGCTCCTTGACCATCACCACGTAGTCCGACATGCCCGGCAGGTACGCGCCGCCGGCCGTCGAGTTGCCGAACACCAGCGCCACGGTCGGGACCCGGTCCGCCGACGAGCGGGTCAGGTCGCGGAAGATCCGCCCGCCCGGGATGAAGATCTCCTTCTGCGTGGGCAGGTCCGCGCCGCCGGACTCGACGAGGTGGATCGACGGCAAACGGTTCTGCGCGGCGATGTCCGCGGCCCGGTAGGACTTCTTCGCCGTCCACGGGTTGCTCGCGCCGCCCTTGACGGTCGGGTCGCTGCCGCTGACCAGGCACTCGACGCCCTCGACCACGCCGATGCCGGTCACCACGCTCGCGCCGACCCGGTAGTCGCTGCCCCACGCGGCCAACGGCGAGAGCTCCAGGTACGGCGAGTCCTCGTCGAGCAGCATCTCGATCCGCTCGCGGACGAGCATCTTGCCGCGCTTGCGGTGCCGGTCGACGTACTTCTCGCCGCCGCCCGCGACTGCCTTGGCCTGCTCCGCCTCGATCTCGGCGAGCTTGCCCAGCATCGCCTCGCGGTTGGCCCCGAAATCGACGGTGGTCTTGTCCACTGTGGAGCGTAGGCGGGTCATGAGGTGTATCCCAGTACTTTGGCGGCCAGGCCGGTGAGGATCTCGGTGGTGCCGCCGCCGATGCCGAGGATCCGGATGTCGCGGTAGTGGCGCTCCACCTCGGACTCCCGCATGTAGCCGAGCCCGCCGTGCAGCTGGACGGCCTCGTTGACCACCCACTCGCCGGCCTCGACCGCGGTGTTCTTGGCGAAGCACGCCTGCGCCACCAGCTGCTCGCCGGCGGCGTGCCGGACGGCGACGTCGCGGGCGTAGGTGCGGGCCACGTCGACCCGGCGGGCCATCTCGGTGAGCTTGTGCTGCACGAGCTGGCGGGAGATCAGCGGCCGGCCGAAGGTCTCGCGCAGCCGGCACCACTCGACGGTCACGTCGAGCGCGCGCTGCGCGGTCGCGTAAGCCTGTACCGCGAGCGCGAGCCGCTCGGTGACGAAGTGGGTGGCGACCTGGGCGAACCCGCTGCCCTCGGCGCCGACGAGGTTCGCCGCCGGCACCCGACAGTCCACGTAGGACAGCTCGGCGGTGTCCGAGCAGAGCCAGCCCATCTTGTCGAGCTTGCGCGAGACCGTGAAGCCCGGCGTGCCGCGCTCCACGACGAGCAGCGACAGGCCGTGCGCGCCCGCGTCGCCGGTGCGTACGACAGTGGTGACGAAGTCGGCGCGGGCACCGGAGGTGATGAACGTCTTGGCGCCGTCGACGACGTAGTCGTCGCCGTCACGCTTTGCCGTGGTCCGGACGTTGGCGACGTCCGAGCCGCCGTCCGGCTCGGTGACCGCGAGGGAGCCGATCAGCTCGCCGGCCAGCGTCGGCTTCACCCAGCGCTCGATCTGCTCGGGGTCACCGGCGTGCGCGATGTGCGGCAGCGCGATGCCGGAGGTGAACAGGCCCGCCACGACCCCGCCGGACGCGCCCGCGTAGTGGATCTCCTCGGTCACGGTCATCGCGTCGAGGACGTTCCCGCCTCCGCCGCCCGCCGCCTCGGGAAAGGCCACGCCGAGCAGGCCCAGCTCGCCGGCCTTGCGGTGCAGGTCGCGCGGCAGCTCGCCGTCGCGCTCCCACTGGTCGAGGTGAGGCAGGACCTCCTTCTCGACGAACCGCCGGGTCGTCTCGCGTAGCGCCGTGCGCTCGGGAGTCCGAAACGGATCGGTGTTCACAGGAGGGCCTCCGGGATGTCGACGTGGCGCGAGCGCAGCCACTCGCCGAGGGACTTGGCCTGCGGGTCGAAGCGGGTGGACGCCGCCACGCCCTGGCCGAGCAGGCCGTGCAGCACGAAGTTGATCGCGTGCAGGTTGGGCAGCGGATGGCGCTCGATGTCGAGGTCCTTGGCCTCCGGGAGCAGCCCGCGCAGCCGGTCGACCGTCAGCTCCGCGGCGAGCCACGGGTAGGCGGCCGGGTCGCGGACCCAGACGCCGAGGTTGGCGTCGCCGCCCTTGTCCCCGGAGCGGGCACCGACCACGGTGCCGAGCGGCGCGCGGCGCGTCGGGCCAGGGGTGTGCTCGGGCTCCTCGTGGTGGATCTCGCCCTGCGGGGTGCCGGTGGCCGCGGGCGGGTCGACCGCGCGGCGCTCGCCGTCGGGCAGTACGGCGACCTGCTCGATCGACTGCTGCGGCACGTACTCCGGGCGGTATACGCCGACCGGGGTGCCGTCGCCGGGCGGCGAGGTGAGTGTGGCGCCCGGGTAGGAGCCCAGCGCCAGCTCGACCGACGCGCGGGAGAACGCCTTGGCGCGCTTGGGATCCGGTGTCTTGATCGTGACGTGCAGCAGCGCGCTCGCGGCCTCCTCGGTGTCCGCGTCCTCGTGGTCGGTGCGGGCGAGCGTCCAGTGCAGACCGTCCGCGCCGACCGCACCGGTGAGCTGGCGGCGCACGAGCGCGGCCTTCTCGTCGATGTCGAGTCCACAGAGGACGAACGTCATGCTGTTGCGGAAGCCGTCGAGAGTGTTGACGCAGACCTTGACCGCCTCCGGCGGCGTCTCGCCCCGGGTTCCGGTGATCGCGACCCGGTCCGGTCCGCGCTGCTCGAGGTGGATGGTGTCGAACCGGCTGGTGACGTCCGGGCCGAGGTAGCGCGGGCCGCCGATCTCGTAGAGCAACTGGGCCTTGACGGTGTCGACGGTGACCGTGCCGCCGGTGCCGGGGTGCTTGGTGATCACCGCGTCACCGCTCGCGTCGAGCTCGGCGATCGGGAAGCCGGGGTGGGTCAGGTCCGCCACCTCGGTGAAGAACGCGAAGTTGCCGCCGGTGGCCTGGGTGCCGCATTCGATGACGTGGCCGGCGACGGTGGCGCCGGCCAGCGCGTCGAAGTCCGTGCGGCCCCACCCGAAGTGCGCGGCGGCCGGCCCGACGACGAGCGAGGCGTCGGTGACCCGACCGGTGACCACGACGTCCGCGCCGGCGTTCAGGCATTCCACGATGCCCCAGCAGCCGAGGTAGGCGTTGGCGGTCAGGGCCCCGTCGAAGCCCTGGTGGAGCAGGTCGTCACCCTCCACATGGGACACCCGCACGGCGATGCCGAGCCGCTCGGCCAGCTCGCGGATCGCCTGCGCGAGGCCGGCCGGGTTGAGCCCGCCCGCGTTGGTGACGAGCCGCACCCGCTTGTCCATCGCGAGGCCGAGGCCCGTCTCGAGCTGGCTCAGGAAGGTGCGCGCGTAGCCGCGGTTCGGGTCCTTCATGCGGTCCCGGCCGAGGATGAGCATGGTCAGCTCGGCGAGGTAGTCGCCGGTGAGGAAGTCGAGCTCGCCGCCGGTGAGCATCTCCTCGACCGCGGCGAACCGGTCCCCGTAGAACCCGGAGGCGTTGCCGATCCTGATCATGCCGGTGTTCTCCGCTCCCGCTCACGGCTCCCGGCGTCGCGCCCGTCGCCCGGCGGGCCGGCGAATGCCTGCGCGATGTCGAGCCACGCGTCGGCGTCCGGGCCGGCGGTCACGAGGGCGGTGTCGGCGCGGTTGATCCGCTGGGTGGCGAGCAGGCAGAGGTCCAGCGCCGGCCCGGTGACCCGCTGGTCGGCGTCGGCCGGTCCCCACGTCCACACCTCGCCGTCGGGGCCGGTCAGCTCCACCCGGAACTGCTCCGCGGGCGGCTGCTCGCCGCGAACCAGGTACGCGAAGTCGCGGGTCCGCACGGCGATGTGCGCGACGTGGCGCAGTCGAGCCGTCGGCTCGCGCAGGACGCCGAGCGCGTCGGCGATGTCGTAGCCGTGCGCCCAGGTCTCCATCAGGCGGGCGGTGACCATGGACGCGGCGGACATCGGCGGGCCGTACCAGGGCAGCTTGGTGTCGTCGGGCGCCCGTTCGAGGATCTCGGCCAGGTCGTCGCGCCCGCGCCGCCAGCCGGCGAGCAGCTCGGCGGGCGGCTGCGCGGCACCCTCCGCGGCGGCGGCGTCGACCAGCTCGTCCATCCGCTCCGGCGGGACGGTGATCGCGGCCAGCTCCGCACGGAAGGCCGCCTCGTCGTTGATCGCGAGCAGCGCCTGCCGGTCCGTCCAGGCCAGGTGCGCCACCTGATGCGCGACGGTCCACCCCGCGGCGGGCGTCGGCGTCGCCCAGTCGTCGGCGGAGAGCCCACCGACCAGGGCGTCGATCTCGGCACTTTCCGCGCGCAGGTCGGCGACGAGGACGTTGAGCTCAACCACGGGGACACTCTGGCACGAGGTCGGCGGCCATTTCAAGCATTCGTGCTTGATTTTTTAACCGACGCTGGTCGGGTACGAACCGAGGGCTCGGTGGGTCAGACCCGGCGGTTGCCGCGGGCGCGCTGCCAGTCGTTGACCGTGTTGAGGCTGGTCATCAGCTCCTCCCGGAGCAGGGCGACCCGTGCGTCGACCACCTCGTCGCCCAGGAGCTTGCGCGCCAGTTGGGAGTCATCCAGGGCGTGCAGCGCCTGCCAGGGGGTGTCGGGCAGGCGGGTCGGCTGCGGCATCGGCACCTTCTCGCGCACGCCCCACATGCCGGCGGCCAGCAGCGCGGCGACCACGAGGTGCGGCTGCGCGTCCGCGCCGGCGAAGCGGGCCTCGATGCGCAGCGACTCGTCGGAGCCGGCCAGGCGCACGGCCGCCGTGCGGTCGTCGGCGCCGACTCGGACATCCGTCGGGGCGAAGGGCGCGGTGCGCAGTCGCACGTAGGAGTTCCACGTCGGCGCCCAGATCGCGGTCAGGGCCGGTGCGGCCGTCAGCACGCCGGCGGTGAACCGCTCGAGCAGCGTGATGTCGCCGAACTGCGGCTTGCCGCCCAGGTCTGCCAGCGACAGGTGCACGTGACACGAGCTACCGGTCCCGGCCCGCTCGGCGGCCAGGTAGCTCGCCCGCACGCCCTGCGCGGACGCGGCACGGCGGATCACCAGCTGCTGGAGCATCGCGTCGTCGCACGCGGCCAGCGCGTCGCGGTGGCCGAGCACGCTCTCGTACTGACCGGGGTGGCACTCCCCGCGCCGCGACTCGACTCCCAGGTCGAGCTCGTCCACCGCGGTCTGGACGGTCCCCAGCAGCGGGTTCATCTCGTCAAGCCCGCCCGCCGCGTAGTCGAGCCCGTCCGCGGTGAGCGGCGCCCCGTACTTGTCGATGAACGTGACCTCGTGCTCCAGGCCGACCGACGGCACGAACCCCTCCGCCTCGGCGGCCTGCAGCTGCTCGCGCAGCAGGGTCCGGGGGGCGATCGCCACCGGGTTGCCGTCGGGCCACTCGACGTCGCACACCACGAGCCAGGTGCCGGGCTGTCCGGGCAGCGGCGCGAGCGTGGCCAGGTCCGGGCGCATCCGCAGGTCGCCGTAGTGGTCGATGTAGCGCTTGAACACCGGCGCGGGGATCGCCTCGCGTTCCGGCGTCCAGCCGAACACGTAGCTGCACACGCCGTACCCCTGCTCGAGCACGGAGTCGGTGAAGAACCGGGCGCCGACGCCGACCGCGGCGAACCGGGCGTGCGGGTCCGGCACGAGCAGGACCAGGCCGGACACCGTGCGCGCGAGCACCTCGGTCCGCACCGCGTCGGTGAGGGTGGCGGCCGCGGCGGCGCGGGCGTCGAGGGTGCGCGAGCCTCCCGGGCGCTGGTGCTCCATCACCACGCACCGTCCGGCGCCGGCCCCGCCAGGGGGTTGCGAGCCCGGCCGAACCGGACGTCGAACTCGTCGTCTCGGTCGACCTTGTCGAAGCCCTGACCAGCCAGATGCTCGCGGTTGAGCGTCACCCGCTCCACGTCGGGCGCGAACAGCCGGCACGCGTCGAAGCGGGTCGCGGCCTCCGGGTGCTCTTCGCGGTAGCGGCCGACGACCTCGCGGACCCTGGCCCACAGGCGCGGCCGCGGGTAACCGAGGTCGTCGTGCATGACCTCGGCCCAGAACCGCAGCTGACCTGCGAAAACCGAGCTGAACAGCGACTGCGCGAGCAGGTGCGGCGCCCAGCGCAGCATGTGCGCCGTCGCCTCCGTGGTCAGTGCCGTGTACTCCGGCACGTCCTCGTCCAGCAGGTCCACCCCCTGCGCGAAGTCCTTGATCGCCACCCGCTGCGGCGTCCCTCGCCCGTCGGTGACCAGTATGAGGTTCTGACCGTGCGGGCAAAACCCCACGCCGTACCGCAGCAACCAATGGAGCAGCGGGGTGAGCAGCAGGTCGAGCAACCGGCCGAGCCACTCATCGGTGTCCATCCCGGACTCGCGGACCAGCCGGGTGACCACCGCCTCGCCGTCCGGGCCGCGGTAGGGCAGCGCCGCGAAGGAGATCGCCCGCTCCCCCGGCCCGAGCCGCGCCCGCATCGACTCACGCCACAGCGCGCCGAGCGTCTCGTGGAACCGGTAGGGCAGCTCGGCCAGGTTGCCCAGCAGCGGGTGGCGCACGGACACGCTCGCCACCTCGCCGAGCAGCTCGAAGCGGTACTTCTCGCCGAGCAGCGGGTCGGCCGCGCTGACCTCGCGCAGCCAGGTGGTGACCGCGGGCGCGGCCAGCGTCGCGGCCGACGCGAGCCCCCGGTAGACGAGCGTGTTGCGCACCGACACCGCGGTCTTCACGTCCCGGCGGGTCGGGTGGCTCGCGTTGGCGAGCGTCCGAATCGTCTGGTGTGGACGGTAATGGTCGATGCTCTCGCCGAGCGGCACGACGATGCCCTCGGCCAGCTCGGCCGCGTAGAGCGTGCCGATGATCTCGTCGGCCTGCCACGGGTGCACCGGCACCAGGACGAACTCCTCGGGCGCCGCGAGCCCGGCGCGCAGCTCCGCCAGCTGGTCGCCGAGCTCCTCGGTGAGCAGCCGCTCCTCGGACAGCTCCGCGACGCACCGGAACGACGCGTGGTCGCGGTGCACGCCGAACCAGCGCAGCGGAAACGCCGGCCCGGACTCGGGCGCGTAGCGTTCCCGGTCGGTCTGCGAGAAGCCGACCCGCCCCTTGTTCAGCACCAGCCGCGGGTGGCCGGTGAGGTGACCGTCCGCTCGGTCGTAGTCCATAGTGGACAGTGCTACGGCGGTCGGCGCGTCGTCGAGCCGGATCGCCTCGTTGGTGACGGTGGCGGTCAACTCGGCAAGCACGTCGGCGAGCCGCAAGCCGGTGAGCCCCAACCGTTCCCGGGCGTCGACGACCAGCGTGCGGGGGTCGGTGGCCGGCTCGCCGTCGCGGGTCGCGCTGCCCGGCTCGACGTGCCAGGACTCGAACGCGCCGCGCCGGGCACGGAACCGGTAGCAGACGCCTTCGGGGAGCTCCAGCACCCACTCGTCCCCGTCCGGCTTGGGTTCGAACAGTCCCTCGTAGCTCAGCTCGCCGAGCATCTTGTGCACGACGAGCGTCCCCGCGGCCCGCCATGACGAGATCATGAGAACTCCTCCAGCCCGAACGTCGTGAACGCCGTGCGGTCCGGCAACGGGTACACCGCCCGCCCGCACACCGCGTTCAGGATGCGCGCCGACCGCCACGCGGCCAACCCCAGGTCCGGTGCGCCCACCCCGTGCGTGTGCCGCTCCGCGTTCTGTACGAACAGGGATCCGCCGGTGTCCAGCCGCACGCGGTAGTCGGCGTCGACCGCGATCCGGTGCGCCGTGTCCCGCTCGATGCGGTCCGCGAGCGGCCCGAGCAGCTCGCCGAGATCCCGCTCGCGGTAGCCGGTGGCGCACACGACCGCGTCCGTGGTGACCGTCGCCTTGCGGTCCTGCTGGACGTGACGCAGCTCGAGCTCGACCCGGCCGGCACGCTCCGCCGCCGCGGTGACCTCGACCCCGGGCGCGAGCGTCACCTCCGGCCAGCCACCGCCGACCGTGCGCTCGTACAGCTCGTCGTGGATCGCCCCGATGGTGTCCGCGCTGATCGCCTTGTACAGCTGCCACTGCGCGGGCACCAGCCGGTCGCGGGTCGGCTCGTCGAGGCCGTGGAAGAAGCGCGTGTAGTCCGGGGTGAACTGCTCGAGGCCCAGCTTGGAGTACTCCATGGGCGCGAACGCCGGCGTGCGGGTCAGCCAGCGCAGCCCGCCGCGCGGTCGGGCGCGGAGCAGGTCGAGGAACACCTCCGCGCCGGACTGCCCCGAGCCGACGATCGTGACGTCGTCCACGCCGAGCAGCCGGTCCCGGGCGGGCAGATAGTCCGCGGAGTGCAGGATCCGCTCGCCCGCCAGGTGCTCGAGCGGCTCGGGCAGCACCGGCTCGGTGCCGACGCCGAGGACCACGTTGCGCGCCCGGACCGGCCCGCCGGGCTCGACGTCGAGCTCGAAGACGTTCCCGGCCCAACGGATAGCCCGCACGTCCCGGCCGAACCGCGCGTTCGTGACCCGCCGGGCCGCCCAGGCGCAGTAGTCCTCGTACTCCGCGCGCGGGATGTGAAAGCGCTCGGCGAAGTAGAACGGGAAGAGCCGGCCGCGGTCGCGCAGGTAGCTGAGGAACGACAGCGGGTGTGCCGGCTGCACGAGCGAGACCAGGTCGGCGAGGAACGGCACCTGCAGCGCGGCGCCCTCGATCATCAGGCCCGGATGCCAGCGGAACTCCGGCTCGCGCTCGAAGAACGCGGTGCGCAGCCCGTCGACCGGCTCGGCCAGCGCGGCGAGCGAGAGGTTGAACGGGCCGATGCCGACGCCCGCGAGATCGAGCGTCACGGCGCGACCCGGCGTGCGGTCGCGTCGAGGAGGTCGAGCAGACCCCGGTAGTCGCCGGCGTCGGCGTGCGGGTTGAGCAGGGTGAGCTTGAGCCACACCCGGCCGTCCGCGGTGGCGCGGCCGACCACGGCGGTGCCGTCCTCCAGCAGCCGGCGACGGACCGCGGCGACGTGCCCGTCGGCCGCCTCCTTGGGCCGGACCAGCACGGTCGACAGCTCCGGCTCGGCCCACAGCTCCAGGCCCGGGTGGCGCTCGACCTCGCGCGCGACCTGCCGGGCCAGCTCGCAGCAGCGCTCGACGAGCCCGGCGATCCGCCGCCGGCCCAACGCGCGCAGGGTCACCGCGATCTTGAGGCAGTCCGGCCGGCGCGAGGTGCGGATGGAGCGGCCGAGCAGGTCGGGGATGCCGGCCTCGGTGTCGTCGCCGGCGTTGAGGTAGTCCGCCCGCACGTGCAGCGCGCGCACCGGCGCACGCGTGGCGAGGATGCCGGCGGCGATCGGCTGCCAGCCGAACTTGTGCAGGTCCAGCGCGACCGAGTCGGCGGCGCCCAGGCCGGCGAGCTTCGCGGCGAGGCGGTCGCTGAACAGGGCCGCGCCGCCGTAGGACGCGTCGACGTGCAACCACGCGCCGGCCTGCCGGGCGGCGGCCGCGAGCTCGGGCAGCGGGTCGATCGCGCCGGTGTCGGTGGTGCCCGCGGTGGCGACCACGACCTCGTCGCCGTGCGGATCGACGT
>NZ_JBOHGA010000198.1:0-11595 GCF_050699915.1 Actinophytocola sp.
CCCCCACCGCGGCTCGGCGCAGCGCGGCCGCGGCGGCGAGCAGCGGCGCGCCCGGCAGCAGCACGATGAACTCGTCGCCGCCGTAGCGGGCCACCATGTCGCTGCCGCGCAGGGTGTCCCGGATCGTGCTCGCGACCACCCGCAGCACGTCGTCGCCCTCGGCGTGGGACAGCCGGTCGTTGACGCCCTTGAACCCGTCCAGGTCGACCAGTGCGATCGCCAGCGGCCGCCGGTCGACGGACAGCTCCGCGAGCCGCTCGTCCAGCGCGCGGCGGTTCGGCAGCCCGGTGAGCGGGTCCTGCAGCGCCTGCCTGGCGACCGTGCCGTGCCGGCGGGCCAGCCGCTCGTGCTCGCGGCGGGTGGCGAGCGTGGCCGCGCGCGACTCGCGCATGTCCCACAGCTGGCTCTCCAGCTCGGCCACATAGAACTGCAGCGCGCCGATCGTGCGGTCGCCGTCCTCGTCGCCGCCGGAGAGCCGGGCGTACTCGCGGATCACGCACAGCAGCAGGGCCGGCTCCGGCGCGGAGTTGTCCAGCCACTTCTGCACGTCGGTGAGCACCTCGACGGCATCCTCGATCCGGTCGGCGCGCTCCAGGCAGCGGGCCAGCGCGACGGCCACGAAGATCGCCTCGCGCGGCGGCGCGTTGTCCAGCAGCGAGTTCAGCCGGGCGATGTACTCCGGGCCCGGCGCGGCCAGCGCGTGCGCGGCGCCCACGACCGCCAGCTGGTCGGCGGCCGGCAGGTCGCTGCGGCGCGGGAACAGCGACTGGTGGAACGGCGCCTCGACGTCGCCCGCCATCGCGGCCGCGCGGGTGAACCGCTCGGCGGCCTGCTCGTCCTCGCCGATCCGCTCCAGCCGCAGGCCCCAGCCCAGCTGCATGCGGCAGCGGGTGACCAGGTGCATCGAGATGTCGTGCGGGCCCGCGCCGTTGCGGATGTACCGGTGCGCACGGCGCATGACCTGGTCGCCGACCTCGTAGACGCCCAACTCCATCAGCACCAGGCCGAGGTCCATGAGCGTCGACGCCATCAGCACGTCCCACACCCGCGGCCCGAACTCGGCGTCCGGCGGCAACTTCTCGTCGAGCATCGCGAGCCCGACCGCGGCCTCGGTGAGCGCGACGTCCTCGGCGCCGGTCAGCAGGAACCGCTTGGCCCGCAACGCGTGCGCGTCGGCCTGCAGCACCAGGAACTCGTGGTGGGTGGAGTGGGCGAGAAACTCGTCCACGATCGTCTCGGCCTCCGCCGAGACCGCCCGTTCGGTGTCGTTGACCCGAATGACGGCCGACGCCCGAAGCAGCTGCGCGACCATCCGCGGCTCGCCGCGGTGGCGGACCTCGGCCAGCAGCCGGTCGAGCTCGTCGATGTGCCGGGAGCGGGCGCCGCGCTCGCTCACCTGGGCGATCGCGAGCAGCTCCCGGGCGCGTCCCACCAGCCATGCGTCGGACCGTTCGTCCAACGCCGGCAGGTCGACATCCTCTCGCTCGCCGCCGCCATCCACGCCTGGCCGCCCAACCTTCGTGCTGCTCGTCGTCCCGCTTCCCGCCCGGCAGCTCCGCCGCCAGGGATCGAACCTGGACCATCAGAACCAAAATCTGAGGTGCTGCCTTTACACCACGGCGGACCGTGGGCGCGGTGTAACACCCACGGTTGGACATCGTGGCATGCATGTTGGCGCGGGGGCAGTGGTACCCAGGCAGGAACGCCGGAGTGCGGCCAAATGGGTGTGACCTGCATCACTGACGAGCTTCGCCAGGGCCTTTGCATGCCGGGTCTGGCGCGTTCGTCGTGCATGTACCTACGCTGTCGTAGGTTACGGATCCGTAGGCGAGGCTGCCCTAACCGGACCAACGGGACACGACGAGGAACAAGAGGTACAGATGACGACAACCCTCGAGCAGACGCCGAGTGGAGCCGAGGCATCCGGCCCGAAGCCGGTCACCGTCGGCAGGCGCAACGGATGGACGCAGTTCGCCGTGTACCTGTTCATCCTGGTGCCGTTCGCGGCGCTGGTCGCGGCCGTCCCGTTCGCCTGGGGCTGGGGGCTGAGCTGGCTCGACGTCGGGCTCGCGGTGTTCTTCTTCTACTTCTCCGGCCTCGGCGTGACGATCGGTTTCCACCGGCTCTTCACGCACGGCTCGTTCAAGGCCAAGCGCGGGCTGCGGGTGTTCCTCGCGATCGCCGGCTCGATGGCCGTGCAGGGCCCGCCGATCATCTGGGTGGCCGACCACCGGCGCCACCACGCCTTCTCCGACAAGGAGGGCGACCCGCACTCGCCGTGGCTGTACGGCACCTCGCCGCTCGCGCTGGCCAAGGGCTTCTGGCACGCGCACATGGGCTGGATGTTCGACCGCAGCCTGACGAACGAGGAGCGCTTCGCGCCGGACCTGCTGGCCGACCGGGACATCGTGCGGGTCAACAACCTGTTCGTGCTGTGGACCGTGCTGACCTTCGCGCTGCCGGCCCTGATCGGCGGGCTGGTCACGTGGTCGTGGTGGGGCGCGCTCACCGCGTTCTTCTGGGCGGGCTTCGTGCGGGTGGCGATCCTGCACCACGTCACGTGGTCGACGAACTCGATCTGCCACATGATCGGCGAGCGCCCGTTCGTCAGCCGGGACAAGGCGGCGAACTTCTGGCCGCTGGCGATCCTGTCGTTCGGCGAGTCCTGGCACAACCTTCACCACGCCGACCCGACCTGCGCCCGGCACGGGGTCAAGCGCGGCCAGATCGACACCTCCGCACGGATCATCTGGATCTTCGAGAAGCTCGGCTGGGTGTACAACGTGCGGTGGCCGACCTCCCAGCGGTTGGCCAAGATCACGGTCGGCGCCGAGTAAACCGATCCACGGCTGTCGGTGTGTGCCCGTAGGGTTGCGCAGATGGCAGTCCGGCGGCGAGACCGCGTCCGGGCGCCGGCCGGTCGGGCCGGAGCCCCCGTTCCCCGCGTGCGGATGAGTGGGGAGGAACGGCGTCAGCAGCTGCTCGACGTGGCCAGATCGTTGTTCGCCGAGAAGGGTTTCGACGGTGCGTCGGTCGAGGAGATCGCGCACCGGGCGAACGTGTCGAAACCGGTGGTGTACGAGCACTTCGGGGGCAAGGAGGGCGCGTACGCCGTCGTCGTCGACCGGGAGATGCACTACCTGCTGACCTCGATGACGACGGCGCTCGCCGAGGACGCCCACCCGCGGCTGTTGCTGGAGCGGGCCGCGGTGTCGCTGCTGGACTACGTCGAGAGCTCGGCCGACGGCTTCCGGATCCTGGTGCGCGCGTCCCCGGTGGCGTCCTCGACGGGGACGTTCTCCTCGCTGCTCAACGACATCGCGCGCCAGGTCGAGGACATCCTCGGCCGGCAGTTCAGTTCGCGCGGCTACGACCCGAAGCTCGCGGCGCTGTACAGCCAGGCGCTGGTGGGCATGGTCGCGCTGACCGGTCAGTGGTGGCTGGACTCGCGGCGTCCGCGGAAGGCGGAGGTCGCGGCACACCTGGTGAACCTGTCGTGGAACGGCCTGCACCACCTGGAGAGCAAACCCGAGCTGCGCGAGGCCCCCTGAAACGCCTTCCAGGCTTCCGTCAGCCGCAGCGCCAGACCGCCGCGGAGTTGGTGCCGGCGATCACGGCGCTGCCGGCGAACGTGCCGTCGTCCGAGATCGTTCCCACGTAGACGTGGTCGTCGAACGTGCCGAACTCGTGCTCGAAGGTGCCGAGCCGGAACACCGAGTGGCTGATGTCGGGGTGGGTCGCCGAACCCACGATCATCCCGTCCCGGTTGACGTGCAGCCCTTCGGTGCTGCTGCCCAGCACTCGCGGCACGCGGTCGTGATCCCAGTACACGCCCTTGCTGGGCCCGTTGGTGCGGGCGCCGCCGGTGACCCGTCCGTTGGCGATGTCGGTGCCGGTCGGCTCGCGGGTGTTGGGCGGGGCCGCCAGCTTGGCCAGCACGCCGGCGCGCCACAGGTGCGGCCAGGCGTGGGCGCCCGCCTGTGCCCGGATGCCGACCAGCGCGGTGCCGTCGGTGTCCAGGCCGATCGCGTCGGCGTGCAGCGGGACGCCGGCCAGCTCCACGGGCGCGGCCGGCTGGTCGGCGGGCCAGCGCACCACGACCTGGCCGGTACCGCTCGTGCGGTTGACGTAGTTGGTGCCCAACACGTCGCCGGCGTCGTTGACCGCCGTGGCGACCGTCTGCGTAGCACCGGGTACCGGCAGCAGTTCGGTCCACTGCCCGGCGCGAACCAGGAAGGCCCGCTTGACCTGGCCCCACTGGCCGTAGGCGGTGTTCGCCAGGATGGTCCCGGCACGGTTCTGGTCCACCACCCGGATCGTGGTGGCCGGCGTGACGGTGCCGTGGTCGGTGACCGTGCCGTTCCGCCAGCTCACCACGTGGCGGCCGGACCCGGACCGGTAGACCGTGCCGGCGTAGCCGCCGGCGTGGTCGGTGCCGTCGACCACCCCGCCGCTGGTGCCGGTCGGCAGGGGCAGCGCCTCGGCCTGCCAGGTACAGGCCGCCGCCCGCGCCGTGGCCGGGGCGATCACCACCGATGCCAAGGCCAGGATGGCCAGTGGAATGGCACGTCTCACGACAGCTCCTCCCAGTTCGACTCGCACTGTCGTCGAACTGCCATGGAACTGGGCTCGCGCGCCGGGCCGCATCCTCGGCCGTGCGAAACCTCCCCGCGACTACCGCGGCGTCACGCGGAGGAGCTTGTCGTCGGTGCCGTTGGTCGTCGTGATGTAGAGGGCGCCGTCGGGGCCCGAGCGGGCGGCGCGCAGCCGGCCGAAGCGGTTGTTGAACTCCTTCGGGATGGACACCGAGTCCACGTCGCCCGCCTCGGTTAGCTTGAGCAGCAACACCTTCGCGCCCTTCAACGCGGTCACCACCAGCGCCCCGTTCAGCGCACCCCACTGGTCGCCGGCCAGGAACGTCGCCGCGCAGACCGCTTCCGTCGTCTCGCCCGACTGCCACTTCGCCGGGACCGCGTCCGGGAAGCGCTGCAGGTCGGTCATCGGCACGCTCTCGTCGTAGCCGCCGACCTGGCCGCCCTGCGACGGGTCCCAGCCGTAGTTCTTGCCCGCCTGGATCAGGTTGACCTCGTCGTTCGACGACGGGCCGTGCTCCGCGGTGAAGATCTGGCCGCCGTTCGGCCGGATGGCCACGCCCTGGATGTTGCGGTGGCCGAAGCTGTAGACGTAGCGCTCGTTCTTGTTCTTCGCGTCGATGAACGGGTTGTCGGGCGCCGGCTCGCCGGTGTTCAGGTCCAGCCGCAGCACCTTGCCGCCGAGGTTCGTCTTGTCCTGCGGGATGTTCCCCTGCGCGGTGTCGCCGGTGCCGAGCACCAGCACGCCGTCCGCGCCGATCGTCGGGCGACAGCCGGAGTGCCGGCCGGTGCTCAGCGGCAGCCCGGTGAGCAGCTCCTTCTCCCGCGTCGCGATCTTGCCGTCCTCGGCGAGGCGCCAGGTGACGAGCCGGATGTCCTGCGGGTCGCCGTTCTCCGTGTGCGTCTGGCAGGTGGTGAAGCGGCGCGTCTGCTCGAAGTCCGGGTGGACGACCATGCCCATCAGGCCGCCCTCGCCGTTGACGTACACATCGGACAGGTCGGCCTTCACCTGCGACACCTCGGCGCCCGGCTTCGCGCTGGACAGCAGCGAGATGCGCGCGGGCCGCTCGGTGATCAGCACCTTGCCGTCGGGCAGGAACCCGACGTCCCAGCCGTGCTCGAGGCCGCCGCCGACCTGCTCGACGAGCAGCGCCGGGGTCTCGGTGCTGCTCGGCGGGGTCGGTGTGGCCGACTGCTCGTCCTGCGGCGGTGGCACCTCGCCGACCTCGCGGTCGGCCGGCGCGTCGGTGCAGGCGGTGAGCGCGGCCATGGTGACTGCGAGGACCAGGAACTTCGCCCGGAAAGTCATGGGGTCCAGAATGCCGGTCCACGCGTCGCACTCGTGTGAGGACCCGGGCGGCTGGAGGAGATGCCCCGTGAACGACGACTTCATCGACTTCATGCGAAGTGACAGCTGGGACGACTACCGGCAGAACAAGCGGTTGCGTGGCCTCGAGGCGGATCTCTCCTCGGTCAGCGCCTCGCTCGCGTCGGCGCGGTCCAGCCAGCGCCGGCTGCACTCGGAGCTGTCCAACGTGCGCGGCTCGCTGGAGCAGCGGCTGAACCGGCTGTCCGCGGCGTTCGACGCGTTCGTGGAGATCAGCGACCTGCGGGTGACACTCGGCCTCTTCGACGCGCAGGGCCGGGTGCGCCACCAGGCACGCCGGCTGCTCACCGGCGAGGGGGCCGCCGGTGAAGTGTCCGATGTGGACGCTTACTGGCTCGCACCGGCGCTCGTGGCGCTGCGGGTGGCCGCCGACGGGGTCGCCGACACCGACTCGCTGGCGCTCGCCCGGGCCCGCGACGCCCAGCGCGCCACGGTGTTCCACGTGCTCGGCACCGGCCTGCTCGGCGGGCGCGGCACGGTGAGCGCCGAGACGCTGGCGGACGCGCTGCCCGCGCCGGGCACGGCGCTGCCGCGCTACGAGCGTGCCGTGTGGACACTCGCGGCGGACGGCTTCTTCGGCGAGTCCGGGTGGGAGCTGGCGCGGCGGCGTGGTGTCGAGTTCGTCCGGGCGCTGCCCGACGAGGCACGCGCGGCCGCCGTGAGCGCCGTGCGTTCGCTCGGTACCGCGGGCGCGAGTTCGGCGCCGCTGCCGCGTGAGCTCGAGGGTGTCGCCGAGCTGGGCACCGCGCTGTCGGCGGCGGCCGGGCTGTCGGCGCTGCGGGCGTGGGTCGAGTCGGCGCTCGCCGCTGCGCCGAACGAGCCGGCGGCGGAGGTCGACCCGGAGGTGCTGCGGGTGGTCGAGCTGCTGGTCGACGAGGGGAGTCCCGTCGAGCTGCCGCTGCTGGCGCGGGAACGCGAGCTGCGCGCGGTGATCGAGGGGACGGGCGACAAGGCGCGGGCGTGGGACGGACCCGCGGGCGAGACGATCGAGCTGCTGCGCAAGGACGCGGCCGACTCCGCGCGTCCCGGCCGGCGCGCCGCGGCGGTGCGGATCCTCGGCGACCTCGTGCTGGCGGCGGCCGACCGGCTCGCGGCGACGGCGCGTACGGACGCGCCGTTCCGGGTGGAGGCGCGCACGCGGCAGGGCACGGTGACGATCACGCCGGACGGTCCGGACACGGGTTCGGTGGCGCGGCTGCGTTCCCGGATCGACGCGGGCGCGGCCGTGTCCGGGCAACGTCGGGTTTTCGCGGGCGTGGCGCTCGCCGTGGCGGCGGTGTTCCTGGTGCTGGCCGGGGTGGCCGGCTGGGGCTGGCTCGTGATCGGGCTGACCGCGCCGCTCGTGGCGGCCTACCAGTGGCGCGTCGACGTCCGCGAACGCCGCGAGGCCACCGCGACCGCCGCGGCGTCGAAGGACAAGCTGGCCAAGGAGATCGACGGCCGGGTCGCCGCGCTGGCCGACTGCCGCGCCCGCCTGAAGGAGGCGCAGCCGCGGGTCGACGAGGACCTCAAGGCCCTGCGCGAGGCGCTCGCCTGACGTCAGGCCGCGGGGCGGGAGCGTGCCACGATGCGGTGGCACGCGCCGTCCACCACGCGCACCTGCAGCGAGCCGCAACTGCAGCGGCTCCACATCGTTTGGCCTTCGTGCGTCTGGTGTCGGGAGACGATCTGGAAGGGTTCCGCGTCGGGCCAGCCGCAGTGGGGACAGTGCGTCATGGGTCCAGGGTGGTGGCGGTGAACGTGTACGTCCACGTTGACTTTCCGAACGGCACCGTGAAGTATCGCCTACATGATTGACCTGCGCCGGCTCCGGGTGCTGCGCGCGGTCTCGCACTACGGCACCATCACCGCCGCCGCGAAGGCCCTGCACTTCACCACCTCGGCAGCGTCCCAGCAGATCCGCCAGCTCAGCCGCGAGCTCGACATCACCCTGCTCGAGCCGCACGGCCGCAAGGTGCGCCTCACGCCCGCCGCGCAGCGCCTGCTCGAGCACGCCGACGCCATCGAGGCGCGTTGGGAGCAGGCCGAGATCGACCTGCGCACCAGCCACGACGAGCCCGCCGGACTGCTGCGCCTCTGCGGCATCCCCACGGCCGTCGCCATGCTGCTCGCCCCCGCGGTCGCGCCGCTGCGCGCCAAGCACCCGCGCCTCGACGTGCACATCCAGGAGGTCGAGCAGCAGACCGGTTACGACCTGCTGTTCGACGGCGCCGTCGACCTCGCCGTCCTGGAGGCCACCCCCGACAACCCGACGGCCGGCGACCCGCGGTTCGACCAGCGCCCGCTTGTCGACGACGTCTTCGACCTCGTCGTGCCCGCCGACCATCCGCTGGCCGGCCAGGAGTCCGTGCGGCTCGGCGAGGCGGCGGGCGAGGACTGGATCCTGCCGGCGGTGGCGTGCACGTGCCGCCAGCACACGCTGTCCGCCTGCGGCGCGGCCGGCTTCACGCCGAACGTCGTGCACAACGCGCTGGAGTGGAACGCGATCGCGCACCTGATCGCGCACCGGCTCGGCGTCGGCCTCGTGCCGCGGCTCGCATACCTGCCGCCGCACCTGCCGTTGACGAGGCTGCCGCTCGCCGACGGCGCCGCACCCAGCCGCAAGCTGCTGACCTGCACCCGCGCCGGCGGCCGCGACCACCCCGCGATAGCCGCGACACTCGCCGAACTGGCTACCGTCGCCGCGTGAGTGTCGATCAGCGCCTGGTGGACGCGGCCAGGAACAGTTTGAAGAACCGGTGGCCCGACGCCGGATGGTTCGCGGACGGTGGCGAGTGGCCGTCCGCGCAGACGCATCGCTCGTGACCGGAGAACCATGACTCTCAGCCTGGAGATCGACGGCGCCGTCGCGACGTTGAGCATCGACCGCCCGGCCAAGCGCAACGCGATCAGCTTCGAGATGTGGTCGGCGCTACCGGGGCTGCTGGGTTCGGTGGCGACAGACGACGACGTGCGGGCGCTGGTCGTTCGCGGCACGGACCACTTCTCCGCGGGTGCGGACATCAGCGAGTTCGCCGCGCTGCGCGCCGACCCCGACGGCGCCCGCCGCTACGGCGCGGCCGTGCACGCCGGCGAACGCGCCATCGCCACGCTGCCGAAGCCGACGATCGCGGCGGTGCGCGGCGTGTGCGTCGGCGGCGGTTGCGAGATCGCGCTGGCGTGCGACTTCCGGATCGCCGCCGAGGACGCCCGCTTCGGCATCACCCCGGCCAAGCTCGGCATCGTCTACAGCGCGACGTCGACCAAGCACCTCGTCGACGCGGTCGGCCCGGCGTGGGCGCGGCAGATCCTGTTCACCGGCGAGCTCCTCGACGCCGCGACAGCGCTGCGGATCGGGCTGGTCAACGAGCTGTGCGCGGACCCGGTGGCTCGGGCGAACGAGCTGGCGACCACGATGGCGAGCCGCGCGCAGGTGTCCGTCCGCGGCGCCAAGATGATCATCGCCCGAATCACCGCCGGCCACTTCGACGAGGACGACTCCGTGCACGCCCTGTACGAGGCCTCGGTGCGGAGCGACGACTACGCCGAGGGCGTGCGCGCGTTCCTCGAGAAGCGCCCACCCCGCTTCTGAGGGAGTTGTCCACAACCGACCGGGTTGTCCACAGCAGACACTCGCCGCCCCGTTCTGTCGCCCCCGACCGATAGACTGGCGTTGAGGGGTGCCCCCGGAGAGGGTGGGGGCTGCCATCCAGAGGGCGGCGAAGCAGCATCCAGAGGGCGACTGGGATTCGGGATTCTGTCGGTGCCGCCGCGTAGGGTGCGGCCGTGCTAGTGGAGTCGTTCAGCGAGATCGCCGAGGAGTTCCAGGCGCGCGTCGCCCGCATCGCTTGGGCGACCGTGGCGACGGTCGGGCCGGACGGCGCACCGCGCACCCGGATCCTGCATCCCATCTGGGAGGGCCACGTCGGCTGGATCGGCACGACCGCCGGCAGCGACAAGATCCGGCACCTGGGCCGCGAGCCGCGGGTGAGCCTCACCTACTGGGATCCCGAGCAGGACAACGTGCACGTCGAGGCGATCGCGACGGTCGCCGCCGACCAAGCCGACCGGGACCGGATCTGGCAGCTGTTCGCCACCACCGAGCCGCCGCTGGGCTACGACCCGGTGCTGTTCTGGCCGAGCAGCACCGACCCGGTCTTCGCGCTGCTGCGCCTCGACCCGACCCGGATCGAGCTGACCGGACTGCGGCACCGATCATCCGGGCGAGCGCCGCTCGTCTGGCGTCCATAGGCGCACGGCGGCGGCGGCCGGCCGGCGGTCGCCGCCGAAATCCTGTCGGTGCCGCCACGTAGGCTGGTTACCGAGAACCCCTCCCATAGGCTCGTCCCGGGCAGGGGTGTGTCCGTGCGTGCTCGAAGCCAGGGGTGCATTCGTCTTGTCCAAGCCCAGTCCGCTCGCCGGTCTGCTCGAAGCCGTCCTGCCCGACCCAGCCCTCACCACGGTTCGCGACGCCGTCGGCGCGGCCAACCTCGAGCTCGAGGGCCCCACCGCCGCCCGCCCGCTCGTCGCCGCCACCCTCGCCGCCAGGACGACGGTCCTCGCCGTCACCGCCACCGGTCACGAGGCCGACGACCTCACCGCCGCGCTCACGGACCTGCTCGGAAAGGGCGTCGTGGCGGGCTTCCCGTCCTGGGAGACCCTGCCCCACGAGCGCCTCTCGCCCCGGGCCGACACCGTCGCGAAGCGCCTCGAGGTCCTCCACCGGCTCGCCCGCGGGGACGCGCCGCGGGTCGTGGTCGCCACCGTGCGCAGCCTCATCCAGCCCATGGCCCCGAACCTGGGCGACCTCGACCCCGTCCGGCTCGCGGTCGGCACCGAGCACGACTTCGATGAGCTCGTCGAGCGCCTCGTCGCCCTCGCCTACACCCGCGTCGACATGGTCGAGAAGCGCGGCGAGTTCGCCGTCCGCGGCGGCATCCTCGACCTGTTCGTGCCGACCGCCGAGCACCCGGTGCGCGTCGAGTTCTGGGGCGACGAGGTCACCGAGATCCGCCTGTTCGCGGTGGCCGACCAGCGCTCGCTCGCGGGCGAGGGCGCGGAGGTCACCGAGCTCACCGCGCCGCCCTGCCGCGAGCTGCTGCTCACCGACGAGGTCCGCGAGAAGGCCGGCGAGCTGGTCGGCCAGCACGCCGCGGACGCCCACCTCACCGAGATGCTCGCCAAGCTCGCCGACGGCATCCCGACCGAGGGCATGGAGGCCCTGATCCCGGTCCTCTGCGAGGGCGAGCTCGACCTGCTCACCGACGTCCTCCCGGACGGCGCCCACGTCCTGGTCGTGGACCCCGAGAAGGTTCGTACCCGCGCGCACGACCTCGTCCGCACCGGTCAGGAGTTCCTCGAGGCCGCCTGGATGGCCGCGGCCGGCGGCGGGAAGGGCCCGCTCGACCTCGGCCGGTCCGCCTACCGCGACCTGTCCGAGACGGCCTCGCACGCCCGCGACACCGGCCACCCCTGGTGGACGCTGTCCCAGCTCACCACGCCGGACGAGAACGTCGTCCAGCTCGACATCCGCCCGATCGAGGGCTACCGCGGCGACGTCACCCGCGCGTTCGCCGACCTGCGCGCGCACACCGCGACCGGCGGCGCCGCCGTCCTCGTCGTCCCGGGCGCCGGCAC
>NZ_JBOHGA010000199.1:0-11480 GCF_050699915.1 Actinophytocola sp.
GCCAGCGTCCGCGCCTGGCCGCGCAAGGCGCTCGCGTTCGCCGCAGCGAGGGCGCCCGCGACGCCGGTGCCCAGGTCCGCGGCCTGGAACGCCGCCTTGCCGGTCAGGTCGGCCCACATGTTCTGGGCGACCTGCTTGCCGAAGTCGAGCACCGAGCGCGCGGCGCCGGCCTCCGTCTGCGCCTCGTTGTAGGCGACGACCTGACGTGCGTGGGCGTTCTGCGCGTCCACCGCGGACCGGTGCGCGGTGGCCTCCTCCGGAGACGCGTCCGCCGCGAGCGTGCCCGGGGCGGCCGGCGCCGGGCCGGGGTCGAGGATCTGCGTGTCGGTCAGCGTCAGCCCGCCGCCCGCGGCGATCTCGCGGGCGCGACCCATCCGGGTGCGCGCGGTCTGCAGGTCGTCGGCGAAGACCTCCATCGACTGGCCGGCCCGGTCCGTGTCGGCGGACAAGGTGTCGGCCTTGCCGCCGCCGCTGGTCATCTTCGCGCGGAACCGGTCGCCCGCCTCGCCGGTCCACTCGGCCTCGGAGTTGGTGCGAGCGCCGTAGATCTGGGTGGTGCAGTCGTGGACGCCGGTGGACAGGGTGCCGCGCATCCAGCGCGCGGCTCCGCGAATGCTCTCCGGATCACCGTCGATCTTGGTGTCGATGGGCATGAGTTCCCCCGATCTGGGCCGCTACTGGCCGGTGGGCAGGCCCTGCTGGGCGGAGTCCTCCATGTTCAGGTACGTCTCGGAGCCCGCTGCGACGTTGTCACCCGCGACGCTCACGCCGAGGACGACCTCGGCCGCGCTGTCGGTGAAACCGACCATCATCATCGCCAGGGCGCCGGTGAGGTCGCCCGCGTCGGGAGTGGGCGGTGGGGCGCCGATGCCGCCGAGGTTGGAGCCGGCGGTGCGCAGGGTGCTCGCGAGACCCTCGAGAGTGCCGTTGAGGCTGTAACCGTCAGTCATCGGACCGCCGCCACCTTCCTGCGGTGCTCCTCCGGGATCTCCAGGTCGAGCAGGATCATGTCGAACCGCACCCGCTCGGCGATCTTGTCCAGGTCGACGGTCGGCATGACGACCCACGGCTGGTTGGGCCCGCAGCAGCTCACCAGCCGGTCGAGCGCGGAGTAGACGAGCAGCGCGACGCGGCCGTCCCGGGTCGGACGGAGGTCGACGGTCAGCTCACCAGCCTGAATGTCGTCCGAACACGGCACGTACACCACTGGCGGAAGCGAGGCCTGGTGGTCGGTCGTTTCTTCCATCTGGCACCCCCTAGGACGGCAATCGGCGGCGCGGTGCTCACCGCGCCGTCGTCCGTTGAACGATTGAGACCCGACGATTCCCCTCCTCAGGCACCGTAGGGCGTCAGGACCGACACCGCATGCGGATCGGCGAACCGCTGTCCGATTCGTCCCAGACGCATGATCTGGCCATTACTATCAGTCACTGGCACGGCACGCCGCACGCTGGCCTGAACGGGCCTCGAGCACCTGGGGAATGGCAGCCACCGTCCGGGGTGGTGTTTCCGCACCCCGAACCGCACGGTTCCTCTCCTTCACGATGCATCTGCTCCACGGACGCAGACGCACGCTCGCGAATTCGATCGACTGATCTATACTTAGGTCATGCGATCGAACGAAGGGGCCGGCGCGCGCACCTTCACCGAACGTGCGCGCCGGGCACAGATCGTCGAGTGCGCGATCGAGGTCGTGGCAGAGCTCGGCTACGCCCAGACCTCGATCAGGAAGATCGCGGAGCGGGTCGGTGTCGCGATGAGCGTGGTGCTCTACCACTTCACGAACAAGGAGGAACTGGTGCGCGCGATCGTGATCGAGAGCTACCACAACGTCATCGCGGCGGTCGTGCCGGCCATCAAGGCCCAGACGTCGGCGACGGGCAAGCTACGCGCCTACATCACGGCCAACGCGGCGTTTCTCCAGTCGCACCGGCTGCAGTACATGGCCGTGCTGGACATCGGGCTGAGCTTCCGCACCGCGAGCGGAGGTCGGATGGACCAGCTGGAGATCGATCCCGAGCTCCTCGGCGATCTGGCCACATTGGACCTCGAGACGATTCTCCGGAACGGCCAGGAGAACGGCGAGTTCCGGACGTTCGACACGCGACGCGTGGCCGTGGCGATTCGCAGTGCGCTCAACGGCGCCGTCCTCGAGACGTCGCAGGATCCCGACTTCGACGTGCTCGGCTACGGCGAGCAACTGGTGACCATCTTCGATTCCGCGACGAGGAGGAAATGATGGCACGACTCGTGATCGCGGCCTTCGGCACGCGCGGGGACGTGGTTCCGTTGACCGACATCGGTTGTCGGCTCCAGGACGCCGGCCACGAGGTGACGATGGCCGCGCCGACGCAGTACGCCGACCTGATCTCCGGCTGCGGCCTGACGTTTCGCTCGTTCGATGTCGAGTTCGACATCGACGCCGCCGACCTGGCCGAGGCGAACCCGCTCAAGCTCGCGAGAAAGGCGGTGTCCCCCAAGGGCATGCGCGCCACGGGCGAGAGTCTGCTCGCCACACTGCACGACCTGCCGGCCGACGCCTTGCTGCTCTCCCCGTTCGCCGAGCTCGCCGGACATCCGCTCGCCGAGGCCAGGGGCATCCCCAGCATCTGCGTACGCATGCAACCCCTGTCCACCACAGCGACCCACCCGCCGGCGATCCTCGGTGCGTGGTCGGCCGGCCAGGTCCTCAACCGCGCCGCCGGCCGCGCCGCGACCGCCATGTTCGATCGGGTGTACGGCGGCACGATCGCCGGCTTCCGCGAACACCTGGGTCTGCCGGCCAGGTCCGCCCGGGCCATGCGACAGCAGCGCACGCAAGCCCAGAGCCCGATCCTGCACGGCTTCTCCCCCGACGTGGTCCCACGCCCCGAGGACTGGCGGCCAGGGCTGGAGGTGGTGGGCTACTGGTGGCCGCGGCGTGCCATCGGCTGGCAGCCGCCCGGCGACGTCGTGGCGTTCCTCGACGCCGGTGCACCGCCGGTGTTCCTCGGCTTCGGCAGCATCCTCATGTCCAAGGACGAGTCCGCCCGGGTGTCCGAACTCGTCCTCGAGGCGCTGCGCATGCTGGGTTTGCGGGGCGTGATCCAGGCGGGCTGGGCAGGCCTCGACGCGGCCGGCGACGAGGTTCTCACCATCGGCGAGTGTCCCCACGACTGGCTGTTCGGCAAGGTCGCCGCGGTCGTCCACGCGTGCGGCGCCGGCACGACGGGAGCGGGTCTGCGCGCCGGTCTGCCCGCGGTGGCGATCCCCGAACCAGGCGGCGACCAACCCTTCTGGGCCCGACGCCTACGTGAGCTCGGGGTCAGCGCCGCGACCCTGTCCCGCCGCAAGCTCACCGCCAGCCGACTGGCCGCCGCGATCGACGCCGCGCTCTCGGCCCCGGCACACCGAACCAACGCCGAGAGCCTGGCCGCCCGAATCGCCGAGGAGGACGGCGCCGCACGGGTCGTCGCCGTGGTCGAAAGGCTCGTCAGGGCATGAGGGCGTCGCCTTCGAGGATTTCCTCGGCGGCGCGGCGGCCGGACTCCACCGCGCCGTCCATGTAGCCGGCCCAGCGGGTCGCCGTCTCGGTGCCGGCCCAGTGCAGGGCGCCGACCGGTGTGCGCAGGCCGTGGCCGAACCGGGTCAGCGTCATCGGGGTGGCGAACGCCCCGTAGCAGCCGCGTGTGTACTCCTCCGCCGCCCAGTCCTGCTCGACGTAGTGGACGGGATTCCGCGCCTTCGAACCGAAGTAGGCCGCCAGGTCGTCCAGCACCAGCTCCCGACGCTCCTTGGGTTCGAGCCGGGCGGCGACCTGTGCGTGGCCGGCCTCGAGGAAGCCGACCAGCACGGCCGGCGAACCATCGGGCGGGCCGCCGTCGAACACGGTGCCGAGCGCTCGCCGGTCGCCGTTCGCCTGGCCGGACAGGCCCGCCTCGCGCCAGAAGGGCTCGTCGTAGACCGCGTTCACCTTGATGGTCCAGCCCATCGGCATGCGCTGCAGCAGCTGGTCCCGCTCGCCGGGCAAGCCGGGTTCGAACCGGATGCGCGCGGCCAGCGGAGGCGGCACCGCGACGATCGCGTGCCGCGCGTGGAACTCCCGCAGGCCGGCGCGGACCCGGACATCCGAGTCGCTCCAACGGATCCGGGTGACCGGCTCGCCGAGGACGACCCGGTCGCCGAGCCCGGCCGCCAACTTCTCCGCGACGCCCTGCGCGCCGCCGACGATCCGGTCCTGCTGCGCGCCCCCGGTGGTGTTGATCAGCGACTCCACGCCGCCGCCGGCATGGATGTAGAACAACGCCCACAGCGCCGACATGTCGTCCGGGCCCGCGCACCAGACCGCCTCGGTGATGAGTCGGTAGAACGCCATGCCCGTGCCGCTGTACACATGCCGGCGCAGCCACGTGCCGAACGTCTGCCCGTCGAGTGCCCCCGCGTGCCGCGCACGCCACGGCGCGTCCAGCGGGACCTGCCGTGCGGCACGGTCCAGGCGCAGCTGCGCCTGGCCGATGTCGGCGAGCACGACGGGATTCAGCCGCGGGACACGACCCTCGTACCGCACCGCCCGCCCGCCGAACTCGGCGACATGCACACCCTCGTCACGGGTCGGGTAGGTGTCGATCCCGAGCTCGTCCAGCAGACCGAGCATCCGGTCCTGCCCCGGACCGACCCACTGGCCGCCGACCTCGACGATCGCCTCACCGCCCGGGACGGCGGCGTTCTGCACGCGCCCGCCCACCCGCTCCCGGGCCTCGAGGACCACCACGTCGCGACCGGCGTCCGCCAGTGACCGCGCCGCGCTCAGTCCGGCGAACCCGGCCCCGACCACAACGACATCGACCATCACGCACCTCACATCGCCGTTTCCCGACGCACGCACTATGCGCGTCGTCCCGGCGGGTGGCTACACGGAGATCGCGAGCCGCGGCGGTACTGGTCAAACCTTCGAGTCGGTGAGATCGTCGTCCGGGCTCGGCTTCCCGCCGACCAAGACGACGATGGGGGAACCGGATGAACGAGAAGACGGCACCGCAGACCGGGTACGCCGAGGTGAACGGCCTGCGGATGTACTACGAGATCCACGGCTCCGGCGGCACGCCGCTGCTGTTGCTGCACGGCGGGCTCTTCGACATCGACCAGCAGTTCGGGGCGCTGCTTCCGGACCTGGCCGAGGGCCGGCAGGTCATCGCCGCCGACTTCCAGGGGCACGGGCGCACCAACGACATCGACCGGCCGCTGGGCACCGCCGACCTCGCCTCCGATGTGGTCGGTCTGCTGGCCCACCTCGGGGTCGAGAAGGCCGACGTGTTCGGGTTCAGCGTGGGTGGCGCGGTGGCCCTGCACCTGGCCGTCCGGCATCCCGAGCTGGTCCACAAGCTCGTGGTCTCGTCGGTCTCCTTCCACCCCGACGGCGACCGCGGCGACAACAGCGAGGCGATCAGCGAGATGACGGTCGACATGATCGCCGGCACGCCGATGGAGGAGCAGTACCTGGCCAAGTCGCCGCACCCGGACAAGGAGCACCTGCAGACCCTGCTCACCAAGCTCGGCGGCTACGACAAGGGCACCGGCGGCTGGTCCGACGACGACATCCGCGGGATCGCCGCGCCCACGCTGATCACGCTCGGCGACTGCGACGCCGTGAAGCTCGAGCACGCCGTGCGGTTCCTGCGGCTGCGCGGGGGCGACGTCGACGGCCACGTCGACGGCCAGCCGGCCTCGCAGCTGGCCGTGTTCCCGGGCACCATGCACTTCTTCGGGCTCGCCCGCACCGCGATGGTGCTCGACGCGGTCACGACCTTCCTCGACGCACCCGACCCGGAGCTTATGGAGGACTGAGGACGGCCGCGCACCGGCAGGCCTACTTCGCCTGGGAACACGACGATGAGGCCCGGTGGCCGCGGCCCGTCGTCCAGTACGTGCCGCGATGGATACCGGTGTCGTGCTCCTGAGCGGCGCTCTGGCCGGGATGTGGTGGCACGCCGAAGGAATCCGCGGCATCGCGCTGTAGGACGGAGATCTACGGCGCGCTCAGTGCCTCGTCGACGCCTGTCTCGTACTTGCCGAGGTAGGTGGGGCTGGCGTCGACGACCACGTCGAGCGTCGCCTTGATCGCCGCGGGCACTTCCCGCACCTGGTAGCGGGTGTCGTCGTCCGGGGCGGGCGATCCGACGCCGGCCGCGTCGATACCGGCCTCTCGGCACAGGAACACGGCGCGCCGCACGTGGAACTCCTGCGTGACGACCAGGGCCTTGCGGACGCCGAAGATCTTGTACGCCCGCACGCAGGAGTCGTAGGTGTCGAAGCCGGCGTGGTCGGCGACCACCTTGCCGACCGGCACGCCGCGGTCGACCAGCCACCGCGCCATCGCGGCGACCTCGTCGTACTCGACCTGACCGTGATCACCCGAGACGAGGATCGCGCGGATCTTGCCGTCCTGGTACAGCCGCAGCGTGTCGTCCAGTCGGGTCCGCAGGTATGGCTTGGGCGAGCCGTCCGTTTTGAGCCCGGCACCCAACACGATCCCCACCGGAGCGGCCGGCGCATCGGCCACCGCGTGGACCTTCCCCGACGTCGCGAACCGGATCCACAGGTACGGCCCGGCGCCGAACAGCAACACGAGCGCGAGCAACGCACCCAGGCTGATCTTCACCCACCGTCTGCCGAAGAGCTGACGAACTCGCCGCACTCGAAATCCCCTCCCCGGTCGGCTGTCGACGGCGGTTCGACGCCAATAGCCGGCCGGCCGTTGCACGAGAGGACGCGAAACACTTCGCGGAGGTTGCGCCGCGGGCGCGTACGCTCGTCGCAGACCGAGCCGGAAGGAGGACGACGATGTCCAAGAAGACGAGCAAGCGAGCCACTCGCCGCAAGAAGGGCGCGAACCACGGCAAGCGTCCGAACGGCAACTGACGCCGCGGCTCGCCTCGAATTTGCGTGGATCATGCCGGAACGCGGCTGCTAGCGTCCGCGCCCATGGAGTTCTCGCCGGTTACGGATCTTGACGAGCTCGTGGGATTCCTGACTGCCGAGGACTGGCCCTTCCACCTGAACCCGAAGCCGAACCCGAGCGAGGTTCGGCTCAGCGACGAGACCTACTGGATCACCGAGAACGGCGCCAAGCTCGGCCTCGTCCGACTGCTGGACCTCGAGGACATCGACGACGGCGGTTCCCCGCTCTTCGACCTCCGCGTCACCGCCGGCGCGCGTGGTCGTGGCGTCGGGGAGGCCGCCGTTCGCTGGCTGACCACGCACATCTTCACGAACTACGCGACCAACCGGATCGAAGGCACCACCCGCGAGGACAACCACGCGATGCGCCGCGTCTTCGACAAGACCGGCTACGTCCAGGAAGCCCACTACCGCGAAGCCTGGCCGGCGCAGGACCGCGTCTACGACTCCGTCGGCTACGCGATCCTGCGCCGCGACTGGGTCACCGGCGCCTAGCGAATGACGGAGCAGGAGTGGTTGCGCGCCTACGCGGTCCTGATCCTGCGGCTGGATCGCCGGCTGGCCGGTACCGGGCGGGGCTGGGAGGTGGACTACTTCGGGCCGGACGAATGGCGCGCGCGGGTCGCCGAGGAGGAACCCCGGCCGGCCGGCCGACTGGTGGACGACGCCGACGAACTGGCCACGGACCTCCCGTTCGACGAGCCGCGCCGCGGTTACCTCGCCGCACACGTGCGGGCGCTTCGCGCGCTGGCCCGCCAGGAGGCCGGTGCCCGCCTGGCCATGCCGGACCTGGTTCGTGAGTGTCTCGGCATCGAGGTCGGCATGGTGCCGGAGACGGTGTTCGAGCAGGCGCACGACGAGCTGGACCGGGCCTTGCCGAGAACCGCCGGTTCACTGGCGACGCGGCTGCACGACTGGCGCACCGCACACTCGCTGCCGCGCGAGCGGCTCGACCAGCTCCCAGACCTGGTGGCGTTGGCGGTCGCGGAGTGCCGGGCGCGCACGCACCAGCGAATCGTGCCCCTTCCCGACGGCGAACGAACCGGTTGCGAGCTGGTTGCCGGCGTCGGCTACGTCGGGGTCGGCGCCCACCACGGTGGCCTGGACTCGACGATCCTGCTGAACGGCGACCGCCCGTTCAACCTGGCCGACCTGCTCTACGTCGTCGCGCACGAAGGCCACCCCGGGCACATTGCCGAGATGGTGCTCAAGGAGATCCACCTGGCCGACCGCGGCCGCGTCGAGCAGCGGGTGCGGTTCGCGCCGGCACCGCCGTTCGTGCTCAGTGAGGGACTCGCCCTACACGCCCAAGCCCTTGTCTTCCCCGGTGACGAGGCACAGGCATGGCTGGCCGACAACATCCTCGGCCCACGGGGAATCCGGCCCGACGGCAGCGACTTCGCCGCCGTCCACCGCGCACGCAACGCCATGTTCGGCGTGCGACACAACGCCTTACTCCTCGTCGACGAAGGCCGTTCGGACACCGAGGTAGCCGAGTACCTGTCGCGGTGGGGACTGGTCGAGAACCCCACCACGAGCGGGCTCGACAGCCCGTACCTCTCCGCCTACTACCACGGCTGGCGGCTGCTCGACTCCCGTCTGGACTCCGCGGATCTCGCCCGCCGGCTGCTGACCGAACAGGTCCTACCGACCGACTTGGCAACCACCGAGAGCTGATCTCACGACGTGAGCGTGGCGAACAGGGCCGGCAGCAACCCCGCGTTCGGGTGGCTCAGCGGCACGGTCAGCACCGGCTGTTGGACGCCCGACTGGTAGACCCAGACCATCCCGTTGTACTGCTGCGTACTGCCGATCGACCGCCACGGCAGCGACAGCCGCGGCTTGGCGCACGCGATGCCGTCCCGGCTCACCCGCACACTGCCGCCGACCGTGACGGTCTCCCCGCCACGCACCCGGGCGACGAGGTCGTCGAGCAGCCGCGGCTCCAGGTACCGCTGGGCGAGGTTCACCAGGAACGTCCAGCTCTCCGGCGCGACGTCCCGACGGCCCGGGACGTAGTCGTGCACGGCGACCGTCGGCCCGGTGTACGGATACCTGCCCACCTCGAAGTGGTAGTCGCTGTTGTGGGTCGTCGGGTACAGGAACCGCTTCGTGGCGGTGTGGGCCGCCCAGTAGCTGACCCACTCCACGTCGTCGAGCGCGATCGACTTCCTGCCGTAGGTGATCGCCCGCGGGTTGGCCAGCAGCCGCGTCCAGGAGACCTTGGTGTCCAGCGAGGAATCCGGCCGGGTCATGTCGAGTCCCTGATCTCACTGCTGGTGATGACCGGCGGCGCGACCTCGACGACCTGCTCGTCGTGCTCGTCGGCCAGCCGGTACTTCCGCTTGTGCTCCTTGTCCTCGTCGCCGGCCGCCCGGCCGCCACCCATGGCACCCAGCGGAACACCGCCCAGCGGCCCACCGCCACCCCCAGGGGCGCGGGTCGGCTGCGGCCTGCCCTCCAGGCGGCCGAGTCCGGTGTCGGTGCCTCGCCCGGCGCCGGCGCGGGCGCCGGGCGAGGGTGCTGGACCGCCGCCGGCGGAGGCACCGATCGGCATGCCACCGGTGGGGATCGCGGCGGACGACAGGCCACCGGCACCCAGGGACCGGGGCGCCTCCGGCATCGTGGTGCCGGCGGCCGCCGGGAGCGGCGAGACCGCGGCGGCGGACTGGGTGCCGTAGTCGAGCGGGGTGTTCACGGAACCCGACGCGGAACCCGACCCGGACGCGCCGGCCGGCATGAAGTCGCCACTCGCCTGAGACGACCCACCCGACGGAGACCCGCCGCCGGACCCCGCCGAGGCCGCGGAGCCGGCCTCGGCCGCGGGCTTGGTGTCCTCGATCTTCGCCGCGGTCGCGGCGCTCGAGGTCCCGCCGGCCTGCTGCTCGGCACCGGCACCACCGCCGGCCTCCGCCTGCGCGTCCGCGTTGATGCTCTGCTGGCTGATGCCCGACAGCGCCTGCTGGATCAGCTCCATGACGGCCATCCCGCCCTGCACGAGCTTGAGCAGGTTGTCCCCACTGGCCACCAGCGCGGCCAGCTTCGCCGCGATCCGCAGCGCGTACTCGACGGCGATCCCGACGCACGGCGGGATGGCCTCCACGACGCTCTGGCCGAAGGTCTCCCCCGCCCGCGCCACGGCCTGGGTCATGATCGGCACGATCTGCGCGACCGCCTCGGCGATGAGCTCGGTGACCTCCGCGATGGCCTGCGCCACCACCTGGCCCGCGCCGATGATCGCGCTGCCGACCGTGTTGCTCGCCTGACCGAGGCCGGCGACGCCGTCCGCGTGCGCCGCGCCGGCGTCCCGGTACTCCGCCGCGGCCGCGCCGGACCACTCGGAGGTCTGCGCGCTCGTCGACGCCCGGTAGGAGTCGGCCACGCCGGCGATGTCCTGCCCGGCGGTGCCGAAGCTCTGCGCCCCCGAGCTGACCGAGGCCTCGTTGCCGCCCTGCAGCTGGGTGAGCCCGTCGCCGAGGAACGACACCATGGGCATGAACCAACCGAGGCCGGCGGCGGCGAGCCCGGACAGCGGGTTGAGCGTCGAGCCCAACAGGCCCAGCGGTGCGCCCGGCACGCCGAGCCCGGGCGACACCCAACCGTTGCCGCGCACGGCCTCGTCCGTCGCCTGCAGGTCGACGACCAGCGCAGCGGTGTTCGTGTCGGTCATCAGGAGTACTCCGAGTTCAGCTTGGCGGCGTTGTCGTCGTCGACGGCTTGGTAGCCGGCGGCGGTGCGGGTGATGCCGGTGCTCACCTCGGCCACCGAGGTCGACGCGTCCGTGATCGTGTTCGCGACCTTCGTCATGGCACCCTGCAGGCCGGTCGAGAGGAACTGGGTGAACAGGCCGAGGGCGAGGTCGGTGAGGCCGCTCGGCAGCTGCCCGCCGATGGCGGACAGCTGATCGGCGACGTCGCCGACGCTGCCGGCGTGCCCGTAGAGCTGGTCGGGGTCGACGTCGAACTGTGTCATCGGGTGATCTCCGGTGGGTTGGCGAAGTAGTCGTCGTCATCGGGGTTGCCGGCGACCCGCACCCCGCCGGGCAGGTGCTGCTTGATCACCTCGAGCGCGGGGCCCTCACCGAAGTAGCTGGTCGAGATGCCGGCGATCCGGGCGCTGACCGCGCGCCGCGCCTGCCGCGTGGTGTCGAGGATGAGCTGGGCCAGCTCGTCGGCCTCGAGCGTGCGGGCCGCGGGCGTGAGAGTGAGGTCCTCGAGACCGCCGGCGGCGTCGACCTTCACCTCGACCTCGCCGCGAGGCGAGGTCGCCGTGCCGCCGACCTCCCGCAGGCGTGCGCCGGCCTCCTTGGCACGCGTCGCGACGTCGGTGATCCGCTTCTCGTACTGGGCGAGCCACTGTTCAGTATCCATCGTGTACCTTTCTGGCGATCATGGCCAAGTTGTTGAGCACGGAGCGAATCTCCTGCTGTCGCAACGAGTTGACGCTGAGCCACCCGTCCTGCGCGCGGTTGACCCGCACCCGGCCGTTCGGACCGTCCAACCAGGACAGTTCGGTACCGCACCGGGTGGCCCCGGCGGTGCCGC
>NZ_JBOHGA010000200.1:0-11374 GCF_050699915.1 Actinophytocola sp.
CCGCTGCCCCGCCGCGCGCTCACCGCGCTGTGGGAGCGGGGCGTACACCTGTGGCCGGGCGGCGACGCGGTGCACGCGCCGACCCCGCTCGCGCCGCCGGCTCCCAGACACGGGCGCTGCCTGGTGGTGACCGTGCACGACACGGTGCCCTTCACGCACCCGGAGACGCTGACCAAGCGCGGCGCGGCCTGGCACCAGGCGATGATCAGGCGGGCCGCGGTCCGGGCGAACGCGATCGTCGTGCCGACCGTCGCGGTCGCCGAGGAGCTCGCCGAGCACGCGCCCGGCCCGGCCACGGTGGTGGTCGTCCCGCACGGCGTGCCCGAGGCGTTCCGCGGGGAGGTCCAGTCGGCGCAGGTGCACGCCACCACCGTCGGCCTGGACCTGCCCGACGCCTACGTGCTCGCGGTCGGCACCGTCGAGCCGCGCAAGGGTCTCGACGTGCTGATCGCGGCGATGGCCAAGCCGTACGCGCCGGACCTGCCGCTGGTCGTCGTGGGCCCGCGCGGCTGGGGCGAGGTCGACCTGACCGCGCTCGCCGCCGAGTACGGCCTGGCGCCCGGGCGGCTGCGGGTGCTGGGCCGGATCAGCGACACCGACCTGTCGGTCGTGCTGCGCCAGGCCGCGGTGCTGGCCGTGCCGAGCCGGGCGGAGGGTTTCGGGCTGCCGGTGCTCGAGGCGCTCGCGGTGGGCACGCCGGTGGTGCACACCGACGTGCCGGCGCTGGTCGAGGTGGCCGGCGACGCGGGCGTGGCGGTGCCCCGCGACGACGCGAAGACGCTGGCCGCGACGCTGCGCGCGGTGCTCGACGACGGTCCGGGCACGCAGCGGCGGGTGACGCAGGGGAAGCTGCGCGCGGCGGCGTTCACCTGGGAGCACGCCGCGGCCGAGCTGTGGCGCCTGCACACGCGGTTCTTCGACATGGCGAGCGCGCGGTAGTTTTTCACCCGGTCGTGCCAGGCCCTGCGGCTTACAGTCGTAGTCTGCACACGTGTCCGAACCGCGCGTGCTGATCGACGCGACCGCCGTGCCGGCGGATCGCGGGGGTGTGGGGCGGTACGTCGACTCGCTCGTGTTCGCGCTGGACTCCGACGGCGCGCCGGTCACCGTTGTGTGCCAGCCGCGCGATGTGGGCCTCTACGGCCGGCTCGCGCCGCGCTCGCGGATCGTGCCGACCTCGGAGTCCAACGCCACCCGCACCGCGCGGCTGACCTGGGAGCAGACGACGCTGCCGCGGCTGGTGCGCCGGCTCGGCGTGGACGTGCTGCACTCGCCGCACTACACGACCGCGCTCGCGAACCCGGCCGCGTCGGTGGTCACGCTGCACGACGCGACGTTCTTCACCGACGCGCTGCTGCACCACTCGATCAAGGCGCGGTTCTTCCGGGCGTGGACCCGCACGGCGCTCGCCCGCGCGTCGCTGTGCGTGGTGCCCTCGGTCGCGACCGCCGCCGAGCTCGCCCGGGTGGCGAAGGCCGACCCGAGGCGGCTGGAGATCATTCAGCACGGCGTGGACAGCGAGCGGTTCCACCTGCCGGCTGCCGAGGAGGTCGCGGCGGCGCGGTCGCTGGTTGGTCTGCGGCCGGGCGAGCGGTACGTGGCGTTCCTCGGTGCGCTGGAGCCGCGCAAGAACGTGCCGGCGCTGATCCGCGGTTTCGCGGCGGCGTGCCGGGACCGCGAGGATCCGCCGGCGCTCGTGCTCGCCGGCCAGCCCGGGTGGGACCGCCAGGTGGAGCGCGCGCTGGACGCCGTGCCGCACCGGCTGCGGGTCCTGCGTGCCGGCTACCTGCCCTTCGAGCACCTCGCCGGGTTCCTCGGCGGGTCCGAGCTGGTCGCCTACCCGTCGCTGGGCGAGGGCTTCGGCCTGCCCGTGTTGGAGGCGATGGCGTGCGGGGCGTGCGTGTTGACCACCCGCCGGCTGGCGCTGCCCGAGGTCGGCGGCGACGCGGTGGCCTACTGCGGGGTCGGGGCGGGCGACATCGCCGCGGCGCTGGTCGAGCTGCTCGACGACACCGGACTGCGGGCGGGACTGGCCGCGGCGGCCCAGCGGCGGGCGAAGGAGTTCTCGTGGCTGACGAGCGCCGAGGGCCACCGGGCCGCGTACGAGCGGGCGCACCGGATACACCGGCACGGGCGCTGACGGGCAGAATAGGTGCCCGTGTCTCCGGAATATGGCTCTGAGCTGGCCGTTGTCATCGTGACCTACTCGCCGGGCGAGACGCTCGACCGGTGCCTGGACACGATGGCGAAGGCCACGTCGCGCCCGGTGCGGGTCGTCCTGGCGGACAACGGCTCCACCGACGGCGCGCCGGAGCGGGCGGCGGCCGAGCGGGACGGCGTGACGCTGCTGCGGACCGGCGGCAACCTCGGCTACGGCACGGCGGCCAACCGCGGGGTGGCCGCGCTGGACTCCTCCGTCGGCTGGATCGTGGTCGCGAACCCGGACCTCGAATGGGGCGACGGTGCGCTGGACACGCTGCTCGAGGCGGCTGCCCGTTGGCCCCGGGGCGGTTCCTTCGGCCCGTTGATCAAGGAGCCGTCCGGCGCGGTGTACCCGTCGGCGCGGCTGGTGCCCTCGCTCGGGCGGGGCATCGGGCACGCGGTCGTCGGCCGGGTGTGGCGGGGAAATCCGTGGACGCGTGCGTACAAGCAGTCGGACACGTCGGTGGCCGAGCGTCCGGCGGGGTGGCTGTCGGGCTCGTGCCTGCTGGTGCGCCGGACCGCCTTCGACTCCGTGTCCGGCTTCGATCCCCGGTACTTCATGTACTTCGAGGACGTGGACCTCGGGGAGCGGTTGGGCCGGGCCGGCTGGCAGAACGTCTACGTGCCGTCGGCGGAGGTCGTGCACATCCAGGGCCACTCCACGGCCCGCTCCTCGGACGCCATGCTCGCCGCGCACCACGCCAGCGCGTACCGGTACATCGCCGACCGCCACCGCGGGTGGCGCTGGGCACCGGTCCGCTGGGCGGTGCGCGCCGGCCTGGCGCTGCGCCTGAAGCTGGAGACCCGCAAGTCCTGATACAGCCCTCAGCCACTCGCCACGGTTTCGTCAGACCTCGGCGCTAGGCTGGATTTCGGGGGCCGGAGGCCGCGCTCGTCGCGTTCAGCCGTCCAGGCGTTGGGACAGGCTGCCGGTGTCCGTGGGCGGTTGCTCCGTCGCCAGGAACAGGTCGTTCACGTCCTCCGGGCGCGGCTCGACGGACGTCGCGTGCCTGGAGTGCTTCGGAACCGCCGGCATGGGCTCGGGCTCATGCGAGAGGTCCGGATCCCCGAACGGTTGCTGTTGGCGGGCCGCCGCGCGGGCCCGGGCGTCCTCGATGCGGCGCTGCCGCGAACGGATGCCGGGCGGCGCGCCGACCACGTCAGTCAGCGCCTCCTGGGCGATCGCCGGGATCCGCTCCTCCGGCGGCTCGCCCGTCACCGATGGGCGCGGGACCACCACCGTCGAGTGCGGATCCTGCTCGTCGTTCGAGCTGACGACCACGCGCGGAATCTGCAGCGTGTTCGCGGCGTCCATCGGTGAGACGGCACTCTCGGGCGTCACCACGAAGGCGCCTCGCGCCCGAGCCCTCGCCAGCACGGCGTCAGCCCGGTCAAGCGGGTCCATGCGTCGACCACTCCTTGCACGCCGTATGGATGTCGTGTCCCAGCGTATTCCTTTCCGCCCGCCGCGTCAGCGGAGAACGGAAAACGATCAACTCACACATGTGCCGCGTGCCCACGCTCCCGCAGTAGCTCGGTCAGCTTCTTGATGTCCTGCGCCCGGTCCCGCCGGCAGACCAGCACCGCGTCCGCCGTGTCGACCACGATCAGGTCGGTCACCCCGAGCGTCGCGATGACCCGCGACGACGTCGGCACCGCGATGACCCCGTCGCCGTCGACGACCAGGACCGGCGGCGACTCGGGCGTGACGTCGACGACCCGCGCTCCTTCGACATCCCGGCCGAGCAGCTCACCGAGCGTCTCGAAGTCCCCGATGTCGTTCCAGCCGAAGTCACCCGGCACGGTGGCGACCTTGCCCTCCGTCGCCGCCGGCTCCATCACCGCGTATTCGACGGCCACCTTCGGGATCGTCGGCCACGCCTCGGCGAGCACGCTCTCCTGGTCGTCGCCGTCCCACGCCCGCGCGATCGTCCGGATCGGGTCGTGCACGTCCGGGCGGCGAGCGGCCAGCTCGGCGAGGAACACGTCCGTGCGCCACAGGAACATGCTGGCGTTCCACAGGTAGCCGGCCGCGACGTACTCCTCCGCCACCTCGGCCGTCGGCTTCTCCTTGAACTCCAGCACGTTCTGCACGGTGCCGGGCTGGGCGGGCTCGCCGAGCCGCAGGTAGCCGTAGCCGGTCTCCGGCCGGGTGGGGGTGATGCCGATCGTCATCAGGCGCCCGGCCGCGGCGCCCTCGACCGCCTGCCGGACGGTCTGCGTGAACGCGGGGGTGTTCGTGATCAGGTGGTCCGCGGCGAAGGACGCCATCACCGCGCCGGGGCTGCGCTGCTCGATCACGGCGGCGGCGAGCGCGATCGCGGCGCACGAGTCGCGGGCGAACGGCTCGACGAGGATGTTGCGCTCGGGCAGCTCGGGCAGCTGGCGGATGACCGACGTGGCGTGCGCGGTGCCGGTGACCACCAGCAGGCGCTCGGCGGTGGACAGCGGCGCGAGCCGGTCGAACGTCGCCTGCAGCAGCGAGCGGTCGGTGCCGGTGAGCGCGTGCAGGAACTTGGGGTTCGCGGCGCGGGAGAGCGGCCACAGCCGCGTTCCGCTGCCGCCGGCGGGCACCACGACATGCAGGTCGGTCGAGCTCATCCGCTGACGATATCCGGGTACGGTCGTGTCCCGTGACCGGAGTCCACTCCTCGGAGCGCACATTCGCGCCCGACTTCCCCGTGGACGTCGCCGGGGTGCTCGCGCCGCTGCGGCGTGGGCACGCGGATCCCGCGTTCCGGCGCACCGAGGACGGCGTCACGTGGCTGGCCGCGAACACGCCGGACGGGCCGGGGACGCTCGCCCTGCGCCGGCCGGGCGGCGAGGTGCGGGCGTCGGCGTGGGGGCCGGGTGCGGGGCCGCTGCTGGACGGCGTGCCGGCGCTGCTCGGCGCGCTCGACGACGACTCGGACTTCACCGCGCACCACCCGCTGGTCGCCGAGCTGCGCAAGCGGATGCCGGTACTGCGGCTGGGGTCGACGGGGCGGGTGTGGGACCTGCTGGTGCCGTCGATCCTCGAGCAGAAGGTGACCGGCTACGAGGCGCGCCGCTCGTGGCGGGACCTGTGCCGGCGGTTCGGCGAGCCGGCGCCCGGTCCGGCGCCGGACGGGATGCGCGTGCCGCCGACGCCGCGGGCGATCCTGTCGATCGCCGACTGGGAGTGGCACAAGGCGGGCGTGGACGGCGCGCGGCGGCGGGCGCTGGTCGCGGCTGCGCACGCGGCGCACCGGTTGGAGCGGGCGGCTTCGCTGCGGGGCAAGCCGGGCCGCGACCTGCTGCGAACCGTGCCGGGCATCGGCTTCTGGACCGCGGCGGAGGTGGCCCAACGGTCCTGGGGCGACGCGGACGCCATCAGCGTGGGCGACTTCCACATCCCGAGCATCGTCGGGTACGCCCTGCTGGGCCGCAAGATCGACGACGCGGGCATGCTCGAGCTGCTCGCGCCCTACGCCCCGCACCGGCACCGGGTCGTGCGCCTGCTGGAGGCAGGCGGGGTGTCGCGACCCCGCTTCGGCCCGCGCTTCGCGCCTCGCGAGTACCGGGACATGTGACTCAGCCGCTGCCGACCAACTTCGGCGGAAGATGTCGCGCCGGATGTCGAGAACGTGGCGACGGCTCCGTCCCAGGGGCACGAGCGGCCACGAGGGCCGCGCCACGGAGGAGGAACCGTGCAGCAGCACGAGATCACCGAGGTCCTGAACCGCCCGTTCAGCCAGGAGCTCCTGGCCCGCGACGTGACCAGGCTGGCCTACGTCGCCAAGGACGGCACGCCGCGCAACGTCCCGATCGCGTTCACCTGGAACGGCACGCAGATCGTCATGTGCACGACGAAGAACGCCCCGAAGCTCCCGTCGCTGCGCCACAACCCGGCCGTGGCCCTGACGATCGACACCGAGGTGCACCCGCCCAAGATCCTGCTCATCCGCGGGCTGGCCGAGCTGGACGTCGTCGACGGCATCCCGGAGGAGTACGTCCAGATGAACGGCAGCTACCAGATGACGCCCGAGCAGCGGATCGAGTGGGAGGCCGAGATCCGCTCGCTCTACGACGGCATGGTGCGGATCGTCGTGACCCCGACGTGGGCGAAGCTGATCGACTTCGAGACGACCCTGCCGAGCGCCGTCGAGGAGCTCGTCCGGCGGCGGGCGGAACGTCAGAGCGCGTGAGCCAGGCCCGCCGCCGCGAGCATCTCCGCGAGGCCGCTCTCGCCGTCCGGGTCGGGGAGCGCGTCCACGGGCCACCACCGCAGGTCCAGCGACTCGTCGCTGCGCACCGGTTCGGCGCCCGGCGGCGCTTGGACCAGGAAGCGCACGTCGAAGTGGCGGGTCGGCACGCCGAGCGAGCAGGTGATCGGGTGGACGTCGACGTGGACCGGGGTCGGGTCGATCGTCAGACCCGGCATGCCCGACTCCTCCGTCGCCTCGCGCAGCGCCGCCCCGGCCAGCGTGGAGTCCGACGGCTCGCAGTGGCCGCCCAGCTGCAGCCACGCGCCCACCCTCGGGTGCAACGTCAGCAACACCTGCGAGCCGTCGGCGGACAGTACCAGCGCCGACGCGGTCAGGTGGCCCGGCTCGCACGACCGCGTGCACGCGTCCGGCCGCGCCGCGAGGAAACCCAGGAACGCCTCGCGCAGCGACCGCTGACCGGGCATCGTCGGGCGCCACTCGGAGAGGAGGGACACCGCGTCGGCATGGAGGGTCATCGCTGCAGGAACCTGTCGTCGGGGTCGGTGTGCGGCAGCGCCGAGAGGTCGGCGTGGCCCAGGGCGACCGCGCCCAGCGGGGACCACGTCTCCGGCAGGGAGAGCAGCCGGCCGACGCGGTCCGCCACCGGCACCACGCAGGAGCCCAGCCCCTCGGCCGCCAGCGCCACCCGCAGCGCGTGCACCGCCGCGCCGCCGGCCGCGTGGTCGCCGCCGGCCGCGAACGCCAGCACGATCTCCGGGGCCGCGTACAGCAGGTCGTCGGCCGCGAGCTCGTCCAGCAGCTGCTTGCGCCGCACCTGGTCCGCCAGGTGCACGAAGCGAACGTCCGGGAAGGAGGCCAGCGCCGCGCCCGCCGCCCACCGCGGCGAGGAGACCTCCACCGGGGTGTCGTCGAACGACCGCACCGGCGCCAGCAGGGCCGACGAGCGCCGGCCCAACGCCACCGCCTCCGCCGTGCCCATCCGGAACAGGTCCTCGTCCACCGGCCGCACCAGGTCGCGCGCCCGCGAGGTCGCGTCGCCCACCGGCAGGCCCCGCACGACCGCCACCGGCACCGCGCCCAGCTTGCCCTTCACCAGGTCCGCCGCCCCGGCGACCTCGTCCGCCACCGCGATCTCGGTGACCGCGAGCTCGTTGCCCTGCCCGTCGACCTCGCCGCGGTAGCCGTGCAGCACGCGCAGGCCCGACGAACCGATCGCCACGTCCGTCTGGCCGACCCGCCACGCCCGGCCCATCGTGTCCGTGACGACCACCGCGACCTCGACGCCGAGCCGGTCGGCCAGCCCGTTGCGCAGCGCCAGCGCCGACGCGTCCGGGTCCGCCGGCAGCAGCGCCAGCTCGTCACCGGCCACATTGGACGCATCGACCCCGGAGGCCGCCTGCACGATCCCCAGGTGGTTCTCCGTGATCAGCGTCCGCTCGCGGCGGGCCAGGATCCGCACCGACTCCTCGAACACCAGCCGGCGGCGGATCCGGTCGCGCTCCTCCGGGTCGGCCGGCACCCGCACCAGCCGTCCCTCTACTTTGGACACAACCTTGCTGGTGACAACCACGACGTCCCCGGAACGCAACCAACGCGCCGCGTCCGCGATCGCGCCGGTCAGGTCGTCGCCAGGGCGGAACTCCGGCAGCCCCTCGACCGGGACGATCTCCAGGCGGGATGCGGCGTGGTCAGTCAACGGACACCCCGGCCAGCGAGAACGCCGCCCGCACCATCTCCGCCGTGGCGTCCACATCGGACATAAGCAGCGGCACGGCACGCACGTCGACGTCCGGCACCACGGCCGGGTCGCCGGTGTGCACCAGCCAGCCGTCCAGCAGCCCCTCGCCCGACTCGCGCCGCGAGCCGTAGTGGCGGCCCACCGCCTCGGCCGTCGTCTCGACCCCGATCGCGGCCAGGCAGGCGTCGGCCATCCCGCGCACCGGCCGGTCGTTCACGATCGGCGAGACGCCCACGATCGGCGCCTCCGCCTTCACCAGCGCGGTCCGCAGGCCGGGCACCGCCAGCACGGTCCCGACGCTCACCACGGGGTTCGACGGCGCCAGCAGCACGACGTCCGCGGCGGCGATCGCGTCGAGCACGCCCGGCGCCGGTGTCGCCTCCTCGGCGCCGATCGGCACGATCGAGTGCGCCGGCAGCGCGGCGCGGTGGCGGATCCACCACTCCTGGAAGTGGATCGCCCCGCGCCGTCCCGAGTCCGGGTCGTCGACGACGACGTGGGTCTCGACCCGGTCGTCGGACATCGGCAGCAGCGTCACGCCCGGCCGCCAGCGCGCGCACAGCGCCTCGGTCACCGCCGAGAGCGGGTAGCCGGCGCGCAGCATCCGGGTGCGCACCAGATGGGTCGCGATGTCCTTGTCGCCCAGCCCGAACCACTCCGAACCGGCGTCGTACGCGGCGAGCTCGTCGCGCACCGTCCAGCTCTCGCCGGTGCGCCCCCAGCCCCGCTCGACGTCGATGCCGTCGCCGAGGGTGTACATGCACGTGTCCAGGTCCGGGCAGATCCGCAGGCCGTGCAGCCACACGTCGTCGCCGGTGTTCACCAGCGCGGTGACCTGGTGCGCCGGCGCCTCCGGCAGCCCGAGCGCGTGCTTCACGCCTTGCAGGAACCGCGCCCCGCCGACCCCGCCGACCACGACCACAACCTTCACGCCGCGATCCTCGCACGCGGCCCTGACAGTCTCGTCAGCCGCCAGAAGACGTCAGTGCCAGAGGGAACAGCGCCAAGGGATCAGCGCCAGAAGAGGAAGGCGTCGAAGCCGGCGGCCGCGAGGTTCTCGTTCCCGCCGACCGCTCCGTACACCGCACCGGAGATGTCGAAGAAGACCTGGCTGACCCCGGGCAGCGCGATCAGACAGGCGAACAGGACCAGCGGCGCCCACGGCCGTGCCTTCGCGCCGAACCGCTGCGCCTCCGGCGAGAGGTACGGCTCGATCGCGCCCCAGCCGTCCAGCCCGGGGACCGGCAGGATGTTCAGCACGAACGCCATGATCTGGAACATCGCGAGCACCGACAGCGCGGCGGCGAGTGCCGCCGCCGGCTCCATCGCCGTGGTGAGGAAGCCGCCCGGCATCTCCGGCTGGAACAGCGACACGGCGAAGATCAGCAGCCCGCCGAGCGCCAGGTTGGAGAAGGGCCCGGCGAGCGACACCATCGACTCGACCCGCTTGTTGCGCAGCGCGTGGTGGTTGATCCACACCGCCCCGCCGGGCAGCGGGATCCCGCCGATCACGAGGATGAGCAGCGGCAGCACCAGGCTGAACACCGGATCGGTGTACTTGCGCGGGTCGAGGTTCAGGTAGCCCTTGAAGTACACCTCCCGGTCGCCGCCCTTGTACGCGACGATCGCGTGGCCGAACTCGTGCAGGCACAGCGACACCCCCCACCCCGCGAGCACGAGGAAGAACGTGCCGGCGATGACGATGCCGCCGGGATCGGACGGGTCGAACGGATCGTCGGCGCCGAAGGCGATGACGATGCCGCCCGCGACGGCGACCGCGAGTATGGCGAGGAACACGGGCGAGGGGCGGACCGCTGATCGCTGCACACCCCGAGTCTGCCAGTCTCGTAACACTCGCCCGGGTGGGTAGGTAGTTTTCCTGTTGTCCCGCCACGTGGTGGACCGGTTTCGGTTGGTCCCATAGGGCATCACCCGGCCGGGTACTCGGCTTGACGCGCCGCGACTACACGGGTGTAATCACATCGATGTCATTCGCCGGTTCAGATGGCGAGTGGTGTCCGCCAACCCGGGGAGCGCGAAAGGCGAGGAGGCGGACCGGCATGCAGATGCAGGGACTAACGGGACTAACCGATGGGAGCCGTGTCGTGGGGTGGGGGGAGCAGCCGAACGAGGAGCTCGGCATGCTCGCCGATCTGTTCGACGACGCGGAGGAGCAGGAGTGGCAGGAGCGCGCCCTTTGCGCGCAAACGGATCCGGAGGCGTTCTTCCCCGAGAAGGGTGGATCGACCCGGGAGGCCAAGCGCATCTGTCAGGGGTGTGAGGTGCGCTCGGAGTGCCTGGAGTACGCGCTGGCGCACGACGAACGGTTCGGGATCTGGGGCGGACTGTCGGAGCGTGAGCGGCGCAAGCTCAAGAAGCGCGTCGTGTGACCTGGTCGCAACTTTCTCACGATCCGAACTAGGTGTGGGCGCGCGCGGCGTCGGGTGCGCGGCGGCCATGGCATGTTGTGGCCATGCCTCGGTACGGCTCTCGCGGTAGCGCTCCGGCGCTGCGCACGGCACCGGTGCTCGCCGTACTCGTGTGCCATGACGGGGCGACTTGGCTGCCGGCGGCCCTCGCCGCGCTGCGCACGTCCGCGCCGCGGCCGAGGCACGTGCTGGCCGTCGACACCGGCTCGCTCGACGAGACGCCCGCGCTGCTGACCGAGGCCGTCGAGGACGGCCTGCTGGACGGTGTCCTCACCCTCGACCGCCGTACCGGGTTCGCCGCCGCCGTGCACCAGGCGGTGGCGACCGCGGTCGAGCGCTGGGGCGATCCCGGCACCTGGATCTGGGTGCTGCACGACGACTGCGCGCCCGAGCCGGGCTGTCTCGCGACCCTGCTGTCCGCGGCCGACGCCTCGCCGTCGGCCGGCGTGCTGGGTCCGCTCGCGCTCGACTGGGACGACCCGCGCCTCGTTGTGGAGGCCGGCCTGTCCGCCGACGCGTCCGGCCATCGGCAGACCGGCATCGGACCGTCCGAACTGGACTGGAGCCGGCTGGACCGGCGACACGGCTACGAGCAGAGCACCGAGGTGCTCGCCATGCCCTCGGCCGGCATGCTCGTCCGCCGGGAGCTGTGGGAGCGGCTCGGCGGGTTCGATCCCGAGATTCCCTTGCTGCGCGAGGACGTCGACTTCGGCTGGCGGGTGAACCGGGCCGGCTCTGTCGTGCTGTGCGTGCCCGCCGCGCGGATGCGGCACGTGCGCGCCGTGTCCGCCCGGCTGCGCGGCGCCGACGCGCGCACC
>NZ_JBOHGA010000201.1:0-11312 GCF_050699915.1 Actinophytocola sp.
GTGCTCGGTGCCGATGTAGTTGTGGTTGAGCATCCTGGCCTCTTCTTGGGCCAGCACAACCACCCGCCTCGCGCGGTCGGTGAACCTCTCAAACATCTGCACTCCTGACTGCTGCGCCGGCGGCCCTTGCCCACCGAAATTTGTCTGTCATGCCGGCGGGTCCAGCACCGTGAAGACCACTGTAGTCGCCCAGCCTGTTGCTCTCAGTGCCACTTGGGGGATCCGCAGCGCTCCGGCAACGACGTAGTCGTCGTCCTACTCGACAACGTGCGGGAACCGGTGAGGATTCCGCTGAATGCCGCCTGAATGCGGCTGTCCGCTGTGCGCGAACACCACCTGTCCGGGTGGTCACTCCGACGCGCGCGGGTTGTACGGAGACCGCTAAGGTAAGCCAAACCTCACCATCAACGGCCGTCCGGAGATCGCTCATGCGGACCACTGCGAGCCTACGGCTCGTGACCGATTCCCGGCGAGAGGACCTCGCCGCGTCGGTAGCCCGCGCATCGTCGCAGCAGGTCAGGACGTCGCTGCGGGTCGGCCTGCCCGAGGATGAGGCCGGCTGGGTGAACTGTGGCCGGCTACTCTCCGACGCGGACGGCTTCGCATCCTGGCGCGCTTCGCTGGCCGAGTGGCTGGACGAGCGGTACGGCGAGGCGCCGGAGCGGACCACCGCCGGCCACATCATGACGTGGTATCTCGGGGTGCCCGGCTATCTGGCGGCCCTGCTCTTCCACCACGAGCGGCGGGTGCCGTCCCTGCGTGCGGAGCATCTCGCGTTCCAAACGGCTCGACCGCGGCCCCACCCCGAGTCGATCGCGGTGCTAGACAGCCGTTTCGTCTGCCTGCCCGACGACCCGGCCGCGTCGCTGCGTGAGGCCACGGTCGTACCGGACGAGCAGGCGCTCGCCGCGGTGCTGCGGGCCCGGTTCACCGCGCACGCCGCACGGTTCGTCGCGGCCTTCGCGCCGACCGTCCGGTTCGGCCGCCACACCCTGTGGGCCGCGGCAACCGACGCCCTGGACGACTCGATGCTGCTGGCCGGCCGCTACGGCGGCGACGAGGGTTCGGGCGTCCTCGATGCGGCGCTGCTGCTCCCGTCGCGACTCGGCCCGCTGACCTCTGGTTCGACGATTCGCCGACAGAACGGCGGCTGGACGCGGCGGCGGGAGAGCTGCTGCTTCCACTACCTGCTCGAGCAGGGCAAGGGCACATGCTCGACCTGCCCCCGCGTCATGCCGAAGTAACTCCTCCGCCTGATCGTCCACAGCCGGCCGAGTTGTCCACAGGCGCGGCTGACCAGCCGTTTTCGTCGGTGTTCCTCGGTAGACTGGCATGAGGGGTGCCCCCGGAGAGGGTGGGGGCGTTGGGTAGGTGAGTTCTGCACGCGCGCGCGTGCGCGGGTCGTTGGAGCTTGGGTGCGGGCCATGGTTGTTGGTGCGAGTGATCGGGCCTGCGTGCGGTGGGAGGTTCAGTCTTCGGGGGTGCTGGTCAGGGCGTCGCCCAGTGGGGTGCGGTGGTAGAGGACCGAGCGGCCCGCACGGGCACGGTTGACCAGTCCGGCTCGGCGCAGCACCGACAAGTGGTCGCCGACCGCGCCCGGGGCCAGGCGCAGGCTTGCCGCCAGCTGAGTCGTGCTCGCCGGCGACGCGAGCGACGACAGCAGCCGCGCGCGGGAGCGGCCCAGCAACGCCGCCAGCGCAGCCGGCGGAGGCGCCTCGTCCGGCTCCAGCAGCGCCACCGTGCCGCGGGCCGGGTAGATCAGCGCATGCGGCCACGGCGGATCCGTGTACACCGCCACCTGCGGCCACACGAACACCGACGGCACGAGCAGCAGCCCACGCCCACCCAGGTCGATGTCCTGGTCCGCACGATGGGTGACATCGATCCGGCCATCCCGCCAGCTCACCCTGCGGTGCAGGCCCGCGAGCGCGGCCGTCCACCCGCCCCGGGTCAGCGAACCCGCCCGATGAATCACATCGCGCTCGCACACGGCTCGCACCGCAGGCCAGTCGGCGCCGAGCAGGTCGTGCCAGACCACCTCCAGCGTCTCCGCCACGATCTCGACCACGGCCGGGTCTCGCAGGATCGCCAACGCCTCGTCGCCGGGTGGCGGGGCATCACCCAGGCACTTCGCGATCTCCGCGCGGGCGAGCTCCAGGGGCGTGGCGCGAACGGCGGCGATGTCCGCCTCGATCGTCTGGGCCAGGCTCGCCGGCGGCGGTGCGATGAACGCCGCGCCGTACCGCCTCGTCTGCAGCGCCAGCACCGCGTCGAGCCGGGTCGTCGCGCGCAGTCGGCGGAACACCGGGCGCAGCCGCGCCGACCACTCCGCCGGCAGCCGGGCCGGGCTGAGTCCGGACAGCCGGCGCAGGATGTTGTCCAGCTCGAACAGCGGCGAGATGGCGAACCGGCTGTTCAGGACGTCATCCCGGTGGACGATGATCCGCAGCACGTCTCGGACCTTACGCCCTGGAACGAATCGTTGGTGCCAGGACGACGCGCCCGGCGAGGCTTGCGCCATGACCGAGCGAGCGACCTTCCGGCAGGTGCTGGCCGAACCGGTGTTCCGGGTCCTGTTCTGGTGCCGCGCGCTCGCGATCGGCGCCGACACGCTGCGCACGGTCGCCCTGTCGGTGCTCGTGTTCGACCGGACGGGCTCGGCGTTCCTTGGCGCGCTCACGTTCGGCATCTCGTTCCTGCCGCAGGTGCTCGGCGGCCTGGCGATCGGCGCGCTGCCCGACCTCGTCCGGCCGCGCCCGTTGCTCTCCGGCGGCTATCTGCTCGAGGCGGTCGGCGCGGCTGTGCTCGCCCTCGCCGGGCTGCCGGTGTGGGCGTGCCTGGTGCTGGTCGGCACGATCGGCTGCCTCGGGCCGGTGTTCAACGGCGCGGCCGGCAAGCTCACCGCGGACACGCTCTCCGGCGACGCGTTCGTCCTCGGTCGGAGCCTGTTCCACCTCGCCGCCTCGGCCGCGCAGCTGGTCGGCCTGGCCGCCGGCGGCCTCGCGATCGCGGCGGTCGGGGCGGAGCACGCGCTGCTGATCACCGCCGGCTGCCACCTCGTCGCGGCGCTCGGCACCCGGCTGCTGCTCGCCGACCTGCCGGCACCGGGCGGCACGGACGCGCGGTCGCTGCTGGGCCGCACCTGGCAGGTGAACCGGGAGCTGCTGGCCGATCGCACGGTGCGTCGGCTGCTGCTCGTGATGTGGCTGCCGCCCGCGTTCGTCACCGGTGCGGCGAGCCTGCTGGTCCCCTTCGCGGCGCTGCGCGGGTTCCCGGCCGGGTCGGCGGGCCTGCTGCTCGCGTGCGTCCCGGTCGGGATGATGCTCGGCGACGTCGTCGTCGCGCGACTGCTCGCGCCGGCCGTCCGCGAGCGCCTGGTGCCGGTCTTCGTCGCGGTCCTGGGCCTGCCGCTGCTCGGCTTCGCCCTCGACCTCGGTGCGATCGCGCTCGGCGGGCTGCTCGTGGTCTCCGGGTTCGGGTACGGCTACATGATCGGCGTGCAGCGACCGTTCCGCGACGCGATCCCGACGTTGGTCAGAGGGCAGGCGTTCGGCCTCGTGTCCACCGGCCTGATGACCCTGCAGGGCGTCGGCCCGACGGTGTTCGGTCTCACCGCGGAGGTCGTGCCGGTGGGCGTGGTGATGGCGGCCGGCGGGGCGGCGACCGTGCTCACCGCGATCTGGATCGGCGTTTCAGACAGCGAAAACGCCGGTTCTCACTCGACCGCGAATCCGCGGTGAGCCGAGCCGGCGCTTTTGCCGAATGGTCAGGCCTGCGCGTTGTAGGCGTCGGTGACCTCCTTGGGGATTCGACCCCGATCGGAGACGTTCATGCCCTGCTTGCGGGCCCACTCACGAATTGCCTGGTTCTGTTCGCGATCCGCGGAGGCAGTGCGCGGCGCACGACCCGGTCCAGTTCGTCCGGCCGCACGCCTACGGGCACCGGCCTGGCGGCGAGCGTGCTCCACGTAATCGTGGAGAGCCTCCCGCAACCGCTCCGCATTGTCCTCGGAGAGGTCGATCTCGTAGAACGCGCCATCCAAACCGAACTCGACGGTCTCCTCGGCTTCGGTACCGTCAAGGTCGTCGACCAGGGTAACCATGACCTTCTGCGCCATCTGCGCCCTCCTAGGTTTGAAACACGAGGCCGAACGTGCGTGCGTCAGCACCGATATAAATACTCCCACTAAGGAGGTTAACGCAAATCGTTGGGTGAGATTAGTGGCGCGCGTGTCGCGTCGTGCTCATTCTGGACGCACGAGTGGAAACAGGATCGTCTCCCGTATGCCGAGACCCGTCAGCGCCATCAGCAACCGGTCGATCCCCATTCCGACCCCGCCGCTGGGCGGCATTCCGTACTCGAGGGCGCGCAGAAAGTCCTCGTCAAGCCGCATGGCCTCGTCGTCGCCGCCGGCCGCCAGGCTCGACTGCTCGACGAGCCGCTCGCGCTCGACGACGGCGTCGACCAGCTCGGAGTAGCCGGTGGCCAGCTCGAAGCCGCGGACGTAGAGGTCCCACTTCTCCGCGACCCCGGGGGTGGTGCGGTGCTGGCGGGTCAGCGGGGAGGTCTCGACCGGGAAGTCGCGCACGAACGTCGGCACGTGCAGATGGTCGCCGACGAGGTGCTCGAACAGCTCCTCGACGAGCTTCCCGTGCCCGAGCTTGGGGTCCACCTCCAGCCCGGCGGCCGCCGCGTGCTTGCGCAGCAGCTCGACGGTGGTCTGCGGGGTGATCTCCTCGCCGAGCGCCTCGGACACCGAGCCGTACATGGTGAGCGTGGTCCACTCGCCGGACAGGTCGTACGGCTCGCCGTCCGCGAGCGTGATCTCCAGGCCGCCGAACACCGCCTCGGCGGCCTCCTGGATCAGCTCACGGGTGAGCACGGCCATGGTGTCGTAGGTGCCGTAGGCCTCGTAGAACTCGAGCATCGCGAACTCGGGCGAATGCGAGGAGTCCATCCCCTCGTTACGAAAGTTTCGATTGATCTCGAAGACCTTGTCGATTCCGCCGACCACACACCGCTTGAGGAACAGCTCCGGCGCGATGCGCAGGTACAGATCCATGTCCATCGCGTTCGAGTGTGTGACGAACGGCCGCGCGGTGGCACCGCCGTGCATCGTCTGGAGCATCGGGGTCTCGACCTCGATGAATCCGCGGCGGTGGAAACCGTCCCGCAATGCGCGTGTCACACCGGCACGCGTCCGGACGTTATCGCGGGCCTCCGGGCGCAGGATCAGGTCGACATAGCGCTGTCGAATACGCGTTTCCTCGCCGAGCTGCTTGTGGGCCACCGGCAGCGGGCGCAGCGACTTGGCCGCCATTCGCCACTCGTCGGCTAGTACGGACAGCTCACCGCGCCGCGACGTGATTACCTCACCGTGGACGAATACGTGATCGCCGAGGTCGACATCGCCCTTCCAAGCGGTAAGGGCCTCTTCGCCGACCTTCGCGAGACTCAGCATCGCCTGCAGTTCGGTTCCGTCGCCGTCGAGTAGCGTCGCGAAACACAGCTTGCCGGTATTGCGCATGAACATGACCCGGCCGGTGACGCCCACCACATCACCGGTCGCGGTGTCCGACGGCAAATCGGAATGCGCGGCGCGGATCTCGGCGAGCGTGTGGGTCCTCGGCAGTTCGACCGGGTAGGGATCGACGCCCTCGGCCAACAGCCGCGCCCGCTTCTCCCGCCGGATGCGCAGCTGCTCCGGAAGGTCGTCGGCCGGTGTCTGTGGCGATTCGTCGGTCACGCGGAACAGGGTACGGAGACAGGCCGTGGCCAGGCGAAGGGGTATCTGCGGGCTACGTTGTGGACATGGACGTCGAGGAGCTGAAGAACAGGCGTGCGCGCTCGTTCGGGGCGACCGCGGCCGACTACGCCGAGCACCGGCCGGACTACCCCGCGGCCGGCATCCGGTGGGGGCTCGCGGCGGCGGCCGGCGAGGTGTCGAGGGTGCTCGATCTGGCGGCGGGGACGGGGAAGCTGACCGGTGGGCTGCTCGCGCTCGGGTTGCCGGTCACCGCCGTCGAGCCGGACGAGGAGATGCGGGCGCAGCTGTCGGACCGGTTCCCGTCCGTGCGGGCGCAACCCGGGACGGCGGAGGAGATCCCGCTGCCACCGTCCTCGGTCGACGCCGTGTTCGTCGGGCAGGCGTTCCACTGGTTCGACCGGGAGGCGGCGCTCGCGGAGATCGCGCGGGTGCTGCGGCCGGGTGGGGTGCTGGCGGCGCTGTGGAACGCGGAGGACGACAGCGTCGACTGGGTCGCCGGGCTGGCGAAGGTGGCGCGCTCGAGCGCGCCGCGGACGTGGGCCGACGACTGGCCGACGTTCGACGACAGGTGGTTCGAGGCGGGCGAAAAGGAGGTCTTCGCGCACACGCAGCGCCGCACGGCCGACTCGCTCGTCGCGACACTCGGCACGCAGTCGCACACGCTGGTGGTGAGCGAGGAGAAGCGGGCGACGTTGCTGGGCCGGATCCGCGACTACCTGCGGTCCCGCCCGGAGACGGCAACCGGCGAGTTCGACGTACCCCTGGTCACGACCGTGGTACGGGGCCGCCGGTCACAGTGAGGCTCGCGCGGTTCCCCGACGGCGAGTGACCCGCCTCGGTACGCTCGACACAACGCGCCTAGCAATGGGGGAACCAATGGCCGCGCGAAAGGCCCTGCTCGCCGCTACCGCCGTGGCGGTGCTGACATTCGTCGTCGCCTGCGACGGGGACACCCAGACCCAACCGCCACCGACCTCGACCACGCGCTCGTCGCCCGCCACCACGACCACGACGAGCAACCCGGCACTCCCGACACATGGGGCACCTCGGGTGACCGACCCTCTCGACGCCGAGGCGTTCGCTGACGAGCCCTGCACCAGCCTGACCGCGACCCAGCTCAAGAGCCTTCGACTGGGCGCCGGACACGAGGGACGCGGCGAGGACTTCGACACCTCCGACTGGAGCTGCAAACACCTCGGTGTCGGCTCGGCGAGGGCTCTCTCCGTGTCCGTGAACTACTACCCCAACATCTCGACCGGTCTGAGCTACCTCTACGAGGAGCACGCGGACGGTGAATGGCCACAGTGGAGGCCCACCGAGGTCGACGGTTACCCGGCGGTGTTCTACAGCGACAAGGACCCCGTGCCCAGCCCGTACGAATGTCGGCTCGACGTCGGGATCAGCGACTCGTCGCTCGTCAACATCTGGGTCCTCTACGTGAGCCACAACCGTTTGCCGGACACCTGCGCGGCGGCGACCAAGGCCGCGCAGGCTGTCCTGTCCACGATCAAGTCCGTCAGCTGACCGAGCCCGGTCACCAGTCGTCAGGGACCCCCTCGACGCCGAGGCGTTCGCCGACAAGCCCTGCACCAGCCTGACCGCGACCCAGCCCAAGAGCCTCGGACTGGGCACCGGCCACGAGGGAGAGGGAAGAGGATTCGATCAGTCCGATTGGCACTGCGGGGTACCTCGGCCTCGACCCGGCGACCGACCTGTCCGTGGACGTGAACTACCACCCGGACATTCCCAACGGGCTGAGCTACCGGTACGAGGAGCACGCAAACGGGCAACGGCCACGATGGAAACCCACTGAGATCGCCGGGTACCCGGCGGTGTTCTACGCCAAGAAGACTGCCATTCTCAGCCCGGCCCTGTGCACCCTCGATGCGGGGATCAGCGACTCGTCGTTCGTCAACCTCTGGGTCCTGTATTGGGGCGACACAAGGGGGCTGGACGCTTGCGCGACGGCGACGAACGTCGCGCGGGCCGTGCTGACCACGATCAAGGCCGGCGCCTGACCGCGCCGTACAAACCGGCCGTCAGGTGATCAGCTTGTAGTCGTCGATCTGCGGAACGGCACCCGTCTCCGGACCCACGCCGTTGACGGGGTACTGCCGAGTCTGCCGCAACCCGTCCAGCTCGCGACGCAGGTTGTCGCGGAGGTCCAGAACCGCCTCGGCGACGTCGCGTTCGATCTTGTTGACACCGTCCAGGTACTGGGGGACGACGTCGCGAAGGTACATCTTGTCCTCCAGCAGCAGCCGTTGTTTCGGAGCCTTCTTCTCCTCCGCGGTCTTCACGGCCTCGCCGGCCATCTCGACCGCCGCACTGCCGAGCACCACGGCGGCGGTGACGCCACCGGCTCCCGCGGTGAGGACCGTGGTCGCCGCGACGACCAGCCCGGTGACGACGATGGAGAACACATCGAGCGAGGTGCCGCCCGGGTCCGTGGCCCCGGGGGCCGTGGACGCCCTGGGGCACAGCTTCACCAGCGTCTCCATCAGCGCGAGGATATCCTCGCCTGCCCTGTGCATGATGGCCCGGTAGCGCACCAGGTGCTCGGCCATGACGTAGGTGGCGTTCTCCGTGTACAGCTGGAAGTCGAGAAAGTCGCTCTCGTACTGCTGCGCGAGGTTGTCCTCCGGAGCCGTCCACGTCTTGCGCATCTGCGCCCAGTCGCTGCGCACCGAGAACAGCTCCGCGTACTTGGTGGCCGGGGGCGGCCGCTCCTTCTCACCCTTCCCGGCATCGTCGCCGTCCTGCTCCGCCGGTGCGTGCGCTCTGCCGTCCTTGTCCCAGGTGAGAACGCCCTGGGTGAGCTTGTCGAAGGCGGTTTCCATCACGTCGGACCGGACGCCGCTGACCGACTGCGCGGCCGTGAAAAACACGCTGGTGTCATACATGTAGTCCTCGAGGACCGAGATCGTCGCGAAGCGACCCTCGTCCTCGAAGGTCACATCGGACCATGGGAGCTCGACGTCCGCGCCTGCCTCGTCCCCTTGTGCGGCCGTCGGCCGGTAAACGCGGGGGCCGTCGTGCGACTCGGGGTGCAGCAGGTAGTCGATCCATGCGGCCAGCTCGCCGGACACCTCCGCCAGCCGCGGGTTGGAGTCGGCGGTGATGCCTTGCACGGGGATCGGCTCGCGGCCGGGTGGCAGCGCCACGGCTACCACCCCCGCGCGTCGAGCTCGCGGTGCATCTGCCGAAACCCATCGGCATGCTTCTCGTCGTTGTCCCGCGCCCACTTCATGTGTTTCTGCAGTTTCGCGCGGTAGCCCGTCAAGGATGCGGCAAGCTCGCCCTGGTCTGTGGCCAACAGCTCGACCTGGCGGGCCACCTCGTCGAGGAACGAGCCGGTGGCCGCACGCACGACACCGCTGCCCTCGCCGCCGAACCACCCCGGCGTCTCGCTGGCGCTCGCGCCGGTGACCTCGGCGTGAGCCGAGGAGTACTCCCGGCCGAGCGCCGTCAGCTCCCCGATGACCGGAGTGAGTTACCTGGCGATCGCCTCTTCCATGTGTGGCGAGTCGAGCGCATAGACCTGCGCCGGGTCGTTGTCGGGATTCGTCATGAGTCGTGCTCCCCCATCATGGCGGCCTCCCCAGGCCGCGTTCACGTGCTCACGCATCGTGGCACAGGCACGCGGCCTGACGCCAAGAAACCACGGATGCCGCGGCCTCAGCGGGCGTTGCGGTCGAAGACCAGGCGCAGGCCCAGCAGCGTCAGGTCCGGGCGGTGGTCGACGATCGTCGCGGACTCGTCCACTACCAGGGGGGCCAGGCCGCCGGTGGCGATGACCGTCACCTCGCCGGCGTGGGTCGTTCGGTCCAGTTCGTCGACGATGCGCCGGACCAGGCCGTCCACCTGGCCGGTGAAGCCGTAGATGATGCCCGACTGCAGGCACTCCACCGTGTTCTTCCCGATCACCGACCGCGGACGGACCAGCTCCACCTTGCGCAGCGCGGCGGCGCGCGCGGCGAGCGCGTCGACCGAGATCTCGATGCCCGGCGCGAACACCCCGCCGAGGAACTCGCCCTTCGCGGAGATCACGTCGATGTTCGTCGACGTGCCGAAGTCGACCACCACGCACGCGGTCTCGTGCAGGTAGTGCGCGGCGAGCGTGTTGATCACCCGGTCCGCGCCGACCTCCTTGGGGTTGTCCACGAGTAGCGGCACACCGGTGCGCACGCCCGGCTCGACGATCACCCGCGGCACATCCCCGTAGTACCGCCCCAGCATCACCCGCAGCTCGCGCAGCACCGCCGGCACCGTCGACAGCGCCGACACCCCGGTGATCCGGTCGGCGTGCTCGCCGAGCAGCCCGCGCATCGTGAGCGCGAGCTCGTCGGCGGTCATCCGCGCGTCGGTGCGCATCCGCCAGTCGTGTACCAGCTCGTCGTCCTGGTACAGGCCCAGCGCGATGTTGGTGTTGCCGACGTCGATTGCGAGCAGCACCGGGCTCAGCCCTCCGGCCGCGGGTCGCCGAGGAACACGGAGACGTTGTCGATCAGGCGGGTGCCGCCGACCCGGGCGGCCACCAGCAGCCGCGCCTCGCCGCTCGCGGGCACCGGACCCAGGTCGCGGCCGCGCAGCTCGAGGTAGTCGAGGTCCACACCGGACTCCTTGTCGAGCACTCCGCGCGCGGCGTCGAGCACCGCGTCCGCGCCCTCGGCGCTGATCCGGCTGCCGACGGTCAGCGCGGCGGACAACGTCACGGCCGCGGCCCGCTGCTCGGGGTCGAGGTACGCGTTGCGCGACGAGCGCGCGAGGCCGTCGGAGTCGCGGACGATCGGCACGCCGATGACCTTGACCGCTAGGTCGAGGTCGCGCACCATCCGCCGGACCAGCACGAGCTGCTGGTAGTCCTTCTCGCCGAACAGGGCGAAGTCGGGGCGGACGATGTTGAACAGCTTGGCGACGACGGTGAGTACGCCGGCGAAGTGGCCCGGCCGCGAGGCGCCCTCGAGCTCGTCGCCGAGCGGTCCGGGGTGGACGGTCGTGCACGCCTCGGGCGGAAACATCGCCTCGCGCTCGGGGTTGAACACGAGCTCGACGCGCTCGTGCCGGCAGATGTCGAGGTCGGCCTCGAGCGGGCGCGGGTAGCGGTCGAAGTCCTCGTTCGGCCCGAACTGCAGCGGGTTGACGAAGATCGACGTGGTCAGCACGACGTTGGGCAGCCGGCGGGCGGTGCGCATGAGCTGGCGGTGGCCGTCGTGCAGCGCGCCCATGGTCGGCACGAGCGCGAGCCGGCGGCCCGACCCGCGCAGCGCCCGGCTGATCTTGACGACATCGTCCAGTCCACTGTGGATGTTCAGCTGGCCGGGCGTGAACCTGGGGACGCTCACGACTCCCCCTCGCAGGCTCGGTCGAGCCGCTCGCGGTCGCCCTGTGACATTGATTCGCTCGCAAGCTCGCTCATGGCTGCTCCTCACCGGGCCCGCGCTCGATCGCGGCGGTGACGTCGGGGGCGAGGTCGGGACGCAGCAGCCCGGCGTGCGCGGCGCGGCTGGCGGTGCGGGCGGCGAGCGCGCGGTAGGCGGGCAGC
>NZ_JBOHGA010000202.1:0-11305 GCF_050699915.1 Actinophytocola sp.
CGGCACGGTCGCCGCCGCGTGCGCGTCCGCCGCGGCGGCGACGTCCACGAGCCGCGCGTACGCCCGGACCGCGTCCAGGTCCGTCCAGTCAGGACGCGGCAGGCCGGCGTCGGCTAGCGCCCGCTGCTCCTTCTCCAGCGCCTCCGACAGCCGCAGCACCCTGAGCAGCTGGTCCAACTCCGTGCTGTGCCACTGGACCCGCTCGTGCACCGATCCGTCGACGACCGCGACGCCGGCCGGCCACGTCCGGTCCAGCGCGGCGATGACCTTGCCCAGCTCGGCCCACAGCAGGAAAGCCGCCACCTGGCTCGCGTTGGTCGGCGGCAGTCCGTCCACCCGCACCTGCGCGAACAACGCCTGAGCCTGCTTTACCGGCCGCGGGGTCAGCGCACCGACCTTCGGCATGCCGTCCGCTCCGGTCTTCAGTGCACTGCCGGCCAGATGTGCATGCAGCAGCTGCGCGGCGGGCACCAGCAGTGGCGCGTTACCGTCCACTTGGACCGTCGTGAGTGGACCAAGATTTGCCGCGAGCTGGTTCGCCTGCGCCACCAGGGTGCCGATCTGCTGGGCCCGGCCGTGCCAGGCCCGCCCGCGCCCGGACCGGATGTCGGCGAGCGCGTCGTTCATCCACGTCTCCCGGCGCCGCGCCAGGTCGTCCGCCTCGTCGGCCAGCTCCCGCAGCCGTCGGCGCAGCTGGTCGCGCGCGCCCGCGTCGATCCGGCGCACGGCATCGAAGGCCAGGTGGGCCTTCTCGGTGTCGTGCTGCTCGTCGTCGGCGGCCGCGGCGAGCTCGGCGGAGACCAGGTCCGCGAAGCCCGGGGGCGGCGGCACCGTGGTCGGGTCCACCAGCCGACCGCCCGCCTCGAGCTCGTCGGAGCTGAGCGCCTCGTCGACCAGCAGGCCGCGCCATTCGACGATCTCCGGGCCGGTCAGCGGCGGCGGCTCGTCGGGCCGGACGTCGGCGTGCTCGGCGAGCCAGCCGAACCGCGGCCGCTGCGTCTCCAGCGCCCGGGCGATGGCGGCGAGCGTGCCCTGGTAGCCGGCGTGGGAGTGCTCGCGCACCTCGTCCTCGCGGGCCTCGACGAGCTGGGCGTGCAGGTCCTCGCGGCGCCCGCGGAGCCGCTCGATGTCGTCGAGGCAGCCCTCGATGGAACGCTTCGCCGTCGCCTCGTCGTGCTCGGTGGCCGCCGCCGCGATCCGCGCGACGGCCACCTTGAGGTCGGACATGTCCTCCCGCGACGTGCCGACCACGGCGACCGACAGCGGCTTGATCGCGGCGGGCAGCTTGTCCCGAACCTCGCGCAGCGCCCGGTCGGTGTGCGCGGTGACGAGGACCCGCTTGCCCTGCGCCAACAGGTGCGACAGCAGCGCGGCCGCGGTGTGCGTCTTACCGGTGCCCGGCGGGCCCTGCACGAGCGTCTGCGCCTGGGTGTCGACCTGCCGGACGATCCGCAGCTGGGTGTCGTTGACCGGCAGCGGGAGGAACTCGTCGTCGTCCACGCGGACGAGCGCCCCGTCGGCGGGGGCCTCGGTGCGCGGCAGGGGCCGGTGGTCCGGGTCGACGAGCGGGCGCAGGCCGTCGGGCACCTCGCCGGACTCGGTCAGCTGGTCGACGATCGTCGAGAAGATCTCCACCAGGCCCTGCTGCGAGCGCCGGCGGAGGATGACCGCGGGCGCGAACGCCGCCACCGCGTGCGCGGCCGGGACCGGGACCGACTCGGCGTCGCGGTACTCGCCGGCGGCGTCGAGCATGTGCACCACGCGGCGGACGAGCGCGCCGGTCTCCGCCCGGTCCAGCGGGTGGCCGGCGAGCTCGCGGGCCTGCGCGCGGATGTCGTTGACGTGCCGCGGGTTCGGGATCAGGCCGGGGTCGAGCATGTCCAGCTCGACGTCCGCGGCGTCCACCGACTCCACCCGGCGCACGGCGAGCTGGCCGGTGTCGTCGTCGAGGGTGATCGTCACCGGCGCCGTGACCAGGTGCCGGCGGACCTCCGAGTGGCCGGGCGGGCGCCACGCGAGGCAGCCGACGCCCACGACGAGCTCCAGCTCCTCGGGGTTGCCGGTGGCCGCGACGTAGGTGGCGAACAGCTGGCCGTACCAGGCCCGCACGGTCCGGTCGCGGCGCTCGAGCTCGGCCCACTCCTGCCAGGCCGGCAGCCACTCGTCGTACCGCGCGCGCAGCTCCGGGTCCTCGGGCGGCGCGAGGAGCTGGTCGGGGTCGTCGAGCCGGTCCATGCCGAACTCGGGCACCGGCGGATCGGCACGGGCCACCCGGTCGATCGTCATGATCGGGTCCTCGGGCCCCGGCTCGCCGCGGTGCGCGATGGTGACCGCCGGGTGCTCGGGCAGCTCGTCGAGCCACAGCACCGAGCGATAACCCTCCACGGTGCGGGGTGGGAGGTTGCGCAGCTGCTGGGTGCGGCCGAGGAACTCGAACAGCCGCACGGCACGGCCGACCAGTGGGTCGGCCGGTTGGATCGCCCCCTGGGTCGTGTCGGTCACCCGGTCTCCCGCCTGCCTTCGGAGGACACCAAGGTACCGCGTCGCGCCGATGCCAGGTACGGCAACGACTTCGCTCGCGGTCGGGACGTGACGAAATTTGGTCTAGACCTTGACGCGGCGCGTCCGACCGGCCACGGTGTGCATGAGAGCGCTCTCACCTCTCACCCCTGCTGAGAAACGAGAGCACCATGAAGCGAGCAAGAACGCTTGTGTCGGTGGGCGCGTGTGCGCTCGTGGCACTGAGCCAGGCCATCGCGGGTCCGTCCGCGGCCGCGGCGAACCCCGTCGCGTCGGACGGGGTCGCGTCGGGCGGCGTCGTCGCCGCGATGCAGCGCGACCTCGGGCTGACCGAGGCGCAGGCGCTCACCCGCGTGCGCCAGGAGTCTGCGGCGATCGAGGTCGAGCCGGCGGCCCGGGCGGCGGCCGGTACCGCGTACGGCGGTTCCTGGTTCGACGCGGAGCGCGGCGCGCTCGTCGTCGGACTGGCCACTTTGGACAGTGCGAAGGACGGTACGAACAACACCGCGGACGCGGTGCGGGCGACCGGCGCCGAGGTGGCCGCGGTCGAGCACACCCAGGCGGAGTTGGACGCCACCAAGGCGAAGCTGGACAAGGTCCGGGCGCCGGCGGACGTGGCCGGCTGGCACGTGGATCCCCGCTCGGGCAGCGTGGTCGTGACGGTCCGCCGGGGCGCGGACGTCAGCGCGGACGTCGCCGAGTTCCTCGACGTCGCGCGCGAGGCAGGCCCGGTGCGGGTCGAGGAGACCGACCAGCTGCCGCGCCCGTTCGCCGCGGGCACGGTCGGCGGCGATCCCTACTACATCAACGGCAACGTGCGCTGCTCGATCGGCTTCTCGGTGCACGGCGGCTTCGTCAGCGCCGGGCACTGCGGTGGCGTCGGCAGCACGGTCAACGGCTGGGACGGCTCGTGGATGGGCACGTTCGCCGGCTCGTCGTTCCCGGAGAACGACTACTCGTTCGTCCGGATCGGCGGCGGCTGGTGGACAGTACCGGTCGTGCTCGGCTGGGGCACGGTGCCCGACCAGCTGGTGCGCGGCTCGGGCGAGGCGCCGGTGGGCTCGTCGATCTGCCGGTCGGGTTCGACGACGCACTGGCACTGCGGCACGGTGCTGGCGAAGAACGAGACGGTCAACTACGCGCAGGGCGCGGTGCACCAGATGACGAAGACGAGCGTGTGCGCCGAGCCCGGCGACTCGGGCGGCTCGTACATCACCGGTGACCAGGCTCAGGGCGTCACCTCCGGCGGCTGGGGCAACTGCGCCGGCGGCGGGGAGACCTGGTTCCAGCCGGTCAACGAGATCCTGGCGGTGTACGGGCTTTCACTGGTCACCGCGTAGGTCGAAGGGATACCGCCGCGCCGGCGCCGGCGCGGCGGTGTCCGGCGATCGCGCGTCCGGCGATTCGCCGGTGGTGCCACTCCCCGACCGTGTCGGGAGCGCGTACTCTGAGTTGTCCGACGGTGACACGGCTCGAGTACGGGAGGCAGCGATGGTCGTGGACGACCCTCGCCGTGGCACGGAGGAAGCCGCCACGCCCGGTACGAACGACGTCAGTGGTGCGCCGACTGCCCGCCGGATCGTGCTCGGCGCCCAGCTGCGCCGCCTGCGTGAGGCCGCGGACATCTCCCGCGCCGACGCCGGCTACGCGATCCGCGGCTCGGACTCGAAGATCAGCCGGATGGAGCTCGGTCGGGTCGGCTTCAAGGAGCGCGACGTCGTCGACCTGCTCACGATGTACGGCGTAGAGGACGAGAACGAGCGCGCCTTCTACATCGACCTGGTGCACCGGTCCAACGAGCGCGGCTGGTGGCACCGGTTCACCGACCTCATGCCGGACTGGTTCTCCAACTTCGTCGGCCTGGAGGAGTCCGCCTCCCTCATCCAGAACTACGAGCTGCTGTTCATGCCGGGCCTGTTGCAGACCGAGGACTACGTCCGCGCGGTCGTCAGCCACGGCCAGCCCGCCCACCTCGACGACCAGAGCGAGCGCCGCGTCCAGCTGCGCCTGCAGCGGCAGAAGGTGCTCTTCCGGCAGGGCGCGCCGCGGCTGTGGGCGGTCGTCGACGAGTCCGTGCTGCGCCGGCCCATCGGCGGCGCCGCCGCGTTGCGCAAGCAGCTGGACCACCTGCTCGAGGTCACCAAGCAGCCCAACATCACGCTGCAGGTCGTGCCCTACTCGATGAGCGGCTACTCGGCCGAGGGGCCGTTCAGCATGCTGCGCTTCGCCGAGCCGACACTCCCGGACGTGGTCTACATCGAGCACCTCAGCGGCGCGCTGTACCTCGACCGGCCGCACGAGATCGAGGTCTACGGCCGTGTGCTCGACCGGTTGGCGGTCGACGCGGAGACGCCGGACCGCAGCAGACAGCTCATTTCCAAGCTGCGCCAGGAGATCTGACTACACCCGATCGGGTGATGACGGTCGGTATCCAACCGGCCAAACGTGCCGCGACCTGCGCGGACACCGCAGGTAGTGGTTCTTGACCCGGCTGTACACGCAAAGCCCATCTGCACGTGCATTTACCGCTGCAACCGCACGTGTTATCTTCTTAGTATGCAGCTGCACGTGCAGGTGCACCCACTGTCGGTAGTCGGGAAGGGTGGGGACGATGGCCCGCGAGATCAGGAACGGTGTGCCGGCCGGACAGCTGCCGGACGCGGTTTGGCGTAAGAGCAGTCGCAGCGGCGCGGTCGGTAACTGCGTTGAGTTCGCCTGGCCCGAGCGTGAGGTCGTGGCCGTGCGGAACTCCCGCAACCCGGGCGGCCCGGTGCTCGTGTACGCCCGCGAGGAGCTGGTGGCCTTCCTGGCCGACGTCCGGAAACGGGAGGGTTGATGGCTCCCAGTGCCGCGTCGTCGTTGTCAGCCGCGACCAGCACCGATGCCCAGCTCCGTGCCCTGGTGGCGCGCGGCTTCCGGTTCATCGACCCCAGAGACGAGAACGGCGACGTCGTAGCGGTGGTCGGCGTGCGGGCCCACCACAACGTCGTCGACGTGGTGCAGCTGCACGGCGAGGACGACGCCGAAGCCACCCGCATTCCGCCCAACCAGGACGTGCTCGCCCCGCGCAAGGTGTTCTGGCGGGAGACCGGTCCGGCACACGAGGTGCTCGGCGCGATGCTCGAGCTGCCCGACGACCGCACGCCTGGCGCTTTGCTGGTTCCCACCCGGGTGAGCGCCTAGGGCGCACCTGGCGGATCCCTGGCCGCCAGGTGCGCCTGTCTAGGACGTGGCCCCGCCTCCACTGAGTTCGTAGACCGCGCCGGTGGAGAAGCTGCAACGATCCGAACCGAGCCAGGCGACCAGCTCCGCGACTCCTCGGCCCGGCCCAGCCGACCCATCGGGATCAGGCTCGCCAGCCGCGCTCGACCATGCCCGGGGTGGCGCGCACAGGTCGCCGACGCCGCGTCGGTCACGTCGACCCGGTCCAGCTCGGCGGCCGCGGCGGTGACGGCGGCGCAGTCGGACGCTATCTGGTCAGCCGCGACACCGTGGGCAGTCCGGTCGCGTGCCAGGCGGCGAACCCGCCGTCGACGTCGGCCACCCTGGTCAGCCCGAGCTGCGACATCACCTGGTGGGCGGCGAGGCTGGAGGTGTAGCCCTCGTTGCACATGAGGACGACCTCCTGGTCGCGGTCACCCGGGCGCAGCTCCTTGAGGCGGTGCTCGCTGGTGACGTCCAGCCGCCACTCCAGCACGTGCCGGGACACCGCGATCGCGCCCGGCACCTCCCCGAACCGCCACCGGTACTCGGTGGGCCGCAGGTCGACGAGGATCGCGCCGCGGCGCATCGCCTCGGCGGTCTGGGCGGGTGTGTAGCGGGTGATCCGCTCGCGCGCGTGCGCGACGAGCGTGGTGACGACGTCGGTCATGACGCCGCCTCGCGCAGGGCGGCCGCCTGGGCCTCCAACGCGCCGACCTGCGGCTCCGGTGTGTCGCAGAGGATCTCCCGAAGATGGTGCATACCACTGGGCAGCCAGCAGTAGAAGTTCATCGCACGCAGCGGGGGAGAGTAGGCGTGGATGGACACCGTCGGCTCGGTACCCACGTTCACCAGGTTGTGCAGGTAGTCCGCGCCGAAGCCGACCGAGTCACCGGCCGTGTGCCGGCGGGTGCGTAACCCGGTCCGGTGCACCGCACCGAAGTCCTCCAGCAGCGAGCCGCGCGCCATGGTGAACGCGCCGACGCTGCCGCCGTGGTCGTGCAGCAGCGTGTCCTGCCCGATGTCCCAACAGATCAGCCACACCTCGACGGCCGCGTCGAGCCGCAGCCGGGTGTAGCACCGCTCGGTCAGGTCGAACCGGACGGAGCTCGCCCAGCGGTCGGGAAATCGCGAGAAATCGTTGACGATTGCCCGCAGCTCGGTGGGTGAATAGTAATCTTGCGAATTCGCCGGAATCGAATGCACGGCGGATTGGCATGGTATTTCCACGAGACAAGCCCTTTCGCTTGACACCCGCGATGTCCCCGCACGCCGGTCGCAGTTTCTCGACCTTCGCGCAAGGCCACGACGAGGTGTATCTCGCTCGAGCCGCTCCGCCGCACGACCCGCCCACGATCGCCGGGCGCACTGCGGCACGGCCCGATCAGCCGCTATGGTTAGCGCTCGTCCACGAGAGTATCGGGCGGGGGAGCCGGGACACAACGGGCCCGGGTGGCCGGCGAAGGGAATGGCGCCATGCGAATAACGAAGGCGCAGCGCAACGCCGTCGCCGAAAAGATCACCAGCCTCGAACGGACCTTCTACGGCCGCGGTCCGCGAAACGTCCAGGTCTCGGTCAGCGACGACGATCCGGTGAGCCTCGTCGTGCTCTCGATCGACAGCCTGACCGTCGCCGACGCGGTGCTCCGCGAGCGCGGCCACCGCGAGGCGGTGATCCGCCACCACGAGGCGCTGCACGAGGCCACCCGCGCGGACTTCCTGGAGGCGGTCGAGGGCGTCGTGGGCCAGCAGGCCACCGCGTACCTCGCCCAGGTGCATCCGGACACCGGCAACGCCATCCGCGTGTTCGTCTTCTCCGAGCAGATGCACGAAACCGAGTAGCGCCCGGCACGTTTCGGCTGGGACTGTCGGTGGGCTTGCCTAGTATCGATCGCGGATCGAGGAAACCTCTCAGAGACGGCGAACCGGACATGACCACGGCGGAGCTCATCGGACGGGACCACCCCAGCGGGGTCCTGCGCGCCGAGATCGACCGCGCCGCCACGAGCCACGGCGGGCTCGTGCTGGTCACCGGCGAGGCCGGGATCGGCAAGACGACGCTGGTCACCGACGCGATGGAGACCGCGCGGCGGGCCGGCGCGCTGGTGCTGTCCGGCTCGTGCTGGGACTCCGCGGCCGCCCCCGGCTACTGGCCGTGGGTGCAGGTCATGCGGGCGCTGCGCCGCCAGGCCGGCGACGAGGAGTGGGCCGAGGGCCTCGAGTTCCTGCTGGGGGAGGGCCGGACGAGCTCGCCGGCCGCCGGGTTCCAGGTCTACGACGCGGTGACCAGCGCGCTGGTGGCCGCGGCGCAGCGACAGCCGGTCGTGGTCGTGCTGGACGACCTGCACTGGGCGGACCCGGAGTCGGTGCGGCTGCTGGAGTTCGTCGCACAGCACACGTGGTTCGAGCGACTGCTGCTGGTGGGCACGTACCGGGACGTGGAGGTGGAGGCCACCGAGCACCCGCTGGCGCCGCTGATGCTGCCGCTGCTGGCCCGGGCCACGACGATCACGCTCACCGGGCTCGGCCTCGCGGAGGTCGGTGCGCTGATGGCCCGGACCACGGGCGTCGAGCCGGACGACGGCCTGGCCGTGGACGTGCACCGGCGCACCGGCGGCAACCCGTTCTTCGTCGAGCAGACCGCCCGCCTCTGGCACAGCGGAAACGCCCTGACCGCCGTGGCGCCGGGCGTGCGGGACGCGGTGCGCCGGCGGCTGTCGCTGCTGCCGCCCGCGGTGTCGGCCCTGCTCGTGGACGCGGCCGTGCTCGGTCGGGAGTTCCACCGCCAGGTGCTGGCCGCCACCGGCGCGACCCCGGCGGCGGTGGTCGACCGGCTGCTGTCCGAGGCCGCGGCCGCGCGGCTGGTGTCCGCCCGTGGCGACGGGCGGTTCGCGTTCGCCCACGACCTCGTGCGCGAGACGCTGTACGAGTCGCTCGACGAGACCGAGGTCCGGCGGCGGCACGCGGCGGTGGTCCGCGCGCTGGACCGGTCGCAGCCGCTGGCCGAGCGGATCTTCCCGGCCGACCGGGCCCGGCACGCTTATCTGGCCGGCGCCGAGCTGGAGCCGGGCGTGACCGTGGACCTGCTGACCGCGGCGGCGGAGGACGCGCGCCGCCGGATCGCCACCGAGGAGATGATCGGACACCTGCGCCGCGCGCTCGAGCTGGTGGCGGCCGACGACCCGCGGCGGTCGCGGATCAGCCTGGACATCGGCGTGCAGCTCTACCACCGGCGCCAGTCCGAGGAGGCGATGGTGGCGTTCCGGGAGGCCGCGGACGTCGCGCTCGGGCTGGAGGCGACGGGACCGCTGAGCCGGGTGGCGTTGACGCTGTGGGGGTACACCAGCATTCGCGGCTCGCTGCGCGAGGAGGTCATGCGGGCGACGCACGCGCGGCTGCTCGGCTCGGTCGAGGACCGGCCGCTGGACCGGCTCGCGCACGAGGTGATCCTGCACCTGATCTCGCACGCCCGGACCGACAACGACGACGATGCGCTGGGCTTCAGCCTGTGGACCAAGCACGACACGTTGTGGGAGCCGGGCAACGCGGCGGAGCGGCAGGTGCTCACCGACGAGCTGGTGACGATCGCCCGGCGCACCGGTGACGCCGAGATGGAGATGTACGCGACATCGTTGGGTTGGGTGGCGGCCATCGAGCTGGGCGACCCGCGTTTCGTCGACCGCGTCGCCCAGTTCGTCGCGTTGGCCAAGCGGTATCAGGTCCCGTCGCTGCTCGCCGGCGCGCTGATCGACCGGAGCATCGTCGCCTCGCTGCACGGTCGGTTCGCGGAGTCGGCGGAGCTGTTGGGGGAGGCGTTCGACAGCCTGCCGGAGGAGGAGTACCTGTTCTTCTCCTACATGGGTCATCAGCTGCGCTGGTCGCTGCTGATGCTGCAGGGCCGGCTCGACGAGGTGGCCGAGGTGCTGCCGGAGGCGGCGGCGGCTAAGTACCCGCATCCGGAGCTGCTGGACGGGATCGCGGCGGCGAAGCGGGGCGATGTCGACACGGCGGTGCGGTGCCTCGCCGAGGTGGGTCCGGTGCCGGGCCCGTTCGCGGCGCTGCTCGTGCGGCTGCAGGCTTACGTCGCGTTCCTGACGCGGTCGGCGCAGGCGTGTGAGCGGGCGCGAGAGGTGCTAACGCCGCTGTCCGGCGGTTGGCTGGTGGGTTTGTACGGGTGTGACATCGGCGGCCCGGTCGCGTACTGGGCGGGCCTGGTCGACCTGGCGGAGTCCCGTGTGGACGATGCGGCGGCCCGGTTCCAGGAGGCGATCCGCTCGGCGGAGTCGCTGGGCGCGTGGCCGTGGGTGGTGGAGGCGAAGCTGGGCTTGGCGGAGGCGTCACCCGAACCGGAGGCTGCCAGACTTCGCAAGGAGGCCGAGACGGAGGCGGCCGCGCTGGGCATCAGCAACCCGGGCGTGGCGCGAACGCAGTCCTTACCGGGCAACGAGTTCCACCTGACGGGCGAGACGTGGACCCTGTCGATGGCCGGCCGCACGGTGCACGTCCCGGACGCGAAGGGCCTGCGAGACATCCATTTCTTGTTGTCCGCCCCCGGCACGGAGATCCCCGCGACGCGCCTGCTGAACCCCACCGGCGGCGAGGAGGTGGTCGCGGCGGCGACTCTGTCCGGCGACGAGGTCCTCGACGCCGAGGCCCGAGCCGCCTACCAACGCCGCCTGACGGACCTGGACGAGCAGATAGACAACGCCGCGCTGCTCGGCAACGACACGAAGGCCGCCCGCCTGGACGAGGAACGCGAGGCACTGCTGTCAGAGCTCCGCGCGGCAGCCGGCCTGGGCACCAGAACCCGCCGCCTGGGCGACGAGGCAGAACGCGCCCGCAAGACGGTGACCGCCAGAATCCGCGACACACTGAGAAAACTCGACGACCGCCACCCAGAGCTGGCAACCCACCTGAGAGCCTCGATCTCCACCGGTTCGACCTGCGGCTACCAGCCGAAGACCCCAACCCGCTGGAAGCTCTAAGCCGCAGCCCGCTGGACTATTCGCTTGCGACGCCTTGTCGCCAGGTTCAACATGGGAGAACCAGATCAGGTCGTTCGCGGCCACCGTGGACAGGTTCTACGACCGCCTCGGTGATCGGCAATGGATCTTCTGCAACAACGTCAACGTGGACAAGGTGGCGGACCTCGATCCAGCCAACCGTCGCGGTTTGCACGCACGGGACGAGGCCGAGCCGGCCGCCTGGGACAGCGTGGTCGGTCATCACAAGGGCCTGGCGGCCGCTCATCAATCCTTCACCAAGAAAGTTCAAAGGCGCGGGTCGACGAACCCGTCTACGAGCACGCGCGCACAAGGCGACGTTGCGTGTCAACGGCACCGACCGTCAGGTGGAGTTGCGCTGGATGCATCAGCAGGCGGACAGCAGCGATCTCGCCATCGAGCCCGACGTCGGTGTATGGCGGCTCATGCTGTGGGGGCCGGATGCGTTCCTGCCCTAGTGTCGTGAGTCGTTGATTCGGCTGCAGTATGCGGCGAGGGTGTCGAGGATCTGGTCGGCGGTCTTGGTCCAGACGAACGGCTTCGGGTCGGTGTTCCATTCGTTGACCCAGTGGCGGACGTCG
>NZ_JBOHGA010000203.1:0-11257 GCF_050699915.1 Actinophytocola sp.
CGGAGAGCCCGAGCGCGGCCACGGCCACCGGGTCCGCGCCGGCCGGCAGGTCCACGAGCGAGCCGGCCGGCACCGCCGCGACCGCGGCCATGCTCCCGTCGCCGGGCGCTATGCCGGCCGAGGTCGGGAACCACACGGTCCGCCCGGCCACCTCGCCGATGCCCTGCACGCCCGGCACGTACGGCGTCGCCGGCCGGCCGAAGTACGACGTGCCGCTCGCGCACAACAGGTCGAGCGGGGTGATCGGCGCGGCCCGCACCTCGACCAGCACCTCGCCCGCGCCCGCCGTCGGTGCCGGACGCTCGGTTGACTCGGGTGGGCGGCCCGGCTCGGTGATGACTGCGGCGCGCACCAGGTCGCTCGTCACGTCGAGATGTCCGGGTAGGGCAGCGAGTTGTGCGCGAGCCGCCGGGCGTACTCCAGCTGGAAGCCCAGGCCCTCGTGGTCGCGCTCGAACATCGCGATGAACAGCGTCAGCGTCAGGAACGGGTGCGCGCCCAGCTCGAACAGCTTCGGGTAGTCGTGAGTGGACAGTGCGGTCCGCTCGGTGTCGTCGAAGCACAGCCACGTCGACGACTCGGCCCCGTGGCAGTTGAGGATCAGGTTTGCCCGCTTCGCCTCCCACCAGTCGACCGTCCCTTGTGGATCCTCCCGATACCGCTCCACCAGCTCCGGGTCGCGGTCGACGGTGAACAGGAACTTGTTGAGCAGGTACGTACTCATGACGTGCCCCCGTTCGGGTACCAGGTGAAGTAGGCCTCCATGGTGTGGAACAGGTCGTAGGTGTCGACGTAGTCGGCCTTTCGGCCCTCGCCCGCCACTCCCATCATCAGCATGAAGTCCATGAACCCGTGCGTGGCGTTGCCCGGCAGGTGCAGGCTGTCGAGCGTCACCTCGCCGCAGCAGCCCTCGAGGTCGCCGGTCGAGATCCACTCCACGGCCTTGCGGTCGAACTCCGGGTCCGGCCCGTGCGGCCCGAACTGGCGCGGCCCACCGAGCTCCAGCGACAGGTGCCCGGTGCCGATCACCGCGACCCGCTGGTCCGACGGCCAGGACTCGACCAGCTCGCGGATCGTCTGGCCCAGTTGGACGAACCGGCGCGGCCGGGGCAGCGGCGGGGCGAAGATGTTGGTGTAGATGGGCACGATCGGTAGGTCGTTCTGCGGCCGCAGCGTGATGATCGGGCACGTGATCGAGTGGTCGATCCGCAGCTCGTTCGAGAACGCCAGGTCGAAGCCCGCGTCCAGGCCCTCGCGCAGCAGGTAGGACGACAGGTCCTCGTTGCCCCGCATGGTCATCCGCGGCAGGCCGAACTCGCGCTCCTCGTTGTACCAGTTGGCGTCGTAGAACGGCGCCTTGCCGACGAGGAACTGCGGCATGTTGTCCAGCCACAGCTGATGGAAGTGGTCCGAGCCGACCATCACGAGCACGTCGGGCCAGGCCCGAGTCAACGTCTCCCGGAACGCCTCCACCTTGCGCACCCACTCGTCGGCGAACGGCGGCCGGTCCTCCCCGGTGGACGTGCTGGCCCGGTAGTAGAACGGGTGGTGAGTCGACGCGATCACCGCGACCAGCTCAGCCATGCGAACCTCCTGTGTCCAGGTGGGGATCCGGCGGAACGGACGTGTTGTTCAGGTCCACGGACAGGAAGATGTCGTTCGCCACCGGGTTGTGCAGCTCCTCGGCCAGCTGCCCGATCAGGCCGGCCGTGCGGGCGAGCAGGGCGAAGCCGCGCAACAGCTCCAGCGGCAGCCCGAGGTCGGCGAGCGCGGCACCGCACACCCCGGCCCCGTTGAGCGGCAACGTCTTCCCGAGTATCCGCGGGTGCACCCGGCCGATCGCCTCGAACAGCGACAGGTGCGGCCCGAACAGGTCCTCCTCGCGGGCGATCTGGAACAGCCGCGGCGTGCGCGGGTCGCCGTCCTTGTGCACGTGGTGGCCCAGCCCCGGAACGAGCCGCCGCGCCCCGCGCTGCGCCGCGACGGTCTCCAGCGCCAGCGCGTCCCAGCCCTGTTCGTCGAGCGGCAGCTGCACCCCGCGGAGCACGTCGTGCAGGAACCGGCCGCAGTCCTCGGTGACGCCGAGGAAGCGCGACCCGCCGCCGAGGAGCCCGGCGGCGAGCGCGCCCTGCACGGAGTCCGGTGCCGACAGGTACGTCAGCCGCGTGACGATCGCGGTCGGGGTGAACCCGTGGTCGGCCAGCGCCGCCAGCACGGCCTCGAACACCCGCGTCTCGCCCTTCGTGGGCCGGCGCTGCGAGGCGAGCCAGAACGCCAGCTCGCCGAAGGAGACCGTGCCCATCACGTCCTGTGCCAGGTCGTGGCCCAGCAACGTGATCTTGTCGGGGGAGGAGGCGCCGAGCGCGGTCGGGTACTCAGGCATCGCCATCCCCCAAACGACTCTGCCCCAACCACTTGCGCAGCTCCGCGCCGTGCTCGTCGAGCTCCGGCGGCGGCAGCGCGTAGCCGACCGGCGTCTCGGAGAACCGGATCGGATGCCGGGTGGTCGGCACGGCCCGCTCGCCCTCACCGACCTCGACGATCGGGTCCAGCTCGAACCGTTCCGCCATCGCGAAACCCCCGTCGATCGTGTTGATCGGTCCACTTGGGACACCGGCCTCGACGAGCAGGTCGAACCACTCGACCGCACCGCGCCTCACCAGCTGCTCGGTGAGCAGCGGCCGCAGCTGTTCGCGGTTCTCCGTGCGGTCCGCGTTGCGCGCGAACCGCGCGTCGTCGGCGACCTCCGGGATGCCGAGCACCTCGCAGAGCTTGCGGAACTGCCCGTCGTTGGCAGCCGCGACGATCAGGTCGTTGTCCTTGGTGGGCAACGGTTCGTACGGGAACACGCTCGGGTGCGCGTTGCCCATCCGGTAGGGCACGGTGTTCCCGGCGGCGTACGCGGAGCTGTGGTTGACCAGCCCGGTCAGCGCCGAGGACAGCAGGTTGACCTCCACCCGCTGGCCCTGCCCGGTCGCGTCCCGGTGGCGCAGCGCGGCGAGGATGCCGATCACCGCGTGGTTGCCGGCCATCACGTCGAACACCGAGATGCCGGCCCGGTAGGGCGGCCCGTCCGCGTCGCCGGTGAGGCTCATCAGACCGGACATCGCCTGCACCATCAGGTCGTAGCCGGGCACGTGCCGGCCCGCGCCGGTGCCGAACCCGGTGATCGACGCGTACACCACGCCCGGGTTGGCGGCTCGCACCGAGTCGAAGTCCAGCCCGTAGCGGTCCAGCCCGCCCGGCTTGAAGTTCTCGATCAGCACGTCCGCGCGCCGGGCCAGCTCCCGGCCCAGCCCCGCGTCGGCCTCCTCGCGCAGGTCCAGCACGATCGCGCGCTTGCCCCGGTTGATGCCCAGGTAGTAGGTCGACACACCCTCCCGTTCCGGCGGCGTCCAGGTCCGGGTGTCGTCGCCGCGCGGTCCCTCGACCTTGACGACCTCCGCGCCCATGTCGGCCAGCAGCATCGTGGCGTAGGGGCCGGCGAGGATCCGGGAGAAGTCGGCGACCAGGATGCCGTCCAGCGGGCCAGCCATGAGCCTCCATTCGGGTAATCGTCCGTATCACGGACAACTGTCCGTCATTCTGGCACGGGCGGCGCGAGCGTCAAGACGCCGTCACGATGCCTCGGTCCGGGTCACGTGCGGCACGGCCGCCAGGCGGGCGAAGTCCGCGCTGATCTCGCCGGCCGCCCGCAGCAGCAGCGGCAGGTGGTGGTCGAGCAGGTGGTCGACCGAGGTCTCCGCGGCGTGCGTGTTCACGTTGAGCGCGCCGATCACCCGGCCGCCACCGTCCCGCAGCGGCGCGGCCACCGACCGGATGCCGAGCGCGAGCTGCTCGTCGGTGAGCGCCCAGCCGCGGGCCCGGACCTCGCGCAGCTCGGCGTCCCGCTCGGCGCGGCCGGGCTGCCAGCGCGCGGTCAGGCCAGAGCGGCTGGGCTCGGCGAGGACCTCGTCGACCTCCTCGGGGCACAGCGGCGCGAGCAGGACCTTGCCCAGCGATGTCTGCAATGCCGGGAACCTGGTGCCGATCTGGACCGCGAGCCCGACGATCTTGGGCACCGCCACCCGGGCGACGTAGACGATGTCGGACCCGTCGAGCTGGGCGATCGAGCAGGACTCGTTGGTGGCCGCCGACAGCTCCGCCATGTGCGGCCGGGCGATGTCCCACAGGCCCTGCGAGCGCACGTACGCCACGCCGAGGTCGAGCACCCGCGGCGTGAGCGCGTAGCCCGAGCCCGCGGGGCGGACGAAGCCCAGCTCGGTGAGCGTCAGCAGGATCCGGCGCGCGGTCGGGCGGGCGAGTCCGGTGGCGGTCGCGACCTCGGCGAGCGTCATCTCGGGCCGGCTGGGCTCGAAGGCGGTGATCACGTCCAACCCGCGCGCGAGCGCCTCGATGAAGTCCGGTCCGGCGCCTTCGCGCGGCATGGCGGCTCCTGTCTGTCACGGGCATTGACTTCGCCCCGGTCCGGGATCAGAGTAACTCTCGTCGCGATCCGGACGTGAGTCCGCTAGACGGTCAGGAGTTCACCGATGAACGACTTCCAGCCCGGACGGCCCGTTCTCCTGCGCGGCGGCACGGTGCTGCCGATGGACGACGCGCGCACCGTGCTTACCGGCACCGACGTGCTCGTGCTCGACGACCGGATCGCCGAGGTGGGCCGCGACCTCGTGGCGCCCGAGGGAGCCGTGGTCGTCGACGCGACCGACGGCATCGTCATGCCGGGGATGATCGACACCCACCGGCACATGTGGCAGACCGCGATGCGCGGGTACGGCGCGGACTGGACGCTGACCCAGTACTTCGTCTGGTACTACCTGGAGCACGGCAAGGTCTTCCGCCCGCAGGACATCCACGCGGGCAACACGCTCGCGGCGATCGAGGCGCTGGACGCCGGGGTGACGACGTGCGTGGACTGGTCGCACGGCCTGCAGACGGTCGACCACGCGGAGGCGGCGGTGGACGCGCTGCGGTCGGTGCCGGGCCGGTTCGTGCTGGCGTACGGCAACATCCAGCAGCCGCCCGCGGTGTGGAGCGCGGCGCCCGAGTTCCGCGACTTCGTCGCCCGGCGCATCACCGGCGACGACATGCTGGGCTTCCAGCTGGCGTTCGACGTGACCGGCGACCCGGCGTTCCCGGAGAAGCCGGCGTTCGAGGTGGCGCGGGAGCTCGGCGTCGCGGTCACCACGCACGCGGGCGTGTGGGGCGCGACGAGCGACGACGGCATCCAGCTCATGCACGACAACGGCTTCATGACGCCGGAGACCATCTACGTGCACTCCGCGTCGCTGTCCGCGGACTCCTACCACCGCATCGCCGCGACGGGCGGCTCGATCTCGGTGGCGACGGAGAGCGAGCAGAGCGCCGGGCAGGGCTACCCGCCCACGTGGACGATCCGGGCGCACGGCATCCCGGTGTCGCTGTCGATGGACACGAGCGTGTGGTGGAGCGGCGACCTCTTCTCGGCGATGCGGTCGACCTTGGGCGCGGACCGTTCGCGCGAGCACCTCGAGGCGCACGCGAAGGGCAACACGGTGACGCACTCGAGCCTGCGCGCGGAACACGTGGTGGCCTGGGCGACCCGCGGCGGCGCGGCCGCCCTCGGCCGGTCGGACATCGGTTCGTTGGAGGTCGGCAAGAAGGCGGACGTGGTGCTGCTCAAGAACGAGCACTCGCCGGTGTCGTTCCCGGTGCTGAACGTCTATGGCCACGTGGCTTTCCAGGCCCAGCGCGGCGACGTGCACACGGTGCTGGTGAACGGCCGGGTCGTGAAGCACGACGGTCGCCTGGTGGGCATCGACCTGGCCGCCGCGCGCCGCGAGGTCGACGAGACGGTGTCCTTCCTGCGCGACACGTTGGGCGAAGAGGAGTGGCGCAAGGGCATGAACCCGGACATCCCGGAGTCGAAGGTGCTGGACAACCCGTACCAGTACACCGACTACCAGAGCTCGGCGACGCGAAGCGGGGCCACGGCGGAGGCTTAACGACTATCGACGGGTTGTCCGGAACTAGGAAGATCGGGACGATAATTCCTCACCACATTCACGTGTAGCCGGTGAGGAGTTGTTGTCATGGTGGCCCGCGGCAAGATCGTTACCGGCATCGTCGTCGCGTTGGCGGCCGTCACCGTGCCCGTCGCCGCAGCAGCGACCGACGACTCCGGGGTGCGGGCCGCCTACGCCCTGCCGCTGCCGGGGGACGCGCTGCCCCGCGACGAGTACGACGATCCCCACCACGACTACCCCGCGATCGACCTGCCGGTCCCCACGGGCACCGAGGCCTACGCGGTGAGCTCCGGGCAGGCGGTGGTGTTCACCGACAGCGGCTGCGGCAACGGAGTAGAGCTGACGGCCGACGACGGCGCGCTGTACACGTACTGCCACTTCGACAGCCACGCGATCCAGTCCGGCCCGGTCCAGGCCGGGCAGCTCCTCGGCGCGACCGGCAACACCGGCAACTCCACGGGCCCGCACCTGCACTTCCAGATCAAGACGGACGGCACGCTGCGCTGCCCGCAGAACCTGCTGCTGGCGATCTTCGACGGCCTGGCCCCGCCGGCACCGACCGACCTCCCCACCGACGGCTGCTCCACCCTTCGGGAGACCAAGGACAACCCGAAGCTGGACGACATCCACTGAGCCCTCGCTCGCACCGCACAAGCCAGAGCGGGCCGTCCGGCGCTAGCTCAAGATCAAAGGTGCCGCTCCGCGCTAGCTCGAGGTCGAAGGGGTCGGGGCCGGCGGCGGGCCACTGGAGGGCAGGGGCGCCAGCCCCTGCCCGCAAATGCCCTGCCCTCAGGGCGACGGAGGCTCGCGGGTCAAGAGGTCGCCAACGACACAGGACCAGCGCCGGAACAGACGCGACCTCTTGAGGCGTGAGTCGGAGCCCGTAAAATCCGCCGCCGGCCCCGACCCCCAGACGCCTGCGGCGAACGCCCCACTGGCCCCCACAAGTCAGGTGTTGTCGGCGACCCACAAGGCGATCAAGCCGCGGAAGTGCGCCACGAACCGGTCCTGCTCTGCGGCCGGGTAGGTCGCGCGCACGGTGTCCACGAGCAGCGCGTCGAACGAGGACGAGGTGACCCAGTCGCGCACCAAATCGTCCACACGGGACAGTGAGGTGGCGCAGAACTCCTGGTACCGCGACGTCTCGAAGTAGTCGTCGGCCAGACGGCGGTACTCGGTCAGCTTCTCGGAGTAGGAGCGCGACGAGTCGGCTACCTCGAAGTAGTTCGCCGTGTCCAGGTCAAGCCGCGGGCGCCTACCGGACACCGCGCAGAACACCGACCACTTCAACAGCGTGGAGATCGCCCACGGGAAGTAGTAGTGCAGCGACGTGATCGAGATGTCGGGGCACGCGTTCGCGTAGTCGATCGGGTGCACCGAACCGCCGACCACCAGCGACTCGCACGAGTTGAACTCCCAGCGGAAGAACGCGTTGATCAGCCGCGAGATCGTCAGCACCTCGTCGCCGGTCGCCGGCGACAGGAAGGCGTGGTCCACCGCGTACCGGTCGTGCATCGGCTTGTCCGGCTGGAACTTCATCACCATGCTGTCCGGCCCGATGGTCAGCGACCGGGCGAACACGTCGTAGCCCTCCACCGACGCCTGCAGGTGCATGAGCATCTCGCCCGACTGGTCGTAGGCCTGGTGCAGCGTCCGCTCGTCGCGGATGCGGGACACGCCCCGCCACGCCCCACCGTCGTAGGGCTTCATGTACATCGGATAACCGATCCGCGAGGCGATCTCGTCCAGGTCGAACGGGCGGTTGTACTTCGCCGCGGTGTAGGCCCACCGGGCGTTGTCCACCGCGTTCTTGTACGGCACCAGCCACGTGTCCGGCACCTTCAGCCCCAGCCGGATCATCGCGCAGTACGCCGCGTGCTTCTCCATCGACTGGAAGGTGAACGGGCTGTTCAGCAGGTACACGCCGTCCATGAGCGCGACCTTCTTCAGCCACTCGCGCGGCACGTAGTACCAGTACGCGAGCCGGTCGATCACCAGGTCGTACCGCGGGGTGGCGCGCAGGTCGAACGGCTCGATGGTGATCCGCTCGGTGTGCAGCGTGTGCTCCCGGCCGGCGCCGTCGCGAACCGGGCCGAGCCGCTGGACCAACTCCTCGAACGCTCGGGGCCAGTCCTCCTCGGTTCCCAGCAACAGTCCCAGCAGGTGTTCGGTGCGGTCGGGCATGCGGGGTCTCCTAACAGAACCGGGGCAGGTGGTGGCCGAGCTGCGCGCGCCAGGACGGCCAGTCGTGCGGGACGTCGTGGCCCCACATGTCCAGCTCGCAGCGCAAACCCTTCTCGTGCAACAGGTGTGCGAAGTGCTGGGTGGACGGCAGCGACCCGGTCGTGTCCTCCCACTGGCCCTGGCCCACGACCAGCAGGATCGACAGCCGGTCGCGCAGCCAGTTCAGGTGGTCGCCGTGCAGGTTGGGCACGAAGTCGACCGGGTTGGCGAAGTACGCCGCCTCGCCGCGGTCGCCCCAGCCGTTCCACGAGGCGGCGTCGTAGTTGCCGGACATGCCGAAGGCGAACGGGAACAGGTCGGCCCGGCGAAGTCCGAACAGGACGGCGTGGAACGCGCCGAGCGAGCAGCCGAGCGTGCCGATGTCCTGCGGCCCGCCGCAGTCGGCGTGGATGGCCGGCACGATGTCGTTCATGATCCACGACTCGTAGACGCCGTGCTGCCGCGCGCGCTGCTCCAGCGGCAGCGACTCGTTCGACCACGAGGCCGCGTCGAACGAGTCCACGCAGTACAGCTTCGCCCGGCCGTCGTCGAGCAGCGGGCGGACCGCGTCGATCATGCCGTTGCTCTCGAAGTCCCACGCCCGGCCCTGCTCGGACGGGAACACGAGGAACGGCTTGCCGTAGTGCCCGTACGCGATCAGCGTGCCGCCGCCGATCTCGTGCTGTTCGCGGCGCATCAGACCTCCCACAGGTCGCGGAGCAGCTCGGCGAGCGCGGGGTCGAAACTGTCGCGCCAGCCGACGTAGTTGTGCGCGTCCGGCACCTCGACCAACCGCGCGGCGTAACCCTGCCGCGCCAGTGCCGCCGCCATCTGCCGGTTGTTCTCCAGGTTCTCCTCGGCGAGCCCACAGGTGAGCGCCGTCGGCACGGTCTCGGCCGGCGCGCCCTCGGTGAGGACCCGCTGGACGTACGCGTTGACCTGCGCGAACCGGCTGAACCGGCCGTCCTCCTGCGGGTCGAGCTCGCGGGTGAGGAACGACGCGGACTGCAGGAACAGCCCGCCGAACAGGCCCGGCAGCGCGCGCTGCGCGTGCAGCATCGCGAGCCCGCCGAGGCTCGCGCCCATGCCGGCGACCGGCCCGCTCACCGCGACCGCCTCGCGCAGGGCGGGCAGCACGCGCTGGTGCAGCGTCGCCGCGTACCGCGGGTTGGCCGAGTAGTTGTCGTCCCGCGCGCCGGGGGCCAGCAGCGCGACGCGGCAGCGGGGGAGCCGGCCGTCGGCGATCAGCGCGGCGACGAACCCGGTGAGCCCGGCCAGCCGGTCGTACTCCGGCCCGTCGTGCGCGACCAGCAGCGGGAGCGGCTCGGCCGGGTCCTCCGGAGTCCAGACGCGGACCTCGACGGCGTGGTCGAGCAGCGGCGCCGGAACCGTGAGGTCGACGAGCTCGCCGTCCACCCGCTTCGCGTCGAGCCACTTCGGCGCGGTGTAGCCGGGAAACTCGAGGACGGACTTGTCGCCGAACGCGCCCGGTGCGCGCAGCGGGTTGGCGGGGTCGCAGATCTCCTCCATGGCGTCCGCGTGGCGCAGCTGGATCTTGTACTCCATCCGCAGCACCGGCGGGCGGGGGAGCGTGAGTCGCCAGTCGTCGCCGTCGTGGCCGAACTCGAGCCCGTCGTCCGGCAGGTCCGGCAGCGAGAGCGCAGGCAGCAGCCGCACCCCATCCAGGGTCGGCTCGTCCCCGTCCGGCAGCCGAAACGTCACCGAGTCGGCGCTGACCGGGGGAGGGGAGTCCATCACGTGGCGATCACCGGGCCCATTCCAGTCATCGTTCCCTGGATGCGTCAAGCTGGCACGGTGTCAGTGCGTGAGCTGGTAGTTCTCGGGACCGCGAGCCAGGCGCCCACCCGGCAGCGCAACCACAACGGCTACCTGTTGCGCTGGGACGGGGTCGGGCTGCTCTTCGACCCCGGCGAGGGCGTCCAGCGCCAGATGGTGCACGCCGGCGTGAGCGCGCACGACGTCGACCGCGTCTGCCTCACCCACTTCCACGGTGACCACTGCCTCGGCGTGCCCGGGCTCGTGCAGCGGCTCTCGCTGGACCGCGTGCCGCAGCAGGTAGTCGCGCACTACCCGGCGAGCGGGGCCGAGTACTTCCACCGGATGCGCTACGCCGCCCCCTTCCACGAGGTGGCCGACCTGCGCGAGGAGCCCGTCGAACGGGAGGGGGCGCTCGCGACCGGGTCGTTCGGCACGATCGAGGCCCGCCGGCTCGACCACCGGATCGACGCGTTCGGCTACCGGCTCGTCGAGCCGGACGGCCACCGGATGCTGCCGGCCGAACTGTCCCGGTTGGACATCGCCGGGCCGGATGTCGGCGTCCTGCAACGGGAGGGCGTACTCCACCACCGCGGCCGGCGGGTCCTGCTCGACGAGGTCAGCGAGCCCCGGCTGGGCCAGCGGTTCGCGTTCGTCATGGACACTCGGCTCTGTGACGGGGCGTTCGCGCTCGCCGAGGGGGCCGACCTGCTGGTGATCGAGTCCACCTTCCTCGACCGCGACGCGGATTTGGCCCGCGACTACGGGCACCTCACCGCCGCGCAGGCCGCCCGCGTGGCCGCGGAGAGCGGCGTGCGCCGGCTCGTGCTGACCCACTTCTCCGGCCGCTACCCCGACCCGCGCCCCTTCCACGACGAGGCCGCAGAGGTGTTCGGGGGCGACATAGTGGTGGCCGAGGACCTCATGCGCGTCCCGGTGCCAAGGCGTCGATGAGTTCGGCCGCCCGCTCGGTGGCCGAGGCCTCCGACACGTCGGGGTTGCCGATCCGGTCGTCCCAGTTGAGGTCGTAGTACAGCTCGGTCACGCCCTGCTCGGCGAGCCACTCCGCGTCCGCGCGGATCTCCTCGTAGGAGCCGGAGAGCCGGCCCTGCCGCAGGCCCAGTCGGACGACCCCGCGCACAACGATCCGCGGGTCACCGGCAGCCGCCTCGCGGACGACGGCGACCTGTTCGGCGATGCGGTCGAGGTCGGTGGCGCTGACGGAGAGCCAGCCCGCGGCGAGCCGGCCGGCCC
>NZ_JBOHGA010000204.1:0-11112 GCF_050699915.1 Actinophytocola sp.
GTGCCGCGGACCGTGGCGAGCGACCCGGCCAGGTCGAGCATCACCTGGGCGCCGTGCGGGCGGCGGGACAGCTCCAGCGCGCGCTCGATCCGGGCCTCGGTCGCGAAGCTCCCGTCGCGGAAGATCGCCCGCTCCGTCCGGCGCGAGCCGGCGAGCGAGGGACGCAGCAGCAGCCGGCCCAGCGGGCGCAGTGCCAGGATCCGCAGCGCGATCGTCACCTCCTGGCCGAACCCGGCGCTGTTCGCGAGGACGAGGCTGCGCACCCGGTCCGGGTAGCGGAGTGCGAGGAGCATGGCCACCGCGCCGCCGAGCGAGTTGCCGACCAGGTGGGCCGGCCGGGTCTCGCCGATCTCGTCGAGGAAGTCCGCGACCGCGTCCGTGATGCCCGGCAGCGTGCTCGCGCCGGGCATCGGGTCGGACTCTCCGAACCCGGCGAGGTCCACGCTGTGCACGCGGAAGGCGGGTTCGCCGCTGTCGAGCAGGTCGTGCTGGTCCGCGAAGTCGTCGAGGCTGCGGGCGATGCCGTGCAGCAGCACCACCGGCGGGGCGGCGGGGTCGCCGGTGGACCGGTAGCGGACGACCCGGTCGCGCACCCGGACCCGCTCGATCGCGCCGGTCATCCGCGCTGTCCACTGAGGACGGGCCGGGCCGGTGCGCGGTCGAAGGACATGTCGTCGTCCACCGGTCCGTAGCGCATCAGCAGCACGTCCCGCGGGTAGTTCTGGTACAGCCGCCACGGTGCGGCCCGGCCCTGCTTGGGCAGCTTGTCGATGCTGCGCAGGACGTACCCGGACTTGAGGTCGACGAGCGGCACGGTCGCCTCGGTGCCGGGCGGCGGCTTCGGGGTCGCCTTGCGAAAGCCCGTGGCGGCCATGTGGTTGAGCAGCCGGCACACGTACCGGGCCACCAGGTCGGCCTTGAGCGTCCAGGAGGCGTTGGTGTAGCCGATCGTGAGCGCGAAGTTCGGCACGCCGGAGAGCATCATCCCCTTGTACGCCAGGGTGTCACCGAGCTCGACCGGCGCACCGTCCACGGTCAGCGCCATGCCGCCGACCGGCAGCAGGTTCAGCCCGGTCGCGGTGACCAGGACGTCGGCCGGCAGCTCCTCGCCCGAGGCGGTCCGCACGCCGTCCGCGGTGAAGCCGTCGATGGTGTCGGTGACGATCGACGCGTCGCCGGCGCGGACGGCATCGAACAGGTCGCCGTCCGGCACGAAGCACATACGCTGGTCCCACGGGTCGTACTCCGGACCGAAGTGGGTGTCCACGTCGAACCCGGCCGGCAGCAGCTTCCGCGCGCCCTTGCGCAGCAACGACTTCATCAGGTTCGGCCGGCGGCGGCTGAGCTGGAACACGAGCTGGGCGATCAGCACGTTCTTCCACCGCAGGAACGGGTAGAGGAACCGGTCCGGGAGTCGGCCACGGAGCCGCTCGGCGATCGGGTCGAGCTCGGGCACCGCGAGCACGTAGCTGGGCGAGCGCTGCAGCATGGTCACGTGCTCGGCGGTCTGCGCCATGGCGGGCACGAGCGTCACCGCGGTCGCGCCGCTGCCGATGACCACGACGCGCTTGCCCGCGTAGTCGAGGTCGGTGGGCCAGTGCTGCGGGTGGACGACCGGGCCGGCGAAGTTCTCGATGCCGGGCAGGTCCGGCGTGTATCCCTGGTCGTAGCGGTAGTAGCCGCTGCACACGAACAGGAACTCACAGGTGAGCGTGACGTCGGTGTCGCCGCGGCGCGCGCGCACGGTCCACCGGCCGTCCTGTGTGGACCACTCGGCGCCGGTCACCCGGTGGCCGAAGCGGACCTTCTCGTCGACGCCGAACTCGCGGGCCGTGTCCCGGACGTACTCGCGGATCGCCGGGCCGTCGGCGATGGCCTTGGCCTGGCTCCACGGCCGGAACGAGTAACCGAGGGTGTACATGTCCGAGTCGGAGCGCACGCCGGGGTAGCGGAACAGGTCCCAGGTGCCGCCGATCGCGTCGCGCGCCTCGAGGAGCGCGATCGTCCGGTCGGGGCACTCGCGCCGCAGGTGGCAGGCGGCGCCGATGCCGGAGAGACCGGCACCCACGATCAGCACATCGACATGCTCGACAGACTCCTCAGCCATGCCGGTCACGGTATCGACAGCCTGTCGAGTGAGTCAACAGAGTGTTGAGCGATGGCCCTGCCGGGCGGTAGCGTGACGGCATGTCCACCCCCGCCAGGTCCGTGCGCGGCCGCCGGGTCGTCCAGCCCGGCGCCCGGCCGACCGGCGACGACCGGGAGGGCGCGATCCTCGCCACCGCCGAGCGGCTGCTCGGCGAGCGGTCGCTGCGCGACATCTCCACCGACGACCTGGCTCGCGGCGCCGGCATCTCGCGGCCGACGTTCTACTTCTACTTCCAGTCCAAGGACGCGGTGCTGCTCGCCCTGCTGGACCGGGTGGTGACCGAGGCCGACGCGGCGCTCGCCCGGGTGCCCGACGACCTCGCGAGCGACCCGGCGAAGTACTGGCGGGGCTGCATCGCCGCGTTCCACGAGACGTTTCGCGGGCACCGGCCGGTGGCACTGGCGTGCGCCGAGGCGCGGGCGACCAACGCCGAGGTGCGCGAGCTGTGGGCGCGGGTGATGGAGTCGTGGACGCTGCTCGTGGCGGAGGCGATCGAGTGCGAGCGCGGGCGGGGCGCGGCGCCGCCCGGGCTCGCCGCCCGAGACCTCGCGGTCGCCCTCAACTCGATGAACGAGCGGGTGCTGCACGCGACGTTCGCCCAGGACGGTCCGGCGGTCGCCGAGGAGCACGTGGTGGACGTGCTGCTGACGGTGTGGCTGAACGCGATCTACCAGACGACGACCCCGCCGGCGGGCGAGGCCGGCCGGCGCTGAGCCTCAGACCTCGGTGGCCGGCAGGCCGGCCGAGTCCGGCACGTCGAGCTCGTTGCGCCGGCTGGCGAGTATCCGGGCGAGGTCGGTGACCTTCACGTTGAGCCGCTGCGACAGGTCGCGCAACAGGTCGAAGGCCTCGTCGGCGGTGATCCCGCGGCGCTGCATCAGGATCCCTTTGGCCTGGCCGATCACGTCGCGGCTGTCGATGGCCCTGCGCAGCTGCGCGGCCTGCAGCTCCTGGAGCGTGACCGCCTCGCTCGACGCCAGCGCCAGCGACGCGTGGCTGGCGAGGATCAGCGCGGTGTCCCGGTCGGCCACCGTGATGCCGCCCGGCTCCCGGGAGTAGATGTTGAGCGCACCGTCCAGATGCGACGGTCGGGCGTCGGCCAGCAGTGCCGTGGCCAGGACGGAGCGCATGCCGTGCGCGGCCGCGGCCGGGCCGAACCGCGGCCACGCCCGCTCGACCGCGAGATCCTCGCTCACCGCCACGGCGGGGCCGGACGCGCGCGCGGCGTCGAGGCACGGGCCCTCGTCGAGGGCGTACTGCAGCCGATCGAGCTCGACGGCGACCGGATCGGTACGAATCGGGGTGTGGAACTCGCCGTCGCTGCCGCGCAGCGTGAAGCTGACCAGGTCGGCGCCGGCCACGAGCTCCTGCGTGGCCCAGGCGATCCGCTCGAGCACGTCCGCGACGCTGTTCGCCTCGTACAGCCCGGCGGTCAGCTTGGTCAGCTCCCGCGCGATGTGCCCCAACCGGCTCGCGAACACCGGTTCGACCGGCCGCACCCTCGCCCGTGCCGGGCCGGCCACGAGCTCGACCGAGTGCTCGTCGCCGAACGGCAGCACGGTGAGCGACTGGTGGACCGCCGGCGCGATGTTGACCAGCCGCAGCCGATCGCCGTGGCGGCGCACGATGTCGAGCGCGCCGTCGAAGGCCCGGACGCCGGCGGAGGTCAGCACGACCGTCTCGGCGAGGTCGACCGTGTGCACGCCGTGCGCTGCCGCGACCCGCAAGGCGGCGGCGAACCTGCCGGCGTTGTCGGCGTCGATCTCGCCGCGGACGAGCAGGGTGTGCTCCGGGCCGAGGCGGACGGACCACAGCACGTCCTCGACGTTGCGGTGGTGCACCCCGGCGACCGCCTCCAGCACGTCCGGCTGCTCGACCCGCAGGTCGTAGCAGCACAGTGCGCGGACGCCGGGCAGCGCGGTGAGCCGGTCCAGGTCGTGTTCGTGCGCGAGCCGCTCGGCCGGTTCCGGTGCCAGCACGTGCAGCGCGTGCGCGTCGGCCGTGAGCGCGACGCCCGCGTAGCCGCCGTCGAACGCGGCGCGCACCAGGTTCTCGTGCAACTCGCGCAGCGCCCAGTGCAGTCCGTCGGTCTCCAACTGACACCGAGCCGCGTCGATGATCTCGAGCTGACCGGACTCCCGCGCGGCCTGCCCGGCCTCCCCAAGCTCGTCGAACCGCGGCGCCGGGTCGGCGGACCGGTGCAGCACCTTGTCCCCCCGGGCGAGCGCGTCGGCCACCCACGACACGATCCGGCTTCGCTGCCATGCGTTCGATCGGTGCATGACCAGCGCGTGCCTGTCGGCGTCGAGCGGCTCCACGGTGTGAACGGTACTCGCTACTCGGTCGCGCGAACGCCCGTCGCGTCGCCATCGTGACTCGTCACCACGTCGCCGTCCATGACGAGAATGCAGCCCTGCACGACGCCCGCCGGGCTGCGCAGCGCGCCGCAGCGCACGTCCAGCGCGATCGGCAGCCCGATGTCGAGGTTCAGCAGGTGCTGTCCGACCGCCTAGTCCTGGCGCAGGCCCCACAGCTCCTCCGCGCCGGGGTTCCACGCGAGCACCCCCATCTCGGTGTCCACGACCGCGATGCCGGAGCGGATCGAGGTGAGGACCGACTGCAGGAAGCTGTTGACCTCGTCGAGCTCGATGCCACGCTCCCGCAGCGCTTCGTTGATCGCCTGCAGCTCGTCGTTGGTGGACTGGAACTCCTCGTTGGTCGTCTCCAGCTCCTCCACAGTGGACTGAAGTTCCTCGTTGGTGGTCTCCAGCTCCTCGTTGGTGGACTGCAGCTCCTCGTAGGCGGCTTCGAGCTGCCGGTTGGTGTGCGCGAGCTCGTCGAGCAGCGCGCGGGTCGCGGTGACGTCGTGGAAGACGACCGACACGCCGAGCAGTCCGCTGTCGCCGTCGACGAACGGGTTGACCTGGATCTCCAGCCAGGCGGGACATCTCCAGGTCGCGCAGCGGCCGGCCGACGTCGCGCTGGGACAGGCCGAAGACGATCTCAGCCTGCCTGTTGACCAGCGCGACGACGTCCTCCGAGGTGACCACGACCTGCGCGACCGGGCTCGCGTAGGCGTACTCGCGCAGGTGGTCGAGGCTGCCGACCGCGCCCTGCCGGTCGGTCGGCCACGTGGGTGGCGGCAGCAGCCCGACGGCGTGCTGACCGGCCGGGAGCTTCCCGGAACACGCGCCACTTCAGATCGAGCGGGTCGAAGATCCTGGTGTGCGACAGCAGCATCTCGGCCTTGCCGAGGAACAGCAGGCCGTGCGGGGCGATGGCGAAATGGAACCGGCCGACGACCCTGCTCTGCGTCTCGGCGTTGAAGTACATCAGCGTGTTGCGGCACACCAGCAGGTCGATCCGGGAGATCGGCGCGTCCTGCACGAGGTCGTTGCGGCCGAAGATGACCGACCGGCGCAGGTCCTTGCGGAAGACGTAGCTGGCGCCGTGCCGGTCGAAGTACTTGCCGACCAGATCGGCGGGCACGTTTCTCCAGCGCCGCCTCCGGGTAGACCGCCTGCCGCCTCCTCGCCGGATGCGCAGCCCGCGCTCCACACCCGCACCGGGTCCACCGACGAGCGCTCCGCGAGGATCGCGGGCAGGACCTCGGTCCGCAGGTAGTCCCAACGCCTCCGGGTCGCGGAAGAAGCTCGTGACGTTGATCAGGATCGTGTTGAAGAGCGGGTCGAACTCCTCGGGGTGACCTGTAGGGGTCGACGTACTCCGTGTAGTCGGCGATGGAGACCTGGCTCATCCGCCGGCGCACCCGCCGCTCGAGGCTGTTGCGTTTGTGGCCGGTGAAGTCGAACCCGCGGGCTTCCACCCTGGGACGCTACCCGCTCCTAGACCAGCAGGACGGCCCACACGACCTTGCCGCCACCGGGTGCCGGCGAGGAACCCCACGTCCGGGTGAGCCGGGCGACCAGCTCCAGCCCACGGTGGTCCGGGCTCGGCGGCTCGACCGGGCGGGCAGGCGCCGGGTCGTCGTCGTAGACCGCGACGGTCAGCAGCCCGCGCCGCAGCTCAAGCCGCAGCGAGGGCGCGCAGTACGTGTGCAGGAGGGTGTTCTCGACGAGCTCGTTGGCGACCATCATCGCCTCCGGCCCCCGCTGCGCGACCGGCCAGTGCGAGCACACGTCGAGCACCCATCGCCGGGCGAGCGCGGAGCTCGACAGGCTGTTCGGCAGCTTGCGGCGGGCGATCCGGCGCGGCGGCGGCTCGTCGATCGCGGCGAGGGCGGCCGGGACGGACCGGTGGACCGGGACGTACTTGCTCAGCCGGTACGTGGCCAGCTGTTCGTGCTGCGTCGGCTTTGTCGCGGCGAGCAGCAGCGGCAGCCCGGGCCACTGCGAGACCTGGGCGGCGACCGCGGGGAACAGGACCAGCGCCGTCCGGTCCGGCATCGCGAGCTCGTCCACGTCGACGATCATCGCCCGCGGCTCGTCGACCGAGGTCTTCAGCAGCGCGTCGCGCAGCTCGGCGTAGCTCGCCACGTCCAGTACCCCGCACGGCTCGACGACCGCCGCGCCGGCGAGCTCCCGGCTGTCAACCCGGAGCGGACCGGTCAGCATCCGAACTCATCCCCTCCGGCGTCCGGCGGTCGGCCAGGTCGAGCGGCGCGCGCGGCAGCGTGGCCGCCTCCAACGCCTCCTGTGCGTGCAGCTCGTAGCGGCTGGCGAACCGGGTGCTGCCACGCTCCCACGCCAGGCCCTGCGCGTTTAGCAGCGTCTCGGCGGCCCACGCGTGTCCGCCGCGGCACTGGTAGCGGCTCCCGAGCGCCATCTCCACCAGCGCGTCGTCACAGTCCGGGCAGGTCAAGCCGGCCCCCTGGCCCGATGCCTCCGGCTCGTGGCCGAACGGCGCCGACAGGTCCGTGGTGGCGATGGTGTTCTCCAAGCGCAGCAAGAGTGTCGGCTCCGGGGCGCCGTTCGGCTCGACCTCCTCCCGGCACAGCTTGTCGAGGATCGTGCCCATCGCCCCCACGGGCAGCACGTGGTCGACCTCGACCGCGGCCATCGCCTGTCGCGGCATGCCGGGGTACAGCGCCTCGTCCGGATCCTGCACGACGACTTTCCCGCCGCGGCCGGCGATCGACCGGAGCCCGGCGATCCCGTCGTCGAGGACCCCGGACAGCAGCACGCCGGTGACCCGGGGACCGGCGACGATCGCGGCGGAGCGGAACAACGCGTCGATCGCCGGGCGCCGGCCGTTCTCCGTGGGCCCGTGGGACAGCGCCAGCCGGCCGTCCACCACGAGCAGGTGGTGGTTGGGCGGGGCGACGTGGATCGCGCCGTGCTCGAGCGGCTCGCCGTCGGTCGCGCTGCGCACCGGCAGCGGTCCGGCGCGGTCCAGGATCGCCGGCAGCGCGCTCGTGCCGCCGGCCGGCAGGTGCAGCACGACCAACACGCACGCGGGCAGGCCGGCCGGCAGTCCGGCCACGAGATCGCGCAGAGCCTCGACGCCGCCCGCCGACGCGCCCACGACGATCAGGTCCCGCGGAAGCCGCCTCATGGGGTGCCTCGGATCGTGGTGGGATCGGTGTCTAGTTACGTTACGCCGCCAACGCGACTACCCGGTGATCGATGCGACAAACCTGGTTAGTCCGCAGGCAAGCGGGTAGGCGTTGGTGAGCGATCACCGACGGAAGCGAGGTGTGCCGAGTTGCTGCACATCACCCCGGAGGCCGGCCTGGCGATCAACCGGCTCGTCGAGGGCCAGGGCGCGAGCGGCCTGCGCATCGAGGCGAGGTTCGGCGAGCCGGACTTCGCCGTGTCGATCGCCGCGCTGCCCGACGAGACGGACCTGGTGGTGACCGAGGAGACGACGGGCGCGCGGGTGCTGCTCGACTCGCTGACCGCGGACTACGTCGAGGACAAGACCCTCGACGTGGACGACACGGTCGAGGGCACCGCCCGGTTCCAGCTGGCCAACCAGGGCACGGTCGACTCGTCCGCCTGAACTGCTTGACTCACTGGCTAATGTTGTTAGCCTTGAAGCTATGAACGCCAGCCTGTTGGCTCATGCCTAGAGCCGGCCTGTCGACGACCGCCGTGGTGGACGCGGCGCTCGCCGTCATCGACGAGGACGGTCTCGCCGCGCTGACCCTCGCGGCCGTCGCCGCGCGGACCGGCGTCGCCACGCCTTCCCTGTACAAGCACGTCGCGGGGCTCGCCGACCTGCACGACCTGCTCGGCATCCGGGTGCTCGACGAGCTGACCGAGAGATTCACCGCCGCCGTGCTCGGGCGTGCCCGCGACGACGCGGTCGCCGCGCTCATGCACGCCTACCGCGGCTACGTCGTCGACCATCCCGCCCGCTACGCCGCCATGCCGCTCGACCCGCTGCACGACCCCACGTTCGCCGCCGTGGGCGGCAGGCAGCTCGAGGTCGTGCTGGCCACGTTGCGCGGGTACGGGCTCACCGACTCGGCCGCCGTGCACGCCGCCCGCCGCCTGCGGGCCGTCGCGCACGGCTTCGCCTCGCTCGAGGCCGGCGGCGGCTTCGGCCTGCCGGAGGACCTCGACAAGACCTACGACCAGCTCATCGACCTCGTTCTCGCCGGCCTGCCAAGAGAGTAGGAAGCCATGTCCAGAACCACCGCCGCCGCCGCGGCCGCCCTCGCCGGCGTGCTGTTCCTCCTCTACCCCGCCGTCCGCCCCTGGACCGACGAGACCACAGTGGACGGTGCGCGGGAGGCGATGGCGTCCGGCGCGTGGGTCGCCGCACACGCGTTCGCCATGGTCGGCTTCATCCTCGTCCCGCTCGCGCTGCTGGCCCTGCGCGAGACGATCGGCCTGCTGCCGATGGTCGTCATGTCGGTCGGCGCCGGGCTGGTGCTGCCCTACTACGGTGCGGAGGACTTCGGGCTGCACGCCGCCGCGACCGAGGGTGGCGACCTACTCGCGGTCGCGGAGGCCACCCGCTACGACCCGGTGGCGATCACGATGTTCGGCCTCGGCCTGCTGGCGCTCGCGGTCGGCGCGATCCTCACGTCCGTCCGCGTCTGGCGCACGGCCGCGCTGCCCCGCCACAGCGCGATCCTGTTCGCGGCCGGGTTCGCCCTGTTCCTGCCGCAGTTCCTCGCCCCGGCGCCGGTCCGCGTCGCGCACGGCGTGCTGATGCTGGTCGGGCTGTGCTGGCTGGCGTTCGCGATGTGGCGGGCGCAACCGGCACCCGCCCGCTCCGACGGGATGCCGGTCGCCGCCTAGGCGGCGTGCGCCGCGCGCAGTGCGCGGTACAGCAACGCCTGGTCGCCGAGGCGGTGCCGCAGCTGGCGTTCCAGGCCGCCGATCGGCACCAGGTTCTGCGGCGCCCGCGGGTCCTTGTGCGGCACGCTCGCGAGCCGCGGCAGCACCCGGGCGGTGATGTCCGCGAGCGTGGTCGCGTCCGATGTGGACAGATCGGCCGAGCACTCCAGCCGCACGATCGCCGACCACGGCGCGCGCGACGAGCCGGGCAGGCGCAGGTACCAGGACTTGCGCTCCCACGACGTGCCCATGCCGAACACCGGGCTGCGCTGCCCCGGCGCCAGGTCGGCGATCACCACGGCCTGTGCGGGCTGCAGGTAGGACTTCTGGTGCGTCTTCACGTACCCGACCGTGCGGGCCAGGTGCGTGCGGCCGCGCAGCGGACCGTCGACGACGAGCAGGTCGTCCTCGACCCCGGAGTGCTCCCGCCACGCGTTCGCGAGCGTCACCTCCAGCTCGGACATCCGCCGGTTGACGCCGAGCGTCAGCTTGTCCAGCCCGCCGGGCGCGTGGTGGAACGCGTAGGTGGCGTGTCGGGTGACGAGGTCCTCGCCGGCCTCCGCGAACAGACCGCGATCGACCATCACGTCGAGGATCTCGGCGACACCGTCGCACCGGACGAGACCGACGGCGACCGAGGCCAGCACGCCGGGGGTCGGCTCCGGCTCGTCGCCGTGCCGCCACACCCGGGCATCGATCCGCTGGACGCCGTCGAGGAAGAGCACGGACCCGGGCAGCGGGACGACCTGCGGGTCGACCGGTTTCCAGTCGGCCGCCTTCAGCTCCAGGTCCAGCTCGAGCCGCGCGGAGGACTCCGCGCCGGCCGGCTCGTCCCCGCGGGCGACGCCGTACCCCGGATCCCAGGGGTCCACGGTGTAGGTCGTCATGGCCCCCACCATCACACGTCGATCCTTCGCAGCCGCGACGACGCGCCGTCCCGGGTGACCGCGAACTGCACCGGCACCCGCTCGGCCAGCGCCGGCACGTGCGTCACGATGCCGACCATCCGGTCGGTCTCGGTCGCCAGCCGTTCCAGCGTCGCGGCCACGGTGTCCAATGTGGACTCGTCGAGCGTGCCGAAGCCCTCGTCGAGGAACATCGAGCTCAGGTCCCGCTTCCCGCCGGAGAGCCCGACGACCTGGTGGGACAGCGCGAGCGCGAGGGCCAGCGAGGCCTGGAACGTCTCCCCGCCGGACAGCGTGTTCACCGGCCGCCGGGTGCCCGCGTCGTTGTGGTCGACGACGACAAGCTCGTTGCGCTCGGCCCGGTGCAGCTCGTACTGCCCGCCGGAGAGCTGCAGCAGGATCTCCGACGCCTCGGTCACCAGGGAGTCCAGCGCCTCGGCGCACAGCCACGCCTCGAACCCGTTGGACTTCAACAGGTTCCCGAGCATCCGGGCGACCTGCTCGTCCTCCTTGTGCCGCTCGACCTCCGCGGCGAGCGCGACCGACTTGTCCCGCCGCTCGACCCGGTCCGCGAGCTCGGACTTGGCCCGCTCCACCTGACCGGCCAGCACCACGTCCGGCTTCGCGTCGCGGGCCAGCGCGATCCCGTGCTTCTCGAACAGCGCGGTCAGCTCCGCGCGCGCCGCGCTCCCCTGCTCGCGCAGCTCGTCCTCGGCCCGCGCCAGCTCCGCGGCCCGGGTGTCCAGCGCACCGCGCTGCCGCTCGGCCCAGCCGAGCAGCGCCCGCCACGCCGCGTCGAGGTCGGTGC
>NZ_JBOHGA010000205.1:0-11095 GCF_050699915.1 Actinophytocola sp.
TCCCGCGGCCCCGCCTCGCCAGCCCGCCGCGTCCGCGACCCAGGCCGCACCGCCTCGTCAGCCGGCGGCCGCCCCTCGCCAGCCCGCCGCCCGTCGACCCGAGCCCCGCCAGCCCGAGCCCAGCACCGAACCGGCCGCCGAACCTCGCCGACCGGCGGCCTCGACCCGTCGCTCGACCTCGCCTCGCCAGCCGGCCGCTTCCGCGAGCCCGGCGGCCCCGCCTCGCCAGCCGGCCGCCGAACCGCGCAAGCCCGCCGCGGACGCCCCGCCTCCGGAGCCCGCGGTCAACGAGCCCGTCAACGAGCCCGTCACCGAGCCGGCCCCCGAGCCGACACCGGCGCCCGAGCCTGCTCCCCAGCCCGCCGTGGCGAAGGAAGAGCCGCCGAAGCCCGCGCCTCGGCGCGGCAAGGGCAAGAAGGCCCGGCCGACCGTCCCGTCCTGGGAGGACGTCCTGCTCGGCACCCGCTCGAACCGCTGAGACGCCTGGAAGGACGCCTTCCGGACGGTGAAGGTCCTGATGGGGTCCTTCCAGGCAGGTAGCCGCCTCTAAACGCGGGCGCCCGGGACGGTGTCCAGCAGGTGTAGGTCCCAGCCTTCCCGCTCGCACCAGTCCTCGGCCTCCTCGCGGGAGAGCCACGTCGAGCCCGGCGGGCGGTTCGAGCGCAGCCGGGTCCAGCCGTCCGGCGCGAGGACGTGCATCGCTCCCTCGCGCAGCGCCAGCAGCCGCCCGTCGGGGTACGCCATCGTCGACTCCGTGCGGAGAAATCGCACGGCTTCCGGTCGCGTCATGTCCAGATGATGCCGCGAACTTGACCTCCAGCGCACTGGAGGGCGCAACCTCGGGTGAGAAAACCGGATGCCGCAGGCCGTGCCCATCGCCTACCGTCGATTGGCACTCGTGGGGAGATCATGACCATTACGAACGATGCACATCAGGCTGCCCGCGGTACGAACATCGCCGCGCTGCGCCGACTTTCCCCGTACCTGAAACCGGTTCGCGCCCGGATGATCGGCTCGGGTGCCGCGGTGCTCGGCTCGCTGCTCGCCGGCCTCACCATCCCCCTGGTCATCCAGCGGATCCTGGACGGCCCGGTGGCGACCGGGGACACCGCCGACCTCGTCTGGCTCGTCGCCGTGGTCGCCGCGCTCGGCGCCACCGAGGCGATGCTGTTCTTCGTCCGGCGCCGGTTGATCTCCGGGCCGAGCACGCGGGTCGAGGCGGAGCTGCGCGACGACCTCTACCACCACCTGCAGCGCCTGCCGATCGCGTTCCACGACCGCTGGCAGTCCGGCCAGCTGCTCTCCCGCGCGGTCAGCGACCTGTCGACGCTGCGCCGGTTCATCGCGTTCGCGTTCATCTTCCTGATCGTCAACAGCATCACGCTCGTGCTCGGGCTGGTCGTGCTGTTCCTGCTGAACCCGGTGCTCGGGCTGATCTCGACGCTCTGCGCGGCACCGCTGATCCTGATCTCGACGCTGTACGAGTCGAAGTACTCGGTACTCGCCCGGCGCGCGCAGGACCAGATCGGCGACCTGACCACGACTGTCGAGGAGTCCGTGCTCGGCATCCGGGTGCTCAAGGCGTTCGGCCGCGGGCGCCATCTCGGCAAGCGGTTCGCCGCCGAGGCGCGGGAGCTGCGCCGGCTCGAGCTGCGCAAGGTGCACGTGATGGGCCTGCTCTGGGCGGCGATCATCATGCTGCCGGAGATGTCGATCGGCGGGCACCTGCTGTTCGGCACGTTCGGCATCGCCAATGGCGACATGACGGTCGGCACGCTGGTCGCGGCCGTCACGGTGGCGACCTACCTGCGCTGGCCAACCGACTCGATCGGCTGGCTGCTGGCCGAGACCAACCAGGCCGCCACCGCCGCCGCCCGGTACTGGGAGGTGCGCGACGCCGAGGTGACGATCACCGACCCGGCCCGGCCGCGCCGGCTGCCCGAGCACGCGCGCGGGCACGTGCGGTTCGAGAACGTGCACTTCGCGCACCCCGGCTCGGACACCGAGGTGCTCCGCGGCGTCACGCTCGACCTGCGGCCCGGCGAGACCATCGCACTGGTCGGCGCCACCGGCTCGGGCAAGACCACGCTCACCGCGCTGGTCGGCCGGCTCGCCGACGTGACGAAGGGGCGGGTCACCGTGGACGGCGTCGACGTGCGCGACCTCGCGCTCGACGAGCTGCGCACGGTCGTGGCCACGGCGTTCGAGGAGCCGGTGCTGTTCTCGGCCGGCGTGCGGGAGAACGTCGCGCTCGGCGCGCCGCACCTCACCGAGGCCGACGTGCGGCAGGCGCTGCGGGTGGCCTCGGCCGAGGACTTCGTGGAGAACCTGCCGTGGGGGCTGGACACCCGCATCGGCGAGCAGGGCCTCGCCCTGTCCGGCGGGCAGCGCCAGCGGCTCGCGCTCGCTCGCGCGGTGGTCGGCCGCCCGTCGGTGCTGGTGCTCGACGACCCGCTGTCCGCCTTGGACGTCCACACCGAGGCCGAGGTGGAGCACGCGCTGCGCAGCGTGCTGGCCGACGTGACCGCACTCGTGGTCGCGCATCGGCCCAGCACCGTGCAGCTCGCCGACCGGGTCGCGCTGCTCGTCGACGGCCGGATCGCCGCCGTCGGCACGCACTCCGACCTGCTGGCCGGCAACGCGGAGTACCGCCGCCTACTGTCCACAATGGACGAGAACACGCGAGACGAGGTGGTCGCATGACGGACGCGGCGCCACAGACCGAATCCTGGCGCGGGGTTGCCGCCGAGGAGGTCGAGGAGCTCGACGTCCTCGTCGGCACCCGGCTGCAGACGCGGTCGCGTCGGCTGCTCGGCTCGCTGGTCCGCCCGCGTGTCGCGACCGGCCTGTTCGCGCTCGCCCTCGTGATCGGCGAGAACCTGCTGACGCTGGCGGGACCGGTGATCATCGCGATCGCGATCGACACCGGCATCCCCGACGCCGTCGACGGCCGGACCGGCGTGCTGGCCGCGTGTGTCGGCGGCTACCTGTTCACCGGGCTCGGCTCGGCGGGGCTGCGCTTCGCGTTCCTCAAGGTGTCCGGCCGGTTCGGCCAGGACGTGCTGCTCGACCTCCGGCAGCGGATCTTCGCGCACGCACAGCGGCTGTCGCTCTCGTTCCACGAGAAGTACACCTCCGGCAAGGTCATCTCGCGGCTGACCAGCGACGTCGACTCGCTGCACGACCTGCTCGAGGACGGCCTCGACGGGCTGCTGACCGCGCTGCTGTCGGTGTTCGGCATCGCGATCATGCTGTTGGTGCTGGACGCGCCGCTGGCGTTGCTGGTGCTGGCCGGGCTGCTCCCGGTGGTGATCGTGACCCGCTGGTTCTACCTGCGCTCGCGGCAGGCCTACCGGGGCACCCGGGGCGCGATCGCCAAGATCATCGTGCAGTTCGTGGAGACCATGAACGGCATGCGGGCGGTGCAGGCGTTCCGCCGCGAGTCCCGCAACGAGTCGATCATGGCGGCGTTGAACGACCGGTTCCGCGGGGCGAACAAGGACGCGCTGGACTTCGTGGCGACGTACACGATGACCGTGCGGCTGGTCGGCAACCTCTCGCTCGCGCTGGTCCTCGGGATCGGCGCGGTGCGGGTGGTCGACGGCGGGCTGGAGCTGGGCGTGCTGACGGCGTTCCTGCTGTACCTGCGCCGGTTCTACGACCCGCTCGACGAGCTGGCGATGTTCGCGAACTCCTACACCTCGGCGATCGCCGCGCTGGAGAAGATCTCCGGAGTGCTCGAGGAGGCGCCGACCGTGGTCGACCCGGTCGAGCCGCTCGCGCTGCCGGCCGTGGACACGGGCCGGGCCGTGACCTTCACGGGTGTGGAGTTCCGCTACTCCGCAGACGGGCCGGTGGTGCTGCCGGCGTTCGACCTGGCAATTCCGGCCGGGCAGACGGTGGCCCTGGTCGGCGCGACCGGCGCGGGCAAGTCGACGATCGCGAAGCTCGTGGCCCGCTTCTACGACCCGGCGGCCGGCACGGTCGCGCTGGACGGCGTCGACCTGCGCCGGGTCGCGGACGCGGAGCTGCGGGACAACGTGGTGATGGTGACGCAGGAGAACTTCCTGTTCGCCGGCTCGGTCGCGGACAACATCGCACTGGGCCGGCCGGCCGCGGGCCGCGCGGAGGTCGAGGCGGCCGGCGCGGAGGTCGGCGCGGACGAGTTCGTCTCGGCCCTGCCCGACGGGTACGACACCGACGTGCGCAAGCGCGGCGGGCGGCTGTCCGCCGGCCAGCGGCAGATGGTGGCGTTCGCCCGGGCGTTCCTCGCGGACCCGGCGGTGCTGGTGCTCGACGAGGCGACGTCCAGCCTCGACGTGCCGACCGAGCGGGCGGTGCAGCACGCGCTGGAGTCCGTGCTCGCCGACCGGACCGCGCTGATCATCGCGCACCGGCTCTCGACCGTGCTGATCGCGGACCGGGTGCTGGTGGTCGAGGACGGCCGGATCGTGGAGGACGGCTCCCCCGAGGAGCTGATCTCCGAACCGTCCGGCGGCCGGTTCGCCGCACTGCACCGGCGGTGGCTGGAGTCGCTGGCCTGAGCTGCCTGGAAGGACGCCATGCTGACGTTCAGCGTCTTGAAGGCGTCCTTCCAGGCAGACGGCTAGAGCACGATGAACGGGAGGGCCAGCCAGCCCAGCACGAGCGCGACCGCCACGCCCAGGGCCACCCAGCGCCAGATCAGCTGGCGGCGCACCAGCCACACCGAGGGCAGCAGGCCGGCGGTGACGACCACGTTGGACCCGATCGCGAGCAGCACGTTCGTCTCGGCCAGGGTGGCCGCCAGGGTCAGCATCGTGATCAGCAGCAGCCCCAGGCTCGCCGCGGCCACGGTCAGGCCGGACAGCCATGGGACCGGCTCCGGTGGGTGCGCCAGCCGGTGCCGGTGGGCCCGCGCGGGCGGCTCGACCACCAGCTCCTCGCCGCTCAGCGGGTCGACGTAGCCGACCGGGACGCCCATCGACGCCGCCACCCGGCCGGCGAGCTGCAGGCCGCGGCGGGTGACGACCGCGCCGGCCGCGTCGCTCCCGCCGCTCGCGTTCACCTCGCTGCGCCCTACCGCGCTCGCCACCCGCGCCCACTCGTGCAGCGCGTCGGTCAGCTCAACGCCCAGCGGCAGCCGTCGCGGGTCCATCTCACGCTCGGCGACACCGTCATGACCTACCAGCACCGCACGCTCGCCGTTGGCGCGCAGCTGCACCGCCGCTCCTCTCCCCGACACAACTCACCCGAGAAAACTACCCAGCGCGTAGAAGGCGACGGCACCCGCCGTGGCGACATTCAGCGAGTCCACCCCGCCGGCCATCGGGACCCGCACGGCCGCGTCCGCGGCGGCGATCGCCTCCTCGGTCAGCCCCGGCCCCTCCGAGCCGAGCAGCACGGCGGCCTTCCCGTCGACCGGCGCCAGCGCCTCGGTGGCCGACGGCGTCATCGCCAGCACGCGGAAACCCCTGTCCCGCAACAACTTCAGTCCGCCCGGCCACGGCGACAGCGAGGTGAACGGGACGCGCAGCACGTGCCCCATCGACACCCGCACGCTGCGCCGGTACAGCGGGTCGCTGCACCCCGCGCCCAGCAGCACGCCGTCCACACCGAACGCCGCGGCGTTGCGGAACAGCGCGCCGAGGTTCTCGTGGTCGCCGACGCCCTCCAACACCGCGAGCCGCCGCGCGCCGGCCAGCACGTCCTCGATGGACAGCGCCGGCGACCGGTCGGCCACCGCGAGCACGCCGCGGTTGAGGTGGAAGCCGACGACCTCGGCCATCACCTCGGCCGACGTCGAGTACACCGGCACGGCGAGCTTCGCGAGGTCGGGGATCAGCTCCTCGAGCCGCCCCGGCACGCCGAGCACCGCGCGCAGCGGGAAGCGGGACGCGAACATCCGCCGGACGACGATCGCGCCCTCCGCGATCACCAGCCCCTTGCCGCCGGGCCGGTCGGGCCGGCGGTCGGCGGTGGTCAGGGCGCGGAAGTCGTCCACCCGCGGATCGGCTGGGTCGCGCACGTCGATCACGCCCGCATGTTCCCACAAGCTGAGAAACGCCGATCCGGTTGTTACGCCCGGAAGCCGGAAGCCTCGCACTCCGTAACAACGAGCGTGACTCACTGCACCGATTTGGCCCCTAGCAACACGTTTCCTCGTGTGTCACGGTTGAACTCCCGCGCACAAGCCGGGACCGCGAGGTCCGGCTGGGGAGGGCCGGTATGGGACAGGATGTAGCGACATACAGGTTCGACCGTTCGGACCGTCAGCGATATCGCCGCAAGGTGCAGCGTTGCCTGGACGCGCTGGCCAGGATGCTCACCGAGGGTGGCTTCTCCACGTCACCACCCCAGATGGGCCTCGAGGTGGAGCTCAACCTCGTCGACGACGGCCTGCAGCCGGCCATGACGAACGGCGTGGTGCTGGAGAAGCTGGACGACCCCTCGTTCACGACCGAGCTCGGCCAGCACAACCTGGAGCTGAACGTGCGGCCCCGGCCGCTGTCCGGCGACCAGGCCAGCGAGCTGGAGGCGGAGCTGCGCGCGGCGCTCGTCGACGCCGACATGAAGGCCCAGGACGCGGGTGCCCGGCTGGTGATGATCGGCATGCTGCCGACGTTGCGGGACGAGCACTTCCAGGCGCGGTGGCTGTCCAACAACGCCCGGTACGCCATGCTCAACGACCGGATCTTCGCCGCGCGCGGCGAGGACATGGTGCTGGCGATGGACGGGCCGGCGATTCCGGGCCAGCGCAGCGAGCGGTTGCGCAGCCGGGCCGACTCGATCCTGCCGGAGGCCGCGTGCACGTCCGCGCAGCTGCATCTGCAGGTACCGCCCGAGGACTTCGCGGCGCACTGGAACGCCGCGCAGTGCCTGGCCGGCGTGCAGGTGGCGATCGCCGCGAACTCGCCGTTCCTGCTGCGCAAGGCGCTCTGGCACGAGACCCGGATCCCGCTTTTCCTGCAGGCCACCGACACCAGGCCGGAGGAGCTGAAGAACCAGGGCGTGCGGCCGCAGGTGTGGTTCGGCGAGCGGTGGATCACGTCGATCTTCGACCTGTTCGAGGAGAATGTCCGCTATTTCCCGGGACTGCTGCCGGAGATCGACGACGAGGACCCGTTCGAGGCGCTCGACGAGGGTCGCGCGCCGAGGCTCGCCGAGCTGCGCGTGCACAACGGCACGATCTGGCGGTGGAACCGGCCGGTGTACGACCAGGTCGCCGGGGTTCCGCACCTGCGCGTGGAGAACCGGGTGCTGCCCGCCGGGCCGACCGTGGTGGACATGGTCGCGAACGCCGCCTTCTTCTACGGCGCGCAACGGGCGCTGGCGGCGGAGGAACGTCCGGTGTGGACACAGATGTCCTTCCAGGCGGCGGAGGAGAACCTCTACTCGGGCGCGCGGCACGCGTTCGACGCGCAGCTGTACTGGCCGGGCATCGGCTGGGTGCCGCCGGACGAGCTGGTGCTGCGCCGGCTGTTGCCCATGGCGCACGAGGGTTTGCGGGACTGCGGGGTGTCCGATTCGGCCCGGGAGCGGTATCTCGGCGTGATCGAGCAGCGCTGTCTCGCGCAGCGCACGGGTTCCACCTGGCAGCGCGCGACAGTTGCCCGGCTGGAGGACCGCGGGATGGACCGGGATGCCGCGCTGGTAGGGATGTTGCGGCGCTACATCGAGCTCGCGTCGTCGAACCAGCCGGTGCACACCTGGATGGTGATCTGACGCGGTCGTAGGCGACCTGGCATATTGTCGCGGTGTGCAGGAGGATGGGCACGCCACGTATGTGGTCGGCGACGTGCACGGGCATCTCGACGAGCTGCTCGCGGCGCTGGCCGATGCCGGCCTGATCGACGCCGAGGCATCCTGGTCCGGCGCGGACACCCACCTTTGGTTCCTCGGTGACTTCGTGGACAGAGGACCCGACGGCATCGGCGTGATCGACCTGGTCATGCGGCTGGCCGCGGAGGCCGAGGAGGCCGGTGGCCATATCGAGGCGCTGCTCGGCAACCACGAGATCCTGCTGCTCGGCATGCACCACTACGGCAACACCGAGGTGCCCTCCGACTTCGGCCCGCGCAGCTTCGCGCGCAGCTGGGAGATGAACGGCGGCCAGCACACCGACCAGGAGGCGCTCACCGACAAGCACATCGAGTGGCTGAGCGACCGGCCGGCGCTCGCGCTCGTGGGCGAGCACCTGCTGATGCACTCCGACACCGTCGAGTACCTGGTGTGGGGCACCGGCATCGACGAGATCAACGCCGGCATCCGGCAGGTGCTGCGGTCGGCGGACATCGTCGGATGGTGGGAGGTCTGGCGCCGCCTCACGACCCGGCACGCGTTCCGCGGCCCGCACGGCGGCGAGGTGGCCGCCCAGCTGCTCGGCGTGCTCGGCGGCGACCAGGTGGTGCACGGGCACAGCGTGATCGCCGACCAGCTCGGCGTGGCCCCGGCGCAGATCGAGACGCCCTACGAGTACGCGGACGGCCGCGCGCTCGGCGTCGACGGCGGCGTGTTCGTCGGCGGCCCGTGCCTGGTCGTGCGGCTGCCGTTCAGCGACAAGCCGGACGACGAGCTGCCCGAGGACGAGGCCGACGACACCGCCGAGATCGACACCGACACCGATGTCGACACGGACACCGACGCTGAGACCGATCTCGGCACCGAGCCGGAGGCGGAGGCCGAACTCGAGCCGGAGGCCGAGGCGGTGTCGGACACCGAGCCGGACACCGAGCCGGAGGTCGAAGCCGCGGCGGAGCCGGAGGCCGACGCTGAAGCGGAGCCGGACGCTGAGCCGGAGCCGCCGGCAGAGTCGGACGCCGAGGACGAAGCGCCGCCGAGCGCCGAAGAAGCCGTGGACTCCACGGATTCCGCGGACTCCACGGGTGAAGAGGATCGCCAAGCCGATACGTAATCGGTTTCCGCCTCGATACATACGGCGAATGCTCCCCTGACGCCACGCGGAGGCGGCCATGGCTGGTGCCTGGCGGAACCGGTACTTGGCACCGTTCTACGCGCTGGCGATCTCCTTCGTGCTCGTGCTCCTGCTCGGCTTCACCCTCGAACCACCCGAGCCGCCACCGCCGCCGGAAGAGCCCGAGCCGGAGTCGTCCATCAAGTTCTCCGCCGCGGACGAGTTTCCCGTCAGGTCGGCGATCGTGTCGTGGGGCGACGAGCAGCACAACGTCGAGAGCCCCGCAGAGCTGGCGCGGCTGAAGACCAACGAACCGGTCTTCGTGTGCGCGCAGCTGGAGAAGGGCTGGGAGGCGGTCGGCGCGGACAAGCTGGGCACCATCACCTGCTGGGGTCCGCTCGAACCACGCGAGCCGGGCGCCGACATCACCATTCGCGTCAAGGAACCGAAGTGACCCGGCCGGGCGGCGACAGCCGACAGGCCGTGGTCCTGGTCCTGACCGCGGTGTGCGGGATGGTCGGTGGCCTGCTCGCGGTCGGACTGCTGGCGGACCGCTTCGACGCGGCGAGTGTCTGGGCGCCGTTGCTGATCGTGGCCGGCGCCGGCGTTGCCGCGACCGCCGTCGCGTTCCTGCTGCTGACCACCACGACCGCGCCGCCTCGCCAACCGCAGGTGCCCCCGCGACAACACCCCGCGCCCCAGCAGCCGGCGGCCCAGCGACCCTGGTACGAGGCGAGCGCGGGCGCCAACCAGAACCCGTCCGCGGCCCACCGGCCGCCGGCCCGGACCCCGCAGGCCGCCATGGATCCGCAGCCACGAGCCGACCCCGGCCACCTCGTGCTGCCGCTGAACGACGGCGGCGCCACGGCCGAAGGGGGCGGCCGCGACTGGTGGAACCGCAGCGCCCCGGCGGCCGGTGGAACCGCAGACAACGACACCCGGCCGGCGCCGAACCTGTCGAGCTACGTCGCCGAGGGCAGCGCGCTGGTCGCGCAGTGCCCGAACTGCGGCGACTTCCGCATCGACGTCCGCCGCGCCGACCCGGCCTACGCGTTCCGCTGCCGCAACCCGCGCTGCGGCGAGGAGTGGCGCTGGACCCCGGGCACCGCGTGGCCCTCGGTCGTCGTGCGCCGGAACCTGACCGGGCGCGAGCGCGGCTGAGAAAGGTCTGAGAAAGGACACACGGATGGACGCCTACCGCCAGTCGGTCTCCCGGTCCGACCCGGGCTGCGTGGTGATCCTGCTGGACCGCTCGGACTCGATGAAGCTGCCGTGGGGACGCACCGGCGCGACGCTCGCCGAAGGCGCCGCGCTCGCGGTCAACAACATCCTGCTGGACATGTGCATCAAGGCGACGGCCGAGGTCAACGCGCCCGTGCGGCACTACTTCGACGTCGGCGTGTTCAGCTACGGCGCCCGGCTGCAGGAGCCCGGCGAGGGCGTGGAGTCCGCGTTCGGCGGGGCGCTCGCCGGGCAGGGGCTGGTCCCGTTGCCCGAGCTGGCCGAGCACCCGATGTCCGTGCGCACCGAGCCGTCGATCGACCTGATGGCGGTCAGCGCGAAGATGCCGGTCTGGGTGGACCCGGTGCACGGCTACCGCACGCCCATGTGCCAGGCGATCGCGGTCGTCGGCGGGCACGTGTTCGACTGGGCCGCGGCGCACCCGAACTCCTTCCCGCCGATCGTCATCAACATCACCGACGGCATGGTCACCGACAGCCCGTTCGACGGCGTCACGCTGGCCGACTGGGTCAAGCGGATGACCTCGATCGAGACCAACGACGGGCCCACGCTGTTCTTCAACGTGTTCCTCTCCCCCGCCGAGGTCGCCGAGATCGTGTTCCCGTCGACCCCGGCCGGCCTGCCGATACCCGGCCCGGACCTGTTCGCGCTGAGCAGCGACCTGCCCCGGCCCATGATCGAGAACGCCCGGGTGGACGGCTACGACGTCCAGGCCGGCGCCCGCGGTCTGGCGTTCAACGTCGGCCGGTCGACCCTGCTCAAGGTCCTGCAGATCGGCACCCGCGTGCCGGACCGGCCGGCGTAGGAGTCGCCGTGATCCAGGCCCGGACCGTCATCTACTACGCCCCGAAGCGCGGCAACGCCGAGGCGGAGTGGGAGGACGGCGGCGCGACCTCGCCCGGCGGAGCCGGCCGCGGCCCCCGGCTCGCGGTGGCCGACGGCGCGACGCAGGGCTTCGGG
>NZ_JBOHGA010000206.1:0-11047 GCF_050699915.1 Actinophytocola sp.
GCCGGCCGTCGCCGGCGGCACGCGCTGTTTTCACCCGGCAGAGTGGTTTCCGGCTCCGCCACCCTCTGCTAGTATCGAACAGGCGTTCGAGTGATGCTGCCTTCCCCGCAGCGCGTGCGGAGTTGCGGGGGAGGTGTGTGCGAATGCCGGCGTTGGGTGCATCGCTGGCCACTCCCGGTGCGATGGGGGTGGCCAGCGACCTCGCCGCGGTGCCGTCCGGTCGGGTGCGGATGCTACCCGTGCACACCGACCTTTCCGGGCTGTTCCCGTGGGGCGGTCTCCGGCGCGGCAGCACCGTGTCGGTGCACGGCTCGACGTCGCTGCTGCTCGCCCTGCTGGCGGAGCCGACCACCGGCGGCTCGTGGGCGGCCGCCGTCGGCATGCCCGACCTCGGCGTGCTCGCCGCCGCCGAGCTGGGCGTCGCGGTCGACCGGCTCGCGCTCGTCCGCCATCCCGGCGCCGACCTGCCCGCGGTGGTCGCCGCCCTGCTCGACGGGATGGACCTGGTCGTCACCCCGCGCGCTCGGCTCACCGACGCGCAGGCCCGACGCCTGTCCGCCCGGGCTCGCCACCGGGGCGCCGTCCTGCTCACGGTCGGCGCCTGGCCGGGTGTCGACCTCGAGCTGAGCTGCGTGCGGTCCGACTGGGGTGGCATCGGTGCGGGGCACGGTCACCTCGCCTGTCGCGAGGTCACCGTCCAGGCCCGGGGCCGCGGCGTCGCCTCGCGCCCCACCCGGACGACCCTGTCGCTGCCCGCTCCCGGCGGCGGTATCGCGCCCGTGCTGCCGGCTTGCGGCCCCGACCGGCGGCCGATCCGGTGGGTGTCGCGTGAGCGCGTGGAACTGTCGGGTGCGGCGGCTAACTTGTTGGGAGCAAAGGATTTCGGCCACCTGAGGATTGGCTGATAGTCAGCTTGACACCTCTTCGATTCGAACGTATTTTCGAATCATGAACAACGTCGAGACACCACACCGGATGCTCGTGGTGTGGTGTCCGGACTGGCCGGTGATCGCCGCGGGCGCGGCGGCTGCCCTCCTCCCCGGGCGGCCGATCGCGGTGGTCACCGGCAATCTCGTCGTCGCCGCGAGCACATCGGCGCGGGCGGAGGGCGTGCGGCGTGGCATGCGTCGTCGCGAGGCCCAGGGGCGCTGCCCCGAGCTGGTCGTGTTCGCCGACGATCCCGATCGGGACGCGCGGCTGTTCGAACCGGTGGCCGCCGCGGTCGAGGAGCTCGCGGTCGGCGTCGAGATAGTTCGGCCGGGCATCGTCGCGGTGCCCGCCCGTGGCCCGGCCGGCTACTTCGGTGGAGAGGAGGTCGCCGCCGAGCGGCTGATCGACCAGGTCGCCACGCGCACCGGCGCGGAGTGCCAGGTCGGCATCGCCGACGGGCTGTTCGCCGCCATCCTCGCCGCGCGCCGCGGAGTGATCGTCGCGCCCGGTGCGAGCCGGGAGTTCCTCGCCCCGCTGAGCGTGCGCGAGCTGCACCGCCCGGCCGAGGGACAGGACCGCGTGGACCTGGTGGACCTGTTGCGCCGCCTGGGTTTACGCACGCTCGGCGCGTTCGCCGAGGTGCCCGAGCGGGACGTGTCCGCGCGGTTCGGGGCCGACGCGGTCGTCGCGCACCGGGTGGCCCGCGGTGGTCAGGAGCGTCCGCCGGACCGGCGCCGTCCGCCGCCCGAGCTCGCCGTCGACAAGGCACTCGACCCGCCGGTCGAGCGGGTCGACGCGGCCGCGTTCGTGGCCAAGATCCTGGCCGAGCGATTACACGCCGGCCTGGCCGCGCACGGCCTGGCCTGCACGCGCCTGGGCATCCACGCGGCCACCGCGCACGGCGAGGAGCGCGAGCGCGTGTGGCGGGCCGCCGAGCCGCTCACCCCGTCCGGCATCGCCGACCGGGTCCGCTGGCAGCTCGACGGCTGGCTGCGCGGCACCACGCTGTCGGCCGGCGTCACCTTGCTGCGGCTGGAGCCTGTCGAGGTCATCGAGGGGCACGCGCTGCAGCTGGACCTGTGGCGCGGCGAGGGCCGTGCCGAGGCCGACGAGCGGGCCGGCCGGGCGATGGTCCACGTCCAGGGGCTGCTGGGTCCCGAGGCCGTGGTGGTTCCCGTACTCGGCGGCGGCCGCGGTCCCGGCGAGCGCGTGCGCCTGGTGCCGTGGGGCGACGAGCGAAGTCCCACCGCCGACCCGGACGCGCCGTGGCCGGGCGTGCTGCCGGCGCCGTCCCCGGCGACGGTGCCGAGGAAACCGTTGCCCGCCAAGGTGACCGACAAGTCGGGCCGGTCGGTGGACATCACCGTCCGCGACGAGCTGACGGGCCTGCCCACCCAGGTGGCGGTGGACGGCACGGGCCCACGCCGCGTCGCGGCCTGGGCGGGCCCGTGGCGCACCGACGAACGCTGGTGGTCCGGCCCCGGCCGGCGCACCCGACTACAGGTACTGCTCGAAGAGTCCGAAGGGGACACACAGACCGCGCTGCTGCTCGTCCTGACCGACGAGAAGTGGACGGTGGAAGGGATGTACGACTGATGCCACGAGACCCCCGCGCCTGCCCGGAGTGCCGCACCCTGGACGGCAGCTGCCGCCAGTTCGTGATCGGCCACCCGAACCCGGTCTGCGTAGCGGGCTACCCCAACTCCAGGCGCGAGCTCCCAGATCCGGACCTGCTGGGCCTGGAGCTGCTGGTCCCAGTACCCCGCCGCTCCCCAGAGAACGTCCGAACCCACTGATGAACCAGCAGCACTCCCCACCCGACAGAACCGCTCCCGACATTCCTCCCCGCCACACCGGCCACACCCGCCAAACCACCGCAGCCGGCTCGACCACCCCAACCGGTTCGGCTTTGCCAGCCCGGTCTCCAGGTGCCTTCGCCGGCCCCGTTTTCTCGACCGGCTCGGCCTCCCCGATCGGCCTTGGGGTTCGTGGCGGATACGGGCTCTGGGGTGCCACCGGAGCGGCCGGAGCCACCGGAGCCGGCACACCCACTCCCACACCCACTCCCACAGCCAGGACCCCCTGATGGGCTGGGACAACCCACCCGTTCGCTGGTCCGAGCTGGAGCGCATCCTCTCCGGACGGCCACCCGAGGACGGCCACGAGATCCGCGGCGACGGCGGTGACAGTCCCGCCTGGACGAACCACCGCGAGCGCTACACAGCCCCACCCGGGGCCAGGCCCACCGCCGCGGAGGAACGCACCCCATACGCCGAGCTCCACTGCCACTCCAACTTCAGCTTCCTCGACGGCGCCAGCCATCCCGAGGAGCTCGTCGAGGCGGCGGCGCTGCTGGGCCTCGACGCGATCGCCATCACCGACCATGACGGCATGTACGGCGTGGTCCGCTTCGCGGAGGCGGCCAAGGAGCTCGGCGTGCGCACGGTCTTCGGTGCCGAGCTCAGTCTCGGCCTGAACGAACCGCAGAACGGCGTCGCCGACCCGGAAGGCGAGCACCTGCTCCTCCTCGCCACCGGCACCAAGGGCTACGCACGCCTCTGCCGCACGATCACCACCGGCCAGCTCGCCGACGGCAGCGAGAAGGGCCGCCCGAGCTACGACCTCGACGAGATCGTGGAGGAGACCGCCGGCGAGTGCGTCGTGCTCACCGGCTGTCGCAAGGGCTCGGTGCGCGCCGCCCTGCTGCGAGACGGGCCGCGCGCCGCGCTCGCCGAGCTTTCCGCGCTGGTGGAGCGGTTCGGCCGGGACCGGGTGTACGTCGAGCTGATCGACCACGGCCTCCCGCTGGACACCACGCACAACGACCTGCTCGCCGAGCTGGCCGTGGAACTGCGCCTACCGACCATCGCGACCAACGCCGTGCACTACGCGCATCCCGACCGCGGCGACCTGGCCGCCGCCATGGCCGCGGTGCGCGCCCGGCGCTCCCTCGACGAGATCGACGGCTGGCTGCCGCCCGCGCCGACCGCCTACCTGCGCTCCGGCGCGGAGATGAGCCGGCGGTTCGCGCGCTACCCCGGCGCCGTTCGACGAGCGGCGCGGCTGGGCCACGAGCTGGCGTTCGACCTCACGCTGGTCGCACCGAAGCTGCCACCGTTCGAGGTGGCGGGGCACACCGAGGACAGCTACCTACGCGCGAAGACCCACGCCGGCGCCCGCCTGCGGTACGGCACGCCTGAGGAACGACCGGACGCCTACGCACAGCTCGAGCACGAGCTGCGAGTCATCGAGGAGCTCGGCTTCCCCGGCTACTTCCTGATCGTGTCCGACATCGTCGACTTCTGTCACCGCAACGGGATCTACTGCCAGGGCCGCGGCTCGGCGGCCAACTCGGCGGTCTGCTACGCGCTCGGCATCACGAAGGTCGACGCGGTGAAGTGGGACCTGCTGTTCGAACGGTTCCTCGCGCCGGCCCGGGACGGCCCGCCGGACATCGACCTCGACATCGAGTCCGACCGCCGCGAGGAGGCCATCCAGTACGTCTACGAACGCTACGACCGCCGGCACGCCGCGCAGGTCGCCAACGTCGTCTCCTACCGCGCGAAGTCCGCCGTGCGCGACATGGCCAAGGCACTCGGCTACTCGCCTGGCCAGCAGGACGCGTGGAGCAAGCAGATCGACCGCTGGGGACCGCTCAAGTCCACAGTGGACGACAACCACCACGACGTGCCGGTGGCGGTGCTGGAGCTGGCCGGGCAGCTGGAGAACTTCCCGCGGCACCTGGGCATCCACTCCGGCGGCATGGTGATCTGCGACCGGCCGGTCAGCGAGGTCTGCCCGGTCGAGCACGCCCGGATGGACAAGCGCACCGTGCTGCAGTGGGACAAGGACGACTGCGCGGCCGCCGGGCTGGTGAAGTTCGACCTGCTGGGCCTCGGCATGCTGTCCGCGCTGCGGTACATGGTCGAGCTGGTCCGCGAGCACCACGGCACGACCGTGAACATCGACAAGCTGGACCTCGACGACGAGCACGTCTACGCGATGCTCCAGCGCGCCGACTCGGTCGGAGTGTTCCAAGTGGAGAGTCGGGCGCAGATGGCCACGCTGCCCCGGTTGAAGCCCAAGAAGTTCTACGACCTGGTCGTCGAGGTCGCGCTGATCCGGCCGGGTCCCATCCAGGGCGGCTCGGTGCACCCGTACATCCGTCGCGCCAACGAACAGGAGGAGGTCACCTACGACCATCCGCTGCTGAAGAAGGCCCTGCACAAGACCAAGGGCGTGCCGCTGTTCCAGGAGCAGCTGATGCAGATCGCGGTGGACGTCGCCGACTTCACGCCCGCCGAGGCCGACGAGCTGCGCCGGGCGATGGGTGCCAAGCGGTCGACGCGCCGGATGGAGCGACTACGCGAGCGCTTCTACGCCGGCGCCGCGAAGAACGGGATCGGCGCGGAGCTGGCTGGGCGGATCTACGAGAAGCTGATGGCGTTCGCCAACTTCGGCTTCCCGGAGAGCCACGCGTTGAGCTTCGGGTATCTGGTGTTCGCGAGCGCGTGGTTCAAGCTGTACTACCCGGCCGCGTTCTGCGCCGCCCTGTTGCGGGCGCAGCCCATGGGGTTCTACTCGCCGCAGTCGTTGGTCGCCGACGCGCGTCGACACCTGGTGACCGTCCGCGGCCCGGACGTCAACGCGAGCCGGTCGTACCCGACGCTGGAGACGCCGGGCCTCGTGCTGCGCCGGCGCCAACCGCGCGACCGCGCCGACGACGCGGGACCCGCCGTTCGCATGGGCCTGGGCGCCGTCCGCGTGATCGGCGACGACCTGGCCCAGCGGATCGTCGACGAGCGCGAGGCGAACGGCCGCTTCGCGGACATGGTCGACCTGGCGAGGCGAGTGCAGCTGACGCGTCCCCAGATCGAGGCGCTGTCCACGGCGGGCGCGTTCGACTGCTTCGCGGTGGCCCGCCGGGAGGCCCTGTGGGCGGCCGGTGCGGTGGCCGGCGAACGGCCGGACCGGTTGCCTGGCACCACGGTCGGTGCCACGGCGCCGGCGCTGCCCGGGATGAGCCCGCTGGAGCTGGCGGTGGCCGACGTCTGGGCGACGGGACTGTCGCCGAACACGTTCCCCACGGAGTTCCTGCGCACCCATCTGAACGAGCTGGGCGCGGTCCCGATCAACGCGGTGTCCAAAGAGGACGACAAGTGCCGGATCTTCATCGGCGGCGCGGTGACCCACCGCCAACGCCCCGCGACGGCCGGCGGCGTCACGTTCATAAACCTGGAGGACGAGACCGGCATGATCAACGTCGTCTGCTCGCCGGGCCTGTGGATCCGCTACCGCCGTGTCGCGCGGAGCTCGTCGGCGTTGCTGGTCCGCGGGATGGTGGAGAGCGCGGAAGGCGTCACGAGCATCCTGGCCGACCACCTGGAACCACTGGACCTGAGCATCCCCGCGAAGTCCCGGGACTTCCGCTGACCAAGTCGCCGGATCGGGGACGGATGGGCCGATCGACGCTATCTCGTTGTGGGGCAACGGTTCTAAGATCCAAGAGTGTCGTTGCACGGTCGCGATCCCGAGGTCAGCAAGGACGGGCTTGCTGTCATCGTCGTCGGGATCGACGGCAGTGATCGCGCGCTGCACGCCGCCGCCTGGGCCAGTGGGCTGGCGCGTCGTGAGCGGGCGCTGCTCGTCCTCGTCTACGTCGAGGCGCTCGGCCGCCCCGCGTACTGGTCACCCATCGGCATGGCCGGCGCCGCCGAGGCCGCCGGCGAGTTCGTCGACGAGCTGCGCCGGGCCGCCACCAGCTACCTCGACCCGACCGGCGTGCGGTGGGAGCTCGTCCACTACCGGGGCGACCCCGCGCACGGGCTGGAGATCGTCGCGGAGGACCGGCGGGCCGACTGCATCGTCGTCGGCCGCGGCGGCGGGGTCGCGCGCTCGCTCGTCAACGACGCGCGCCGGCCTGTCGTGGTCGTTCCCTAGAGTTCCCGCATGACCGAACGCGGCGAGGACTACCGGGACGCGGTGCTGCCCGGGCAGGTTTGGATGGATCGGCACTTCGAGGACTGCAGCTTCGTCGAGGCCGATATGCGCAAGCTCGTCACGATGGGCTGCACATTCGACAACTGCGACTTCACCCGCACCGACCTCGGCGAGTCCCGGCACAGCGCGAGCGCGTTCCGCTCGTGCATGTTCCGACGCACCACGCTGACCGAGAGCGAGTTCGTCGGCAGCACCATGATGGGCTCGACGTTCGTCGAGTGCCGGTTCCGGCCGTGGACGCTCACCGAGTGCGACTTCACGCTCGCCAGTCTCACCGAGGCGAACCTGCGCAAGACCGTCCTCGCCGGCCTGCGCTTCCGCGAGACCAACCTCATCCGCGCCGATCTCCGGGACGCCGACCTGCGCGGTGCGGACCTGTCCGGCGCGCGCCTGGCCGAGGCCGTGTTCGACGGCGCCGACCTCCGCGCCGCCAAGCTCGACGCCACCGGCCTCACCCACGCCAAGCTCGCCGGCGCGCAGGTCGACCTGGACACCGCGGTCGCGTTCGCCGCCGCGCACGGGCTGCGCGTCGGCTAGGCGGGCGGCGGCTTCGTGGCGATGACCTCGACGAGCCGGCCCATCGCGACCAGTTCGCCGACGGCGTCGGGAAGCAGGTACGCGGTCCCGCCGCCCGGCTGGTCGAACCACGGGATCGCCGAGCCGGTCAGCACCTGCACGGGCTGGCGGACCCGGTAGGCGTGGTAGGGCCGGTCCACCCACTCGGGCACCAGCGACCGCTCCTTGAACGGGGTGCCGACGGCGTACACGAGGTTGCCGTCGTCGTCCCCGAACCGGTCGATCTCCGTGCCGGGCTCGAGCTCCATCAGCCGCTTGCCGCGGAAGAGCGTCAGCGGCGGCTCGCCGGGCAGCGGGCTGATCGGCCAGTCTCCGGACACCGGCGCGGCGGCCGGCCGGTCCGACTGAGCGACGCTGCTCGCGTGCTCGGCGCGCGGCGAGTCGGGCCGCGGAAGGTCCGCCCGCGGCGAGTCGGGACGTGCCAGGTCCGGCTGCCGGAACCCGCCGCGCGGCGACTCCGGTCCGGCCAGGTCGGGTCGTTCGAACCCGGCGCGCGGTGAGTCCAGGCCGGATCGGGGGGAGACGGGTCGGGTCAGGTCGGAGGGGCGTTCGAACCCGGCCCGCGGTGACTCCGGCCCGGTCAGGTCGGGTCGTTCGAACCCGGCGCGCGGTGAGTCCAGGTTGGCCCTCGGCGAGTCGAGGCGGCCCATGTCGGGTCGAGCCGGCTCCAGGTCAGGACCGCCGAACAGGGACCGGGGCGAGTCGGGGCGCACCACGCCCGGGCGCTCGAACCCGGCCGGAGGCGAGTCGAGTCGGGGTGAGTCGGGCCCGTCGACGTCCGACAGCCCCAGGGCGGGGCGGGCGAACTGGGTCTTCTCGGGGTCGGCGCCCGCGTGCCTGGCCCCCAGCGGATCCGGCGAGTCGGGCTGGCCGCCGGGTCTGCCGGGCCGGCCATACCCGTCGTCCGGCTGGCCGAACAGGTTCCGGCCGTTGTCGGGCTGGCCGTTGTTGGGCCGGTCGGCGTCGTGCCTGCCGTGCCGGCCGTGGCGGCCCGACTCGGGCTCGGCGTCCGGGAGGGCGCCGCCCGATGGGCCGTAGTCGGGCAGCGCGGGCTCCGCGGCCGGCAGATCCGGAGCGCCGTAGCCGCCCGGGGAACCGAAGCCGCCGCTGCCCGGACCGAAGCCGCCGTCCGGCGCACCGTCGCCGGGGCCGAAGCCGCCGGCGGGTGCGCCACCGCTGGCCGGACCGAAGCCGTCGGGTGCGCCGAAGCCGTCGGGGCCGCCGCCGGCTGGGCCGAAGCCACCGCCATGAAGGCCGCTCCCCGCCGGGACGAACCCGGGGTCCGGCGCCTTCGGTTCGGCGTAGTCGGCGTCCGCGGCGCCGAAGCCGCTGTCCGGCGCCGCATTGCCGACCGGCAAGCCGTAGTCGCCGTCCGGTGCCGCGTGGCCGCGGTCGCCGGCGGGTGGGCCGTAGCCGCCGTTGGGGCCGCCGTAGCCGCCCTCAGCGGCGCCGTAGCCGGCTTCGGCGGCATGGCCGGCAGGTGGGCCGTAGCCCGGCGCGCCGGGGCCGTAGCCGGGCTCCGCGGGCGGGACGTCCAGCTCCTCGCTCGGGCGGACCGGCTCGTCGGAGCTCAACGCGTTCCTGTCGGCGTCCTCGGCCCCCAGGCGGTCGCCGATCATCGGATGCTGGGCGGGGACCACGTGCACCGGGCCACCAACGGCGCGGCCGCCGTCCATCATCAGCTTGCCCAGCAGGAACGCGGACGCGTCGGCGACGTCCTCGAACATCGCCGGGGCCACGAAGGCCCGGTCGTACCAACCGACCCGCCAGCCCTCCTCGGTCTGCTCCATCGTCCACGCGCGTCCGGCCGGCCGGCCGATCCGGAATGCCGAGTCCGGCACGCCGAGGTCCGAGAGCCGCGCACGCAGCTCGTCCACCGTCCTCGCCGGCGGACCCTGGGACGGCAACGCGGCCGCCGGCGCGGCACCGACCGGCTCCGGCGGCACCACCGGCACGGGCGGTGGCACCGGCGGTGGCATGGGCGGCGGACCAAGAGGCCCACCTGGGCCGCCGGGACCAGGACCACCAGGACCAGGGCCGGGACCCACCGCCGGCATGGCCCTCGTCGGCCCCGATGCGGGCCGCGGCGGCGGTCCGGGCGGCCCACCAGGACCACCAGGACCGGCGGGCCCACCAAGAACAAGACCAGGGCCACCGGGACCGCCAGGGCCAGGACCGCCGGGCCCACCCGGACCAGGTGGCCCGAGGAACGCGGCCGCGGCGGAGCGGGCCGGATCGTCGATCAACGGGATCTCGAAGCGCAGCCGGGCGATGTGGTCCACCAGCTCCGGCTCCGGCGGCACGTCGTGCTCGCGCAGGTAGTAGTTGACCGCGGCCGGCCAGATCCAGGTGCCGTCCGTGTGGAACGCCACCGGCACCGACTGCCGGCTCTCGGGGTCCATGCGGTCGACGTCGTAGCCGCGCGCGGGGCCGGTCAGCGGTGCGTTGTCGAGGTAGCCGAGCAGGTCACGAACGTCGTTGGGCGGCACCGGCGGGCGGTTGACCATCGCGCCGGGGCCGTCGAAGATCCGCGCCACGCGAAAACGCGGCGGCGGCGGCGCGGAGGAAAGCCGGCGGCGCAGCCACGACGGCACGTTGTCCTCCGACCGCGGGAACATCCGCATGTCGTCGGGGTAGGCCTGCGGCGGTGGCGGCAGGTCCCAGGACGGCTCCTCCCGGTCGTACTCGAGGTTGTACGACGACGGGTGGTCGAGCTTGTACCGGGCGTTGAACCACGTCCCGCGCCCCTCGCGGTACATCCCGCCACGCAGCCGCGCGAACAGCGCCTGCAGGTCCGGCGGCATCGTCCACGGATCGGTGCCCCCGTCCGTGTAGACGACCTTGCCCGTCGCCTCGGAGTAGCGGCCGACCGCGCGGTAGTCGACGGTCAGCTGCTCCCAGTCGTCGGGCGCGACCCGGAGCATGGCCAGCCCGATCTGCTTGACCAGGGCGTCCTGCTCGGTCGGCGTTAGCTGGGTCGGTTGTGCCACGCTCACATCTTCCCTTGTCGATCCGACTGCGGCTCTGCAAGCTCTCTACCTGGCCGCCGACCGGCACCGCAAGACCGTGGGCGAGGATGTGCACACGTGATCTCCTCACCACACCATCCGCCCGCACGGGTCCGGGTCGCGGGCGCCGCCGTCGCCGCCGTCGGCGGGGTGGCGCTGGCCGTGCAGGGCCGCATCAACGGTCAGCTCGGGTTCGTCATCCACGACGGCGTCTTCGCCGCGCTCATCTCCTTCGGCATCGGCACCGTCCTGCTCGCCGTGGCCGTGGCCGCGACTCCCTCGGCCCGTGCCGGAGTGGTCCGGCTTCGAGACAGCGTACGCGGCGGTCGGCTGCGTCCCTGGCAGTGCCTGGGCGGCGCGTGCGGGGCCGTGTTCGTGACGGCGCAGGGAGTCACGGTCGCCACGCTCGGGGTGGCCGTCTTCACGATCTCCGTCGTGGCCGGGCAGGTCGTGGCGAGCCTCGCGGTCGACCGTGCCGGGCTCGGGCCCGCCGACCCGCAGCCGGTGACGCTGCCGCGCGCGGTCGGCGCGGC
>NZ_JBOHGA010000207.1:0-10803 GCF_050699915.1 Actinophytocola sp.
CGCCTGGCCCATGGTCAGCAGCCGGCGCCGGCGGGCCAGCGAGACGAGGCGGCGGGCCGCGACCCGGCCGGCGCGGGCGAGGCCGCGGGGGTGGCGGGCCACCAGGTTCATCCACCGGTAGTCGGCCTGGGTGACCGCCATCCCCGTGGGCGCGCGCAGGTACGGCTCGGCGAGCGTGTCGATGTCCTCGCCGACGACGCGGGCGTCCATGGGCCTCGGCTCGATCGACCTGCCCTGCATCCGCCCACCGGGGGCCTCGGGGTAGTAGTCGGAGTAGCCGGCGACCCAGCGCATGTCGAGCGGGGTGTTGGCGAGGACGAAGCGAACCATGTCGGGGCCGGCGTCGAGGAAGGCGCGGCGCAGGTCGTCGTCGACGTCGTCGCCGGTGATGTGGGCGAGGTAGGCCGCGGCGTCCTCGGGGTTGTCCGGGACGCCGTCCCGCGCGAGGACGTCGTTGTTGGGGACCCAGACGCCGCCGCCGGAGCGTGCGGTGGAGCCGCCGTAGCGGTCGGCCTTCTCGACCAGGACGGTGTCGAGACCGTGGCGTGCCGCCGTGAGCGCGGCGGTCATCCCCGCCGCGCCGGCTCCGACCACGACCACGTCAACCGACTCCATGGGGCTCATACTAGAACAGGTTATAGTTTTTCTCATGCCCCTCGAGTGGACCGACCGTGCGGACGTCGTGGTGGTGGGCTTCGGCGGGGCGGGCGCGTGTGCCGCCGTCGAGGCCGCACGAGCCGGGGCGGACGTCCTGGTACTGGACCGTTTCACGGGCGGCGGCGCCACCGCGGTGTCCGGCGGCGTGGTCTACGCGGGCGGCGGAACGTCGGTCCAGCGGGCCGCCGGCGTGGCGGACACCCCGTCGGCGATGTTCGACTACCTGTCGCAGGAGGTCGGCGACGTGGTGGCGCCGGCGACGCTGCGCTCGTTCGTCGACTCGTCGCCCGCGATGGTCGACTGGCTGGCCGGCCTCGGCGTCCCGTTCGACCCGTCGCCGTGTCCGTTCAAGACGTCCTACCCACCCGACGAGTACTACCTGTACCACTCGGGGAGCGAGAACGCTTGGCCGTTCCGCTCGCTCGCCGCGCCGGCCGCGCGGGGGCACCGGGCGCACGGGCGGGGCACGTCGGGCCGGGTGCTGTTCGCCGCGCTGGCCGCGGCCGCCCGGTCGTCGGGCGCCCGGGTTCTCTCCTGGACGACCGCGGTCGGGCTGGTCGTCGAGGACGGCCGGGTGGTCGGCGTGGAGTGCCGCACGCTGTCGGCGGCGCCGGCCCGGGTGCGGCGCCGACTCGCCCGGCTGCACCGGCTCGCGGTGAAGCCGGGCCTGTACGCGCCCGCGCTGGCCCGCCGCCTGCACCGGCGGATCGCCTCGCTCGAGTCCCGTTGGGGCAAGCCGCTGTTCGTGTCGGCCGAGCGGGGCGTGGTGCTGGCCGCGGGCGGCTTCGTGAACAACCGGTCGATGATGCGCGAGCACGCGCCCGCCTACCGCGGCGGCCTACCCCTTGGGACACAGGGCGACGACGGCAGCGGCATCTCGCTGGGCGTCTCGGCGGGCGGCACGGTCGCGCGGATGACTTCCGTTTCGGCGTGGCGGTTCCTGACGCCGCCGAGCGCGCTGCTGCGCGGCATCCTCGTCGATCCCACCGGCGCCCGGTTCGTGGACGAGTCGTCGTACGGCGCGGCGATCGGCTCGCGCGTGGTGGCCGGCGGGGGCCGGGCGTGGCTGCTGGTCGACGCACCCATCGTGGCGGCCGCACGGCGCTCACTGCGCTCGGAGACGTTGTGGTTCCAGCGGTTGCAGGCGTGGTACCTGCTGGGCTGGTCACGGGTCCGCGGTGAGTCCGTGCCGGCGATGGCCCGCCGAGCCGGCATCTCCCCCGAAGGCCTGGCGGCAACGATGGCTTCCTATGGCTCGACACCCGACGCGTTCGGCAAGGACCCCTCGCTGGTGGCGCCGCTGTCGACGCCGCCGTACACGCTGATCGACTGCTCCTACGGTCCCCGGCTGGGCTACCCGTGCCCCGTGCTCACGCTGGGCGGGCTGGTCGTGTCGGAGTCGACGGGTGAGGTGCTGTCCGCCTCTGGAACCCCGGTGCCGGGCCTGTACGCGGCCGGCCGCAACGCGGTGGGCATCTGCTCGAACTCGTACGTCAGCGGCCTCTCGCTGGCGGACTGCGTCTTCTCCGGCCGCCGAGCCGGTCAACACGCGGCGACTCAGTCGCCGGCGCTGCCGCCGCAGTCCTCGATATGAGCCGTGAGCAGGGCGGTGATCTGCGCCTGGCCCGCCGCGAGCGTGGCGAAGCCGCTACCCGTTTCGGCGAAGCCTTGGTGCATCTCGGCGAAGCCTCGGTGCACCTCGTCTTCCAGTCTGCTCAGCCGCGTATCCAGCTTGGCAAACTTCTTGCCCTGCTCGACCTGGTCCTCGCGGATCGCGTTGAGCACGCCGGTGTGGCCGATCAGAACGGTCTTGCAGTCGGACGCGTCCTTCTCGGCCTTGGTGGCCAGGAAACGCACCTCCGCCATCTCGTGCTCGAGCCGGGTGACGCGGCCTGCGAGCTCTGGTGCCTCACTCATGGTTCCCCCTCGGGTTGGTCGTGGAGCGATGCCCAGATTGCACCAAGACCGGCGCCCTGCCAAACGGTTGTCCACAGGTTCCAGCAAGTTGTCCACAGGGCATCGCCATCGACAGGAATGAGAACGTGTTCTAGTCTTGGCGCATGAGTGAGCGGGTGATCGACGCCGTGCACGAGCTGTTGCCGGTGTTGCGGGAGCGTGCCCAGGACACCGAGGACGCGCGCCGCATCTCCGAGGAGTCGATCAAGGCGCTGCAGCTGACCGGGTTCTTCAAGCTCCTCCAACCGAAGCGCTACGGCGGCCGAGAGCAGCACCCCAACGAGTTCTACCGCGCCGTGCGCGCCGTCTCCAGCGCCTGTGGGTCCACCGGCTGGGTGGCGAGCGTGCTCGGCTGCCACCCCTGGCAACTCGCCCTCTTCGACGACCGTGCGCAGCGGGAGGTCTGGGGCGAGGACGACGACACCCGCGTCTCCAGCTCCTATGCCCCCATGGGCCGCGCCAAGCCTGTCGACGGCGGGTTCGAGTTCACCGGTCGGTGGAGCTTCTCCTCCGGCTGCGACCACGCCACCTGGGTCTTCCTCGGCGGTCTGGTCATGGACGACGCCGGCAACCCCACCGACTTCCGCACCTTCCTGCTCCCCCGCGCCGACTACGGGATCGACGACGTCTGGGACACGATCGGGCTGCGCGGCACCGGCAGCAACGACATCATCGTCGACACCGTCTTCGTCCCCGAGTACCGCACGCTCAGCTTCATGGACACCGGGAAGTGCCGCGGCCCCGGCCAGGCCGTCAACACCGGGCCGCTCTACAAGCTGCCCTTCGCCTCCGTCTTCTCCTGCTCCATCGCGGTGCCCGTGGTCGGCATGGCCACCGGCGCGTACGACGCCTACGTCAACCACACCCGCGAGCGCGTGCGCGCCTCCACCGGCGGCCGCGCCGCCGAGGACTCCTTCAACCAGGTGCGCATCGCCGAGGCGGCCAGCAACATCGACGCCGCCATGCTGTTGATCGAGCGCGACCTCGACGAGCAGTTCCGCCACGCGACCGCCGGCGAGAAGATCCCGTTCCCGCTGCGCGTGCAGACGCGCCGCGACCAGGTCAACGCCACCAGCTCCGCGATCGCCGCCGTGGACCGGCTCTTCGAGAGTGCCGGCGGCCGGGCGCTCAAGGTCGGCACGCCCATCCAGCGCTTCTGGCGCGACGCGCACGCCGGCCGCGTGCACGCGATCAACGACCCGGAGAAGGCCCTCGCGATGTACGGGCAGGCACAGCTCGGGCTGAAGGTGACCGACGCGTGGATCTGACCGAAGCCACCGCGACCGGCCTGCACTACTACGAGGCGGGCACCGGCGAGGCCGTCGTCCTGCTGCACGGCGGCGGGCCGGGCGCGTCCGCGTGGAGCAACTTCGGCCCCAACCTTCCCGTGTTCGCCAAGCAGTTCCGCACGGTGCTCGTCGACCAGCCCGGCTTCGGGAAGTCCGACAAGCCGGAGATCACCAGCCAGTACTTCACCTTCGCCGCCGACGCGCTCGCGAGACTCCTCGACGAGCTGGGCATCGAGCGCGCCCACCTAGTCGGCAACTCGCTCGGCGGCGGCACCGCGGTCCGCTTCGCGCTCGACCACCCAACGCGCGCGGGCCGGCTCGTGCTCATGGCACCGGGCGGGCTCGGGCTCAACGTGTTCGCCCCGGACCCGACCGAGGGCATCAAGAAGCTCTACCAGTTCGGCGCGCCGCCCGGGCCCAGCAAGGAGAAGCTCGCGAGCTTCCTGCGGACGCTCGTGTACGACCCGTCGCTCGTCACCGACGAGCTCGTCGAGGAGCGGTACGCGGCCGCGAGCGACCCGGATGCGTTGCGCGCCATGGCGGCCATGGGCGCCTCGTTCGCCGCGGACCCCGAGGCGGGCATGCTCTGGCGCGAGGCCCACCGGCTGCGCCAGCGCGTCCTGCTGGTCTGGGGCCGCGAGGACCGGGCCAACCCGCTCGACGGCGCGCTCGTCGCGCTCAAGGTCATCCCCCGCGCGCAGCTGCACGTGTTCGGCCGGTGTGGACACTGGGCGCAGCTGGAGCGCTTCGCCGAGTTCAACCGGCTCGCGATGGACTTCCTCGGGAGCACCTGATGGGTATTCGCTCGCTGGGCTACCTGCGCATCGAGGCGACCGACGTCCCCGCGTGGCGCGTGTTCGGGCTGAAGGTCCTCGGCATGGTCGAAGGCAAGGGAGACAACGAGGACGCGCTGTACCTGCGGATGGACGACTTCCCCGCGCGCCTCGTGATCGTGCCCGGCGAGACCGACCGGCTGGCCGCGTCCGGCTGGGAGGTCGCGCACGTCGCCGAGCTCGGCGAGGTGTGCGGCCGGCTGGAGGCCGCGGGCGTGCCGTTCAAGGAGGGCACCCGCGAGCAGTGCGCCGACCGGCGAGTGGACCAGCTGATCACCTTCGAGGACCCGTCCGGCAACACGCTCGAGGTCTTCCACGGCGTCGCGCTGCAGCACCGGCGCGTGGTCAGCCCGTACGGCCACCGGTTCGTCACCGGCGAGCAGGGCCTCGGCCACGTCGTGCTGTCCACACGGGACGATGCGGAGGCCCTGAACTTCTACCGCGACGTGCTCGGCTTCCGGCTGCGCGACTCGATGCGCCTGCCGCCGCAGCTGGTCGGGCGGCCCGCGGACGGGGATCCCGCGTGGCTGCGGTTCTTCGGCTGCAACCCGCGCCACCACAGCCTCGCGTTCCTGCCGATGCCGACGCCGTCGGGGATCGTGCACCTGATGATCGAGGTGGAGAGCACCGACGACGTGGGCCTGTGTCACGACCGGGCGCTGCGCCGCCAGGTGCCGATGTCGGCGACGCTCGGCCGGCACGTCAACGACCTGATGCTGTCCTTCTACATGAAGACGCCGGGCGGCTTCGACGTCGAGTTCGGCTGCGAGGGCCGGCAGGTCGACGACGAGGCCTGGATCGCGCGGGAGAGCACCGCGGTCTCGTTGTGGGGTCACGACTTCTCGATCGGCGCGCGCCCAATATGATCGACCAGATGATCGAGCCGGCCGCGTTTCGCAAGGCACTGGGACACTTCTGCACCGGCGTCACGGTCGTCACGGCGATGGAGGGCGCCGAGCCGGTCGGGTTCGCGTGCCAGTCGTTCGCCGCGCTGTCGTTGGACCCGCCGCTGGTGCTGTTCTGTCCCGGCCGCACGTCGCGCACCTGGCCGCTGATCGAGCGGCACGGTTCGTTCTGTGTCAACGTGCTCAGCCACGACCAGCGCGACGTCAGCACCGTGTTCGGCACGGCCGGCGCCGACAAGTTCGCGGCCGCGTCGTGGCAGCCGGGCCCGTCCGGCGTACCGGTGCTGGACGGTGTGCTCACCTGGCTGGACTGCGCGATCGAGAGCGTGCACGACGGCGGCGACCACCACGTGGTGATCGGCCGGGTCACCACGCTCGGCCCGCGGCGCGACACCCGGCCGCTGCTGTTCTACCGCGGCGCATACACGGTGACCGAGCCCGCCGAGCCGACCCCCGGCATCCTCGACAACCTCATCACCTGGTCCCGCCACGACGACTGGATCTAGTAGTTGAGGACCGTGGCGAAGCGGAACAGGTCGGCGACGTCCAGCGGCGGCGGGTCGGACCGGGCCTCCACGTAGTACACGGTCGCGTGCAGGAACGTCCCGTTCGGGCGCATCGCGGTCAGCCGGTGGACCGTGTGGTCGGTCTCCGGCTCGGAGAACACGCTCACCGCGCCGTAGGTGCCGTCCGGGAACCGCCGGTACGTGCAGTCCAGCTGGAACTCCGGGCACGGGGTGTACCGCGGGTCGGAGTCCGGGTCGCGACGCCCGACGTCGATCTTCAGCAGGGCCGCGTCGTGGCCGGCGCCGAGCAGCGCCACGGCGAGGTAGAGGTCGGGCGTGTCGGCGACGTGGAACACCAGCGGCTCCCACGGCTCGGACCCGTACGTGGTGGAGACGGCGATGGGCGCGACGTCGACGCCGGCCAGCACCCGTGACCGGGCCTTGGCCAGCTGCGCGGTGAGCCGGCGGGCACGGTTGTCGATGGCGGCCGCCGAGTTGCCGACGGACGGCGGCGGGCCGGGCGCACCCGTGGCCGACGGGTCCGTCGGCGGCGGCGACCACGACGAGTCGTTCGGCGGCGCGCTCGCCGGCTCACCGAGGCCCAGCACCGCGGCGAACACACCCGCCACGAGGAGCACGCCGGCCGCGACACCGACCGAGCGCCACCGCCGCGGCGCCGGCTCGACGTCCTCCTCGGGCCACGGGTCCGCGGCAAGCTCGGCCAGCTCGGCCGCGAGCCGCTCCTCGTCGGTGGCCAGCACGTCCAGCGCCGCGGCCGTCTCCAGCTCGACGGTCTCCTCGGGCCGTTCCAGCAGCTCGGCCACCTCCGCCACCGACAGCCCGGACCAGTAGCGGAGCACCACCACCGCCCGCTGTCGCGGCTCCAGCGTGGCGAGCCCACGGCGCAGCGGCTCGGACTCCGGCGAGGCGGACTCGGCGAGATCGGCGGGATCGGCGAGCCACTCGCGGACGACGTCAGCCGGCTCCTGCTCGGCCTCCGGCGGCGGGGCGCCGAGCAGACGCGCCAGCCCGGCGAGGGAGTCCGCGGCTGGCACCATGGCTCCATGGTGACCGAGGACGACGTCCGGCGGGTAGCCCTGTCGCTGCCACGCACCACGGAGAAGCCGTCGTACGGCAGGCCCGGCTTCCGGGTCAAGGACAGGCTCTTCGCCCGCATCCGCGAGGAGGGCGACGTGCTCGCGATCTGGGTGGCCGACGAGGGCGAGAAGCAGGGCCTGATCTCTTCCGAGCCGGAGAAGTTCTTCACCACCCCGCACTACGACGGCCACCCGCTCGTCCTGGTCCGCTTCGCCGCCGTGGACGTCGACGAGCTGACCGAGCTGCTCACCGACTCGTGGCGGCTGCGCGCACCGACGCGCGTGCTGGCCGAGCTCGACGGCTGACGTCACGCCCGCCGCCGGCGCCGCGACGTACCGGGTGAGCACTGGAGGCGGCATGGCCAAGCTGGCCGGTGCGCTGCGCACGCACCACAAAGTGATCACCGACGGCTTCTTTCGCAGCGGCGACCTGGACTTCCAGACCCGGGGCGCGCTCGGCCGGGCCGTACACGGCGCGAGCGACCCGGGCGACGTGCTCGCCACGATCGCGCGGGTGCGCTCACCCCGGGACTGGTTCCGCGAGTGGTCCACGACGGCCGAGCAGACCGAGACTGTGGCCGCGGCCGCCCACAAGGCCGGGCACCGGGTCAGCGCGGCCGGGGCGTACCTGCGCGCGGCGACGTACTGGGCCGCGGCACTCGACGGCGTCGACAGCCTCGGCGATCCGGGCCCTCGGCTCGCGCCGACCTTCCGCCGGCACCGGGACTGCTGGGACGCGTTCGTCGACTGCTCGGACGGCGCGCACGTGCGGGTGTCGGTGCCGTACGAGGCGACCTCGCTGCCCGGCTACCTGCTGCGCCCGGACGCCTCGGGCACGGCGCGGCCCACGTTCGTGGTCACCAACGGCAGCGACGGCTCACTGTCGGACCTGTGGGGCAGCGGGGTCGCGGCCGCGCTCGAGCGCGGGTGGAACGCGTTCGTCTTCGACGGGCCGGGCCAGCAGTCGATGCTCTTCGAGCACGACGTGGCATTCCGCCCGGACTGGGAGGCCGTGCTCACGCCGGTGCTCGACGTGCTGGTGGCCCGCCCGGACGTCGACGCCGGCGCGCTGACCGGGTACGGCATCAGCCAGGGCGGCTACTGGCTGCCGCGGGCGCTGGCGTTCGAGCACCGGCTGCGGGCCGCGGTGGTCGACCCGGGCGTCGTGGACGTGTCGACGTCGTGGCTCGGCCGGCTGCCGGACAGCATGGTCAAGCAGCTGGACGCCGGCGACCGCGAGGGCTTCCTGAAGAGCATGCGAGTCGCCGAGCGCGTCCCGAGCCTGCGCCGCACGCTCGCCTTCCGCGGCCGGCCCTACCGGCGCGACGACATGTACGACCTGTTCCGGACCGTGTGCGAGTACCGGCTCACCAGCGAGCAGGCGGGCGCCGTCCGCACGCCGCTGCTGGTCACCGACCCGGAGGGCGAGCAGTTCTGGCCGGGCCAGTCGCGGAGACTCGCGGGGCTCGTCGCGGACGCGGAGGTCGTCGCGTTCGCGGCGGCCGACGGCGCGGGCGGGCACTGCGAGCCGCTCGCGCGCCTGCGGGTGGAGCAGCGGATGTTCGACTGGCTCGCCGACCGGCTGCGGACGAGCTGAACGTCACATCCCGGCGAGGCCGGCGAGTCGGTCGACGTGCTCGGCCGGCGGGCCGAACAGCGGCAGACCGGCGTGCGCGCGCTTGAAGTAGCGGTGCGCGTCGTGCTCCCAGGTGATCGCGATGCCGCCGTGCAGCTGGATCATCTCGCCAGCCACCTCGTGCAGGGCCTCCGCGCAGTGCGCCTTCGCGACCGCCGCACGCAGGGCCAGCTCCGACGGCGGCGCGAGCGCGGCGGCGAGCGCGGCCGACTCGGCCGTCTCCACCAGCACGTGCATGTCCGCCATCCGATGCTTCAACGCCTGGAACGAGCCGATCGGCCGGCCGAACTGCCGCCGCTGCTTCGCGTAGTCCACGGTCAGCTCCAGACAGCGGGCCGCCGTCCCGGCCTGCTCGGCCGCGAGCGCGGTGCACGCCACGTCGCGCAGCAGGTCGAGGTCCATCGCCCCCACCATGCGGGCGGGCGCCGCGGACAGCGTCACGGTCGCGAGCCGGCGGGTCTGATCCATCGCCGGTGTGTGCGCACGGACCGCCACGGCCGGCTCGACCTCGAAGAGTGCCGGGCCGTCGTCCGTCCGGGCGACCGCCAGCAGGAGGTCCGCGGTGTCGCCGTCCAGCACGTAGGCCGCCGAGCCGGACAGCTCCCAGCCCGCTGTCCCGTCCCGCGCGACACAGGCCGGCTCCGCCCAGCCGGACGGCGAGGCCCAGGCCAGCGCGACGACCGAGCCCGTGGCGACCCGCGGCAGCAGCGCGGTGTCGCCGGCCGAGACCAGCGCGGTCGCGGCCAGCACCGAGCCCAGCATCGGGGTGGCGGCGAGCGTGCGGCCCAGCTCGTATTGCACGACGAACACCTCGGCCAGCCCGGCGCCCAGTCCGCCGGCCGGCGCGGGCACGAGCAGCCCCGGGGCACCCAGCTCGGTCAGCGGCGGCCAGTGGTCGGACTCCTTGGCCAGTAACCGGCGAACCGTGTCCCGCAGCGACCGCTGGTCCTCGGTCAAACGCATGCCACAATCTAACCAAACGGTTGCTTGGTTGCCTAGCGCGTCCCTCGATCGGGCCGGTTCGATATTCTCAGTGACGGTCGGGGGCCTGAACACGACGCACGCGAGGAGACCTGGTCATCGAGAAGGGTGCACTGGTCGCTGGCCGTTATCGGTTGTTGGAGCAGGTCGGCAGCGGCGCGATGGGTGTGGTGTGGAAGGCGCAGGACGAGCGCCTGGACCGCACCGTCGCCATCAAACGCCTGCTCGTCCGCTACGCCGTGTCCGAGGAGCAGTCCGAGGAGACCCGCCGGCGCGCGATGCGCGAGGCGCGGATCGCGGCGCGGCTGCAGCACCGCAACGCGATCGCGATGTTCGACGTCGCCGAACACGACGGCGACCCCTGCCTGATCATGGAGTTCCTGCCGTCGCGCAGCCTCTCCGCGGTGCTGGCCGAGCGCGGCACGCTCCCGCCGACGGAGGTCGCGGAGATCGGCGCGCAGGTCGCCGCCGCGCTCGCCGCGGCCCACGCGGTCGGCATCGTGCACCGCGACGTCAAGCCGGGCAACATCCTGCTCGCCGACAACGGCACCGTGAAGATCACCGACTTCGGCATCTCGAAGGCGCTCGACGACGGCACGGTGACCACCCAGACCGGCCTCGCCGGCACGCCCGCCTACCTCGCTCCCGAGATCGCCCGCGGCGAGGACCCCGGCCGCGCCTCCGACGTGTTCTCCCTCGGTTCGACGCTCTACCACGCCGTCGAGGGCAAGCCGCCGTTCGGCACGAACTCCAACCCGCTGGCCCTGCTGCACGCGGTCGCGTCGGGCATCGCGCCGCCGCCGCGCAACGCCGGCCCGCTCGCCGACACGCTGGCCAACCTGATGCGGCCCGACCCAGGCACCCGCCCGACCATGCAGGCCGCGGCGGGCGCGCTCGCCAACCCGGCCGACGCGCCGACCAGGCAGACGAAGCCGGCCAAGCC
>NZ_JBOHGA010000208.1:0-10751 GCF_050699915.1 Actinophytocola sp.
GTCAGCGACACGGCGGCACCGCGCTGACGTGGCGGCCGGACGAGACTGTGCAGCAGGGCGGGCACCTCGCCGCCGGCGCGCACGGCCGGCAGGTCGAGCCGGACGGGCGCCAGCCCGGGCTCGTCGGCGCCGACGGCCAGGTCCAGCAACGCGAGCGCGTGCTCGTGCGCCAGCGGCACGAGGCCGGCCCGCGACATCCGCTCGAGGTCGCCGTCGGTCAGGGTGCTCGTCATGCCGGCGGCAGCAGCCCACGGCCCCCACGCCAGGGACGTCGCCGGCAGGCCCGCCGTCCGGCGGTGCGCGGCGAGCGCGTCGAGGAAGGAGTTGGCGGCCGCGTACGCGGCCTGCCCGGCGCTGCCGAACGTGCCGGCCACGGACGAGAAGAGCACGAACGCCGACAGGTCCATCCCCGCGGTGAGCTGGTGCAGGTGCCACGCCGCGTCGACCTTCGGGCGCAGCACTCCGGCCAGCCGCTCGGGAGTCAACGACTCCACCACCCCGTCGTCGAGCACGCCCGCCGTGTGCACGACGGCGGACAGGTCGACGCCGTCCAGCACCCGGGCGAGCGCCGCGCGGTCGGCGACGTCGCAGGCGACCACGCGCGCCTCGGCACCGAGGGCGGCGAGGTCCTCGACCAGCTCGGCTCCGCCGCCACGCCGGCTCAGCAGCAACAGTCGGCGGACCCCGTGCTCGGTGACCAGGTGCCGTGCCACCAGGCGGCCCAGTCCCCCGGTCCCGCCGGTGATCAGCACCGTTCCGTCGGACTCCCACGCGGTCGGACCCTCCGCCATGACGCGGGTGAGTCGTGCGACGCACACCTCGCCGTCCCGGATCCGCAGCTGCGGTTCGGCTGTGCCCAGCGCCGACGGCAGTGCGTGGCGGGAGGCATCGGTGTCGTCGGTGTCGACGAGGACGAAACGGCCGGGTTGCTCGGCCTGCGCGGACCGCACGAGTCCCCATGCCGCGGCGGCCGCGGGGTGGGTCCCGTCGGTAGTGCCCTCGGTCAGGAACACCAGCCGGGCGCCCGGCGGTTGCTCGGCCGGCCGCCAGTCCTGGATCCGCGTCAACACGTGTTCGGCCGCCGCATGGGCCGCGTCGACGGTCTGGCCGTCGGCCGGCACGGCGACCGCCGTGTCCTGGCCGGACGCCTCGGTCTCGGATGTCGTCGCGGGCATCCAGTCGACGCGGTACAAGTCGTCCGCGCCGTACGGCCGGATGTCGGGCATCGGCCGTACCGTCAGCGAGCCGACGGAGCACACCGGCGCGCCGGTCGCGTCCGCGAGGTCGATGGCGATGGCGTCCGCCGCGGTGCGGGTCAGCCGGGCGCGAAGCTCGGTGCCGCCGGTGGCGTGCAGGCGCACACCCTCCCAGGCGAACGGCACGCCGCGCGCGTCGAGTCCGAGCAGGCGGGCGCCATGCAGGGCGGCATCGAGCAGTGCGGGGTGGATGCCGAACGCGTCCTCGCCGGCCGGCAGCGAAAGCTCGGCGAACAGCTGGTCGCCGTCCCGCCAGGCCGCGCGAAGGCCCTGGAACAGGGTGCCGTACTCGAACCCGTCCGCGGCCCGCTCGTCGTAGAAGTCCGTCAGGTCGACCCGGGCGGCGCCGGCGGGCGGCCACTCGGTCAGGTGCGCCCCCGGTTCTGGTCGGTCCTCGGCCAGCTCGCCCGTCGCGTGCCGAACCCAGGTCCGTCCGTCCACACAGGAGTAGATGCCGACGGTGCGGTTGCCCTCGGTGCCGCTCACCCGCACCTGGAGCCGGACCGAGTCCTGCTCGGGCACGACGAGGGGCGTGCCGAGCGTCAGTCGGGCGAGGTGGCCGCAGCCGACCTCGTCTGCGGCGCGCAGGGCGAGCTCGACGAATGCCGAGCCCGGCACGATCGTCGCGCCCTGGACGACGTGTTCGGCGAGCCACGGGTGGGCCGACGCGGACAGCCGGCCGGTGAACAACAGCTCGTCGGAGTCGGCGAGCGCCACGCTCCCGCCGAGGATCGGGTGCGCGGCGGGCTCGATGCCGAGGGCGTTCGCGTCACCGGCCGGCGGCGCCGGCGAGGGCCAGAACCACTCGCGTTGGAACGCGTAGGTGGGCAGGTCCACCTGCCGGGCCGCGGGGAACACCGCGGCCCAGTCCAGTTCGAAGCCGGCGACGAACAGCCTGCCGACTGCATTGGCGTGGTCCTTGTGTTGCAGAGGAATGAAGACACCATCGCGGGTCTCCTGAGCGATGGCGGTAAGCGTGCTGTCCGGCCCGACCTCGACGAAACGGCTCACCTCGGTCAACTGCTGAAGGTGATCGGCGAAGCGGACGGTGTCACGGACATGACCGACCCAGTACTCCGGTGAGTCCACAGGCGACAGCATCGGAATCGTCGGCTCATGGAAGGTCAGCCCAGCGATGACATCGCAGAACTCGTCGAGCATCGGGTTCATCAGTGGCGAATGGAACGCGTGGGAGACACGCAGCAGCTTGGTCTGCTCGAACCGGCCGGCGATCGCGAGCACTTCGGCTTCATCTCCGGAGATCACGACTGACGTGGGTCCGTTGATGGCTGCGATGCCCACCTGCTCAGTGAGCAACGGGCGCACCTGGTCTTCGGTGGCACGCAGGGACACCATCGCCCCACCAGCGGGAAGCGCCTGCATCAGCCGAGCACGTGCGGACACCAGGGTGGCCGCGTCGGTCAGCGACAGCACGCCGGCGACGTGTGCGGCGGCGATCTCGCCGATGGAGTGGCCGACGAGGTAGTCCGGCCGAATCCCCCATGACTCGACTAGGTGGAACAGCGCGACCTCGAAGGCGAACAACGCCTGCTGAGCCCAGCCGGTCTGGTTCAGCATGTCGGCGTCGTCGCCCCACACCACCTCCCGCAAACCGAGATCCAGCTGGGCGAGCACTACGTCGAACGCCTCGGCGAACACCGGGAACCGCTCGGACAGGTCCCGGCCCATGCCCAAGCGCTGCGAACCCTGACCGGCGAACAAGAAGACCGTCCTACCCTCGCGGATCGAACCGGTCAGCAGACCGGGGTCTGTCGCCCCGTCGCCCAGTGCCGCGAGGGCCGGAGCCGGGTCTTCCGCGACCACGACGGCTCGATGATCGAACGCGGCGCGACGAGTGGCGAGCGAAGCGGCGACATCGACGAGCCCCAGCTCGGGCCGCCGCGCCAGGTGATCCCGCAGGCGAGTGGCCTGCGCACGAAGTCCGTCGGGCGTCTTCGCGGACAGCACCAACGGCACCGGGCCGGCCGCCTCGGTCGGTGCGTCGTCGCCGGCCGGACCTTGCTCGATGACCAGGTGCGCGTTCGTACCGCTGATCCCGAACGACGACACCGCGGCCCGCCGCGCCCGACCGACCTCGGGCCAGGCCGCCCCGTCCGCGACCAGCTCGACCGAGCCGGCGTTCCAGTCGACGTGCGACGACCGGTCCTCGGCGTGCAGCGAGCGCGGCACCCGACCGTGCCGCATCGCCTCGACCATCTTGATCACGCCCGCGACGCCGGCCGCGGCCTGGGTGTGCCCGATGTTCGACTTGACCGACCCCAGCAGCAGCGGCGCCGCACGGTCCTGCCCGTAGGTCGCGAGCACGGCCTGCGCCTCGATCGGATCTCCGAGCCGCGTGCCGGTCCCGTGTGCCTCGACGACGTCGACGTCCGAAGTGGACAGACCGGCCTGAGTCAGGGCTTGCCGGATGACTCGCTGCTGGGCGGGCCCGTTGGGCGCGGTGAGCCCGTTGGAGGCGCCGTCGGAGTTCACCGCCGAGCCGCGCACGACCGCGAGGACGCGGTGTCCGTCGCGGACGGCGTCGGACTGGCGCTCCAACACGAGCACGCCCACGCCCTCGGCCCAGCCCACACCGTCGGCCGAGTCGGCGAACGCCTTGCACCGCCCGTCCGGCGACAACCCACGCTGACGCGAGAACTCCACGAACGACGTGGGTGTCGACATCACGGTCACCCCGCCGGCCAAGGCGAGCGAGCACTCCCCCGACCGCAACGCCTGCGCCGCCAGGTGGATCGCCACCAGCGACGACGAGCAGGCCGTGTCGACGGTGACCGCGGGCCCCTCGAACCCGAACGTGTACGCCACCCGGCCCGACGCCACGCTCCCGGCGCTCCCGCTGCTCTGGTACCCCTCGAACTCGGCGCCGGACAGCAGCGACGCGTAGTCGTTGTACATGACACCCGCGAATACGCCGGTGTGGCTGCCACGCAACGCGTTCGGGTCGATCCCCGCCCGCTCCACCGCCTCCCACGACACCTCCAGCAGCAACCGCTGCTGCACGTCCGTCGCCAGGGCCTCCCGCGGGCTGAGCCCGAAGAAGCCGGCATCGAACGCGCCGGCGTCGTGGAGGAAGCCGCCGGAACGCGTGTACGAGGTGCCGGTGTGGCCCGGGTCCGGGTCGTAGAGCGCCGCCACGTCCCAGCCGCGGCGGGACGGGAACTCGGACACCGCGTCGACACCGTCGGACACCAGGCGCCACAGGTCCTCCGGCGACGACACGTCGCCCGGGTAGCGGCAGCCCATGCCGACGATCACGATCGGGTCGTCAACGAGTGCGGCCACGGCGGGCGCGTGCGAGACCGGACCGGCGGCGGACAGCTCTCCGTCCAGGTAGCCGGCCAGGTCGCCCGCGGTCGGGTAGTCGAAGATCAGGGTGGCCGGCAGCGTCAGTCCGGTCGCCGAGCCGATCCGGTTGCGCAGCTCGACCGCCGTGAGCGAGTCGAACCCGAGGTCCTGGAACGCGCGGGCCGGATCCACCTCGGCCGGCCCCGCGTGCCCCAGCACCTGCGCGACCTGCCCCCGCACGAGGTCGAGCAGTGCGGCGCGGCGCTGTGCTTCGTCGAGCCGGGCGAGCCGCTCCGTGGCCCCGCCCGCCACTCCCGCGGAACGCCGGACCGGCTGGCGCACCAGCCCGCGAAGGACGTGCGGGACCTCGTCCCGGGCACGCATCGCCGCCAGGTCCAGGTGCACCGGCGCCACGCTCGGGACCGAGGCGGCGACCGCCGCGTCGAAAAGGGCGAGGCCGTCGGCCGGGTCGATCGGCGGCATGCCGGCACGGGCGATCCGGCGCAGCTCCGCGTCGGTCAGCGTGCTGGTCATGCCCGCGGTGCGCGTCCACGGTCCCCAGGCGAGCGAGGTCGCGGGCAGGCCCCGGGCCCGCCGGTGCTCGGCCAACGCGTCGAGGAACGCGTTCGCCGCCGCATAGTTGGCCTGCCCGGCGCCGCCGAGCGTGCCGGTGACTGAGGAGAAGAGGACGAACGCGTCGAGGTCGCCCGCCAGCTCGTGCAGGTGCCAGGCCGCGTCGACCTTCGGCGCCAGCACGGCGGCGAGCCGACCGGCGTCCAGCGAACCGAGCACGCCGTCGTCGAGCACGCCGGCCGCGTGCACGATGGACGAGACGTCCACTTCGGACAGCAGCTGGGCGACCGCGTCCCGGTCGGCGACGTCGCAGGCGACGACCTGAGCGTGTGCGCCGAGCTCCGCCAGCTCGGCCGCGAGCTCGGCGGCACCCGGTGCGTCGGGACCGCGCCGACTCGTGAGGACGAGCTCGCGAACGCCGTGCTCGGTGGCGAGGTGCCGGGCGACCAGCGCGCCCAGCCCGCCGGTGCCACCCGTGACGAGCACCGGGCCCGTCCACTCGTGCGCTGCCGGGGACGAAACGACCCGGACAAGGCGAGCGGCTCGGACCTCGCCGTCGCGGATCAACAGCTGTGGCTCGCCGGTCGCCACCGCGGCGTCGACGAGAGTGTCGTCGTCGGTGTCGACCAGGACGAACCGCCCGGGATGCTCCGCCTGCGCCGATCGCACGAGACCCCACACCGCCGCGGCCGCGGGGTCCGTACCGCCGATCGCCCCGCGGGTCACGAACACGAGCGGGCGCGCGTCCTCGCCGGTCAGCCAGCCCTGGAGGTGCTCCAGAACCGATGCTGTCGACACGTGTACGCGATCGACCACACCACCAGCAGCGTCCAGTGGAACCACCACGGCATTGGAGTCACGTCCTTCCACAACGGGGACCGGTACCCAGTCCAGGGCGAACAGGGAGTCGTGCGTGGTCGGGCCGGCCGACATCGGGCGCAGCGCCAGCGAGCCGGCGGAGGCGACCGGGCGACCGGCGGTGTCCGCCACCCGCACGCGCACCGCGTTGTCGTCGAGCACGGACAGGTGCACGCGGATGGCCGTGGCGCCGGTCGCGTGGAGCGTGAAGTTCGTCCAGGAGAACGGCAGCGCGCCGCGCTCCCCTGGCTCCAGAAACGCCGTGGCGCGCAGCGCGGAGTCGAGCAGCGCCGGGTGCAGCCGGAACCGGCCGTTCGGTTCGTCGAGCGTCACCTCGGCGAAGACGTCGCCGTCGCGCCGCCACGCCGCACGCAGGCCGCGGAAGGCGCGGCCGTAGTCGAACCCGTCGTCGGCCAGCCGCTCGTAGAGGTCGTCGATCGGTACCGGGTCGGCCGCGGGCGGCCACTCGACGAGGTCGAAGTCGGCGTCGACCGGGTCGGACGTCAGGTAGCCGGCGGCGTGCCGGACCCACTCGTCCATCCCTTGTGGACGCGAGTGGACGGTGAGCTCGCCCGTGCCGGTGTCGTCCGCGCGGACATGCAGCTGTACCTCGACCGCCCCGTCCTCCGGGAGGACGAGCGGGTTCGTGATGGTCAGCTCACGGAGGTGTGCGCAGCCGATGTGGTCCCCGGCCTGGGCGGCGAGCTCGAGGAACGCCGTGGCGGGCACGACGACCGCGCCGCGCACCCGGTGGCCGGCCAGCCACGGATGCGTCCGGGTCGACAGGGTGCCGTTGAGCAGGGTCTCGCCGGGCGCGCCGGCCAGGTCGACGGTGGTGTCGAGCAGCGGGCGCGTGGCGGTGGGCCAGTAGTGCCGGCGCTGGAAGGCGTAGGTGGGCAGGTCGACCCGGTGGGCGCCGGGAAACACGGCCGCCCAGTCGGGCTCGAGCTGTCCGAGTGCTGCGGCGATTGTGTGTTGTTCGTCGTTGTTCTTGTGTTGGAGGGGAACGAAGACGCCGACATGGGTTTCCTGGGCGATGGCGGTGAGCGTGCTGTCCGGCCCGATCTCGATGTAGTGGGTGGCGTCGAGTTGTTGGAGGTGGTCGGCGAAGCGGACGGTGTCGCGGACGTGGCGGACCCAGTAGTCCGGAGTGTCCACCGGGGACAGCATGGGGATCGTGGGCTCATGGAAGGTCAGTCCTTCGACGACGTGACGGAACTCGTCGAGCATGGGGTCCATGAGTGGGGAGTGGAAGGCGTGGGAGACGCGCAGCCGCTTGGACCGGCCGAACTGTTCGGCGATCGCGAGCACGTCGGTCTCGTCGCCGGCGATCACGACCGAGGTGGGTCCGTTGACGGCGGCGACGTCGACGCGCTCGGTGAGCAATGGGCGGACCTGATCTTCGGTGGCCCGCAAGGACACCATCGCCCCGCCCGCTGGGAGGGCCTGCATGAGTCGGGCCCGGGCTGAGACCAAGGTTGCCGCGTCGGTCAGGGACAGCACGCCGGCCACATGCGCGGCGGCGATCTCCCCGATGGAATGCCCAACCAGGTAGTCCGCCCGGATCCCCCACGACTCGACGAGCCGAAACAGCGCGACCTCGAAGGCGAACAGGGCGGGTTGGGCCCAGCCGGTCTGGTTCAGCGCGTCGGCGTCCTGGCCCCACATCACCTCTCGCAGCCCGGGGTCCAGCTCGGCGAGGGCGGCGTCGAGCGCCCCGGCGAACACCGGGAACCGCTCGTACAGTCCTCGGCCCATGCCCAAGCGCTGCGAACCCTGACCAGCAAACAAGAACCCGGTCCTGCCGGCAACCGGAGCGGGCGCATCGTCGACATCGAGCATGCGTAGTCGCGAGACCGCGACGTCCCGATCTTCGGCCACGACCGCGGCCCGGTGCGCGAACCGCGCACGGGAGGTCGCCAGCGAGAACGCCACGTCGGAGAGCCCGATCTCGGCTGAGTTCTCCAGGTGAGTCGCCAACCGCTCCGCCTGGGCCCGCACCGCGTCGACGGTCGCGCCCGACAGCACCAGCGGCACGGCGCCGGTCGCTGGGGATGTCGGTGCCTCCTGCGCGGTCGCCTGTTCGACGACGAGGTGCGCGTTGGTGCCGCTGATCCCGAACGACGACACCGCGGCTCGGCGTGCGCGCGCGACCTCGGGCCAGGCGGTGTCGTCGGTGAGCAGCTCGATCCCGCCGGTCGACCAGTCCACATGGGACGAGGGCGTGTCGGCGTGCAGGGTGCGCGGGAGCCGGCCGTGCCGCATGGCCTCGACCATCTTGATCACGCCCGCCACGCCGGCGGCGGCCTGGGTGTGGCCGAGGTTGGACTTGATCGTGCCCAGCAGCATCGGGACTTCACGGTGCCGGCCGTAGGTGGCCAGCAGGGCTTGGGCCTCGATCGGGTCGCCGAGCGTGGTGCCGGTGCCGTGCGCCTCGACGACGTCGACGTCCGCGGTGGACAGTCCAGCGGCGGTCAGGGCCTGGCGGATGACCCGCTGCTGTGACGGGCCGTTGGGTGCGGTCAGCCCGTTGGAGGCGCCGTCCTGGTTCACCGCGGAGCCGCGCACGGTCGCGAGGATGTGGTGGCCGTTGCGGAGAGCGTCGGACTGGCGCTCCAGCACCAGCATCCCCACGCCCTCGGCCCAGCCGACCCCGTCGGCGGAGTCGGAGAACGCCTTGCACCGCCCGTCCGCGGCGAGTCCACGTTGGCGGGAGAACTCGACGAACGAGGTGGGCGTGGACATGACGGTGACGCCGCCGGCCAAGGCCAGCGAGCACTCCCCCGACCGCAACGCCTGCGCCGCCAGGTGGATCGCGACCAGCGACGACGAGCACGCCGTGTCGACGGTGACCGCGGGCCCCTCCAAACCGAACGTGTATGCCAGGCGGCCGGTGACGACGCTCGGGAAGCTCCCGTTGATGACGTAGCCCTCGAACTCGGCCCCGTCGAGCACCCGGCCGTAGTCGTTGTACATGACGCCGGCGAACACCCCGGTCCGGCTGCCGCGCAACGACTTCGGGTCGATGCCCGCGCGTTCGACGGCCTCCCAGGAGACCTCGAGCAGCAGGCGTTGCTGGACGTCCGTGCCGAGTGCCTCGCGGGGGCTGAGGCCGAAGAAGTCGGCGTCGAACTCGGCGGCGTCGTGGAGGAAGCCGCCGCGGCGGGTGTAGGAGGTGCCGGGATGGTCGGGGTCCGGGTGGTAGAGGGCGTCGAGGTCCCAGCCGCGGTCGGTGGGGAAGTCGGTCACCGCGTCCACGCCGTCGGAGACCAGGCGCCACAGGTCTGCCGGCGACGACACGTCACCGGGGTACCGGCACCCCATCCCGACGATCACGATCGGGTCCTCGGCGGTCGACCGCGTGGTGACGACCGGCGGTGACTGCTCGACCCGGCTGCCGGACAGCTCGTCGAGCAGGTGCTCGGCGAGGCCGGACACGGTCGGATGGTCGAAGACGAGCGTTGGCGACAGCCGCAGTCCCGACCGCTTGCTCAGCAGGTCGCGCAGCTCGACGGCGGTGAGCGAGTCGAACCCGAGCTGCTTGAACGTCAGGTCGGCGTCGATGCGGTCGACCGAGTCGTCGCCGAGCACCGACGACGCCGCTCCGCGCACCAGGTCGAGCGCGGCCCGGGCGCGGTCGTTCGTGTCCAGTTCGGACAGTCGACTCGCCGTGGCGTTCGTCCGGTGCGCGCCGCGCGGGCGAACGAGGCCGCGGAACACGGCGGACACCTCACCCGAATCCCGGATCGCCGGGAGGTCCAGCGGGGCCGCCACGACCGCGGGGGCGCCGGTGGCCAGGGCGGTGTCGAACAGTCGCAGTCCGTGGTCCGGATCCATTTCCCGCAGCCCCGCCCGGGCCATGCGCCGGGTGTCGGTGTCGGTCAGGTCGCGGGTCAGCCCGCCGACCTCGGACGACCACGGGCCCCAGGCGAGCGAGAGCGCCGGCAGCCCGAGCGCGTGCCGGTGGACCGCGAGCGCGTCGAGGTAGGCGTTCGCGGCCGCGTAGTTGGCCTGGCCCGCGCCGCCCAGCGTGCCGACCACGGACGAGAACATGACGAACGCGGCTAGGTCGTGGTCGCGGGTGAGCTCGTGCAGCGTCCACGCGGCGTCCGCCTTCGGCCGGAGCACCGCGTCCACGCGGTCGGGTGTCAGGGAGGCCAGCACGCCGTCGTCGAGAACCGCGGCGGCGTGCACGACGGCGGTGAGCGGCCGGTCGAGACCCGCCAGCAGTTCCTCGAGGGCGGCACGGTCGGACACGTCGCAGGCGGCGACCGTGACGTCGGCGTCCAGTTCGGACAGGTCGGCGGAGCACTCGCCGCGGCGGCCGACCAGCAGCAGGTGCCGCACGTCGTGTCGTTCGACCAGGTGCCGGGCGAGCGCCGTGCCGAGACCGCCGGTGCCGCCGGTGATCAGCACGAGCCCGTCGGGATCCCACGCGGCCGGTTCGACATCCGGCGCGACACGGGCGAGGCGGCCCGCGTACGCCGTGCCCGCGCGGAGCATCAGCTGCGGCTCGGCCGCGGTGACCGCGGGCAGCAGCGCCGTGGACGCCGGATCGTCGTCGGTGTCCACGAGGACGAACCGGCCCGGGTACTCGAGCTGCGCGGAGCGCACCATGCCCCAGGCGACGGCGGCGGCCGGGTCGCTCCCGTCGATCGCGCCGCGCGTCAGGAAGACCCGGATGCCGTCACTGTCCAACCAGGACCGCAGCGCGACCAGCGTGGCGCCGGCGACCGCCCGCGCGTCCCCGGCCGGCAC
>NZ_JBOHGA010000209.1:0-10699 GCF_050699915.1 Actinophytocola sp.
CGACGTCTTCCGACGACGACTCCAGGCCACCAGCACCTGTCGTTCCTCGCCAGTCAGGACCACCGGATCGACTGTCGGGCTCGGCATGCCACACCCTACCAACCACCGGCGAACTAACGACTCAGGACACTAGATAGGTGACCGCACAAAGAAGCGGGACCTCCTTGCTTGCAAGGAGATCCCGCTTCCAACCCCCTACTCGCTACTTCCGGTTGTAGAGCCGCATCGTCAGGGAACCGAAGATCGCTACCAGTGCGGCGCTCGCGATGAGCACCCACACGATCTCGCCGCCGTCGGGGCTGCCCTGCATCAGACTGCGGACCGCTGCCACGAGGTGGGTGATCGGGTTCAGCTCGACGAAGGTGCGCAGCCAGCCCGGCATCGTCTCGGGTTCTACGAAGACGTTGGACAGGAAGGTCAGCGGGAACAGCACCATCATGCTGACGCCCATCACCGACTTCTCCGACCGAAGGAACAGGCCGAACATCGTCCACACCCACGAGAAGGCGAATGAGAACACGACCAGCAGCAGAATGCCCAGCGTCACCCCGACGAACCCGCCGTCGGGACGGAAGCCCAGGATCAGGCCCACCACGAGAATGACCACCGCCGCGGTGACGTAGCGGAAGACGTCTCCGAAGATGGCACCCACGAGGGCCGACGGGCGCCACACGGGCAGCGTCCGGAACCGGTCGAAGACGCCCTTCTGGATGTCGATGTTCACGCCGGTGCCGGTGTACATGGTGATCATCACGACGCTCGTCACCATGATGCCCGGCAGCAGGAACTGCAGGTACTCGGTCACCGAGCCGGCCAGCGCACCGCCGAACAGGTAGGTGAACATCAGCACCATCATGATCGGGAACGCCGTCACGTCGAACATCTGCTCCGGCACGTGCTTGATCTTCAGCATCGCCCGCCAGCCGAACGTCACCGACGCGGACCAGGCGCTCGGCCGGGTCGGCGCCTCGCCGGCGGCGAGCACCGCGTTCAGGCTCTCGGCCGCGGGTGTGTACGTGGTGGGAGTGTTCTCGGTCGTGGTGGTCATGCCGCAACCTCCTCGGACTCGGCGTCGGACCCGGTGGCCGGGTGGTCGGTCAGGGCCAGGAACACCTCGTCGAGGGTCGGCTGGCCGAGGGCGAAGTTGTCGACGGTGATGCCGGCCGCGGCGAGCTCGGCCAGCGCTCGGGACGCCTGCTCGGCGGCGAAGCGGTCACTGTCCTCTCCGGACAGCTGGGCGGTCAGCGCGACCGGGTCGGGATCGAACTGGACGGCCGACCCGAGCACGGTCGTGAGCAGCTGGTGCGCGGCCGGCCGCTGGCCGGCGTCGCGCAGCCGCACCTGGATGGAACCGGCACCGACCGACGCCTTCAGCTCGCCCGGCGTGCCCTCGGCGATCACCTTGCCGTGGTCGATGACTGCGATGCGGGACGCGAGGTGGTCGGCCTCGTCCAGGTACTGCGTGGTCAGCAGCACGGTGGTGCCCTGCGCCACGATGATCCGCACGATGTCCCACACCTGGTTGCGACTGCGCGGGTCCAGCCCGGTGGTCGGCTCGTCGAGGAACAGCACATCCGGCGTCTTGAGGATGCTCGCGGCGATGTCGATGCGCCGCCGCATGCCACCGGAGTAGTGCTTCACCTGCTTGTCCGCGGCATCGGTCAGCCCGAATGCGTCGAGCAGCTGCCCCGACCGCTCCCGCGCGGCCGGCTTGCGGTGCCCGAGCAGCCGGCCGATCAGCATGAGGTTCTCCGTGCCGGTCAGGTCCTCGTCGACCGACGCGTACTGACCGGTGAGGCTCACCCGCGCCCGCACCGCGTCGGCCTCGCGAACGACGTCGTGACCGAACACGCTGGCCTCGCCGCCGTCCGGGCGCAGCAGCGTGGCGAGCACCTTGACGGCGGTCGTCTTGCCGGCGCCGTTGGGCCCCAGGAACCCGTACACGGACCCGGCCGGGATCGCGAGGTCGACGCCGTCCACCGCGCGCGTCTTGCCGAACACCTTGACCAGGCCGGATGTTTCGATGGCCAGATCACTCATGGGACTTCCTCCCCTTCGTTTTCTCAGGCTATGTAGGGGCGGGCCGCGCGTGCCTCCCGTAGCGCGCGCGCCCACCAGGTCAGTTGGTCGAGCATGGTCGTGACCGCGAGATCGTCCCGGTCGCCGGGCGCGTCCAGCAGGTCGATGGCGACCTCGTCGCGCACGGCCATCGTGTGCAGCTCGGTGAAGACGACCCGCAGCGCCTCGACCGCGTAGTGCCCGCGGCTGCGACAGCCGTACGACACGAACCCGACGGGCTTGGCGTGCCACTCGTCGAAGGCGTAGTCGATGGCCTGCTTGAGCGACGCGGGAAAGCTGCGGTTGTACTCGGGGGTGACGACCACGAACCCGTCGGAGCGGTCGATCGCCGTCGTGAACGTCGTCATCTGCGGGGTCGCCTCCTCCGGGTAGCGCTGCGGAAAGTCGTAGTCCGCGAGGTCGAGTACGTCGAGGTCGATGTCCACCCGCTTCTCCGCACGATCGACGAACCACCGGGTGATCGCGTCACCGACGCGGCCCTCCCGGGTGCTCCCCACGATCACCGCGATCCGCAGGCGTGTGTCCACCGGACCTCCCATCTTTGCCCTTCGTCCGGTAGGCGCGAGATGTTCCGCTAGGTCGGATCTAGCGACGCGAGATCGGCCCGCTAGGCCGGGCCGGACGTAGCAGCGCGCCTCGGCGAGATCGCCGGGGCGCGCTGGGCAGGTGGGTCAGTTGGCGGCGGAGACCTGCTCGTTCAGCAGGTCGGCCAGCGCGCACACCACGCGCAGCGTCGGCGCGGAGGCGCCGGTGAGGTCGGCCAGCTCCACGACCGCCTGCAGGATCACGTCCAGCTCCAGCGGCCGGCCCCGCTCCAGGTCCTGCAGCGTGGACGTCTTGTGCTCGCCGGCGCGCTCCGCGCCCGCCAGGCGGCGTTCGATGGAGATCTCGGGGTGCGCGTCGAGGCGGGCGGCGACGTCGAGGGTCTCCCGCATCATCTGGATCACGAGCTCGCGGGTGGTCAGGTGCCGGCAGATGCCGGCCATCGTGGCGCGGGTCAGGGCGCTGATCGGGTTGAACGCGATGTTGCCCATCAGCTTGAGCCAGATGTCCTTGCGCAGGTCCGCCTCGACCGGACACTTCAGCCCACCGGCGATCATGGCCTCGGAGAACGACACGCAGCGCGCGGAGATCTCGCCGGTCGGCTCGCCGATCGAGAAGCGGGTGCCCTCGAGGTGGCGGATCACGCCGGGGGAGGCGATCTCGGTGGCCGCGTACACCACGCAGCCGATCGCGCGCTCGACCGGCAGCGCCTTGCTGACCGAGCCGCCGGGGTCGACGCTGTCGATCCGGTAGCCGGCGTACTTGCCGGGCACACCGTGGAAGTACCACCACGGGATGCCGTTCTGCGCCGCGATGATCGTGGTCTCGTCGTGCAGCAGCGGCTCGACCATCGGGCCGGCGTCGGCGTACCGGTTGGCCTTCAGGCCCAGGAAGACATGGTCGACCGGCCCGACCTCGGCCGGGTCGTCCGTCGCATGCGGCCGGGCCGTGAAGTCTCCGCGCGGGCTCTCGACCAGCACGCCCGACTCGCGGATCTTCTGTAGGTGGGGGCCCCGCGCGATGAGATGCACCTCGGCGCCCGCCCGGTGCAGGGCCGCCCCGACGTACGCGCCGATGGCGCCGGCCCCAAGAACAGCAACCTTCACTGGAAGCTCCGTTCTTGTGTACGTTTGGTATGCAGCATACAGTATGGAACTATCGCTCAGTAGACGACGTTTCTCAGAGAGCACTAAAGTCATACGGTATGCAGTATGCGCAGGACGATGACTGACACGAGGAGATGACCAGGCAGATGGCTTCATCGGTCAACACGACGCCACAGAGCGCCAGTTCGGGCCCGGCGGCAGCCGAGAGCGAACCCGAGTTGATCTCCGGTGGTCACCTGGTGGCCAAGGCGCTCAAGGCCGAGGGCGTGGACGTGATCTTCACCCTCTGCGGTGGCCACATCATCGACATCTACGACGGCTGCGTCGACGAGGGCATCGACGTCATCGACGTACGGCACGAGCAGGTCGCGGCGCACGCGGCCGACGGCTACGCGCGCATCACCGGCAAGCCCGGCTGCGCGGTCGTGACCGCCGGCCCGGGCACCACCGACGCGGTCACCGGCGTGGCCAACGCCTTGCGCGCGGAGAGTCCCATGCTGCTGATCGGCGGCCAGGGCGCGCTCTCCCAGCACAAGATGGGCTCGCTGCAGGACCTGCCGCACGTCGACATGATGAGCCCGATCACCAAGTTCGCCGCGACGGTGCCGCACACCGAGCGCGTCGCGGACCTGGTGTCGATGGCCTTCCGCGAGTGCTACCTCGGCGCACCCGGCCCCGCGTTCCTGGAGATCCCGCGCGACATCCTCGACGCGAAGGTCCCGCTGGAGAAGGCGCGCATCCCGAAGTCCGGCGCCTACCGCGCGTCCACGAAGAGCGCGGGTGACCCGGCGGCCATCGAGCGGCTCGCCGACCTCGTAGTCGGCGCGGAGAAGCCGTGCGTGCTGCTCGGCAGCCAGGTATGGACGACCCGCGGCACCGACGCGGCCATCGAGTTCGTCCGCACGCTCAACGTGCCGGCCTTCATGAACGGCTCGGGCCGCGGCACGCTGCCGCCAAAGGACCCGCACCACCTGCAGCTCGCCCGCCGCTACGCGTTCCAGAACGCCGACCTGATCATCATCGTCGGCACGCCGTTCGACTTCCGGATGGGCTACGGCAAGCGACTCTCCCAGGACGCGACCGTCGTCCAGGTCGACCTGGACTACCGCACGGTCGGCAAGAACCGCGACATCGACCTCGGCATCGTCGGCGACGCCGGCGCGGTGCTCGCCGCGGTCACCCAGGCCGCGTCCGGTCGGGTGGACAACGGTTCGGCAGCGCGCAAGGAATGGCTCGAGGAGCTGCGCGCGGTCGAGACGCAGGCCTACGAGAAGCGGCTGCCCCGCCAGCTGTCCGACGCCTCGCCGATCGACCCGTACCGGCTGGTGCACGAGATCAACGAGTTCCTCACGGAGGACTCCATCTACATCGGCGACGGCGGCGACATCGTCACCTTCTCCGGCCAGGTCGTGCAGCCCAAGTCGCCCGGCCACTGGATGGACCCCGGTCCACTCGGGACACTCGGCGTCGGCGTGCCGTTCGTGATGGCGGCCAAGTACGCCAGGCCGGACAAGGAGGTCGTCGCGCTGTTCGGCGACGGCGCGTTCTCGCTGACCGGCTTCGACTTCGAGACGCTGGTCCGCTTCAACCTGCCGTTCGTGGGCATCGTCGGGAACAACTCGTCGATGAACCAGATTCGCTACGGCCAGATCCAGAAGTACGGCGCGGACCGCGGCCGGGTCGGCAACACGCTCGGCGACGTGCGCTACGACGAGTTCGCCCGGCTGCTCGGCGGCTACGGCGAAGAGGTCCGCGACCCCAAGGACATCCGGCCCGCACTCGAGCGCGCGCGCGAGAGCGGCCTCCCGTCGTTGATCAACGTCTGGGTCGATCCCGAGGTCTACGCGCCCGGGACGATGAACCAGACCATGTACAAGTAGTAAGGGGGCCTGCCATGGGAAAGGCACTCGAAGGCGTTCGCGTCCTCGACATGACCCACGTCCAGTCCGGACCGTCGTGCACGCAGATCCTCGCCTGGCTCGGCGCGGACGTGGTGAAGCTCGAGGCGGTGTCGGGGGACATCACCCGCAAGCAGCTGCGGGATCTGCCCGATGTGGACAGCCTCTACTTCACGATGCTGAACTGCAACAAGCGCAGCATCACGCTGAACATGAAGTCCGACCGGGGCAAGGAGCTGTTCACCGAGCTGGTGGGCAAGTTCGACATCCTGGCGGAGAACTTCGGGCCCGGCGCGGTCGACCGCATGGGCTTCTCGTGGGAGAAGCTGCAGGAGATCAATCCAAGACTGATCTACGCGTCCATCAAGGGCTTCGGCGACGGGCCCTACACCCACTTCAAGGCCTACGAGGTGGTCGCGCAGGCGATGGGCGGCTCGATGTCCACCACCGGCATGGAGGACGGCCCGCCGCTCGCCACCGGTTCGCAGATCGGCGACTCGGGCACCGGCATCCACACCGTGGCCGGCATCCTCGCCGCGCTGTTCCAGCGTGAGCGCACCGGCCGCGGCCAGCGGGTGACGGTCGCCATGCAGCACGCGGTGCTCAACCTGTGCCGGGTCAAGCTGCGCGACCAACAGCGGCTGGCGCACGGCCCGCTCGGCGAGTACCCGAACCGGGAGTTCGGGGACACCGTGCCGCGGTCGGGCAACGCGTCCGGCGGCGGGCAGCCCGGCTGGGCGGTCAAGTGCGCGCCCGGCGGCCCGAACGACTACATCTACGTGATCGTCCAGCCGGTGGGCTGGGAGCCGATCGCGAAGCTGATCGGCCGCCCGGAGCTCGTCGACGACCCGGACTGGAACACTCCGGAGGCTCGACTGTCCAAACTGGACAAACTGTTCCAGATGATCGAGGACTGGTCGATCGAACACAACAAGTGGGAAGTGCTCGCGAAGCTCAACGCGCACAACATCCCCTGCGGTCCGATCCTGTCGACCAAGGAGATCATCGAGGACACCTCGTTGGCGGAGAACGAGATCGTCGTCAAGGTGGACCATCCGGAGCGCGGCGAGTTCGCGACGGTCGGCATGCCGATCAAGCTCTCCGACTCGCCGGCCGACGTCCAGCGCTCGCCGTTGCTGGGCGAGCACAACAACGACATCTACGGCGAGCTCGGTCTCGGCGACGCGGAGCTCGCCGAGCTCAAGGCGAATGGAGTGATCTGAGGTCATGGCCGAGGTAGACAAGAGCGCCGTCCGCGAGGTTCTGGACAAGGTCCGGGCCGAGGGGCGGGACTCGCTCACCGCGCCGGAAGGCAAGCGGGTCTGCGACGCGTACGGGATCCCCACCCCCCGGGAAGGACTCGCGACGACGGCCGACGAGGCGGCCCGGATCGCCGAGGAGATCGGCAAGCCGGTGGCCTGCAAGATCGTCTCGCCGGACATCCTGCACAAGACCGAGGCGGGCGGCGTGCAAGTCGGCGTGGACGGCGGCGACGCCGCGCGTGCCGCGTTCGACCAGATCGTCGCGAACGCCAAGGCGTACAAGGAGTCCGCGAGCATCGTCGGCGTCCAGGTGCAGGAGATGGTGGGCGGTGGACAGGAGGTCATCGTCGGCGCCACCACCGACGGCACGTTCGGCAAGGTGGTCGCGTTCGGGCTCGGCGGCGTGCTGGTCGAGGTCCTCAAGGACGTGACGTTCCGGCTCGCGCCGGTCGACGCGACCGAGGCGCGCTCGATGGTCACCGGGATCAAGGCGGCCGAGGTGCTCCAGGGCGCCCGCGGCGCCGAGCCGGTCGACCTCGACGCGGTGGCCGGCGTGATCGCGAAGGTCTCCCAGCTGGTCACCGACTTCCCGGAGATCAGCGAGTTCGACCTGAACCCGGTGTTCGCCTCGGCCGGCGGCGCGACCGCCGCGGACGTGCGGATCCTGCTGGAGACCGAGGAGCGGGCCGCGCCGGTGCAGTACAGCCAGGACGAGATCCTGCGCGTGATGGACCGGCTGATGAACCCGCGCTCGGTGGCCGTCATCGGCGCCTCCGACCAGGCCGGCAAGATCGGCAACTCGGTGATGAAGAACCTCATCAACGGCGGCTACGCGGGGGAGATCTACCCGATCAACCCGAAGGCCGAGTCCATCATGGACCGCAAGGCCTACAAGTCGGTCGGCGACGTGCCGGGCGAGGTCGACGTCGCGGTGTTCGCGGTGCCGGCCAAGTTCGTGCCGGCCGCGCTCACCGAGTGCGGCGAGAAGGGCGTCGCGGCCGCGGTGATGATCCCGTCCGGGTTCGCCGAGACCGGCAACACGGAGCTGCAGGACGAGGTCGTCGGCATCGCGCACCGCTACGGCATCCGGATGCTCGGGCCCAACATCTACGGCTACTACTACACGCCGCAGAACCTGTGCGCGACCTTCTGCACGCCCTACGACGTGAAGGGCGGCGTGGCGCTCACCTCGCAGTCGGGCGGCATCGGGATGGCGATCCTGGGCTTCGCGCGCACCACCAAGATGGGCGTCTCGGCCATCGTCGGACTGGGCAACAAGTCCGATGTGGACGAGGACGACCTGCTCACCTACTTCGAGCAGGACGACAACACCCAGTGCGTGGCGATGCACCTGGAGGACCTCAAGGACGGCCGGGCGTTCGTCGAGACCGCGAAGCGGATGACGAAGAAGAAGCCCGTGGTGGTGCTGAAGGCCGGCCGTACGGCGATGGGTGCGCGGGCCGCGAGCTCGCACACCGGAGCACTGGCCGGCGACGACAAGGTCTACGACGACATCCTCCGGCAGGCGGGCGTGGTTCGGGCGCCGGGCCTCCACGAGATGCTCGAGTTCGCCCGGGGGCTGCCGCTGCTGCCGACCCCGCAGGGCGAGAACGTCGTCATCATCACCGGCGCGGGCGGCTCGGGCGTGCTGCTCTCCGACGCCTGTGTCGCGGAGGGACTGTCCCTGATGGACATCCCGCCGGACCTGGACGAGTCGTTCCGCGCGTTCATCCCGCCGTTCGGGGCGGCGGGCAACCCGATCGACATCACCGGTGGCGAGCCACCTTCGACATACGAGGCGACCATCCGCCTCGGTCTCGAGGACCCGCGTATCCACGCGCTGATCCTGGGCTACTGGCACACGATCGTCACGCCGCCGATGGTGTTCGCCGAGCTCACCGCCAAGGTGCTCGCCGAGGCGCGCGCCAAGGGGATCGACAAGCCGGTGGTGGCGTCGCTGGCGGGCGACACCGAGGTCGAGCAGGCGAGCGAGTACCTGTTCGAGCATCGCGTGATCGCCTACCCCTACACCACCGAGCGGCCGGTCGCGGTCCTCGGTGCGAAATACCGGTGGGCGCGGGCCGCCGGACTCATCGACGGCTAGTCGCCGCCGACCAGACAGGGAGCAGTACACGGTGGTCGCCAGGAAGGCGGTCACAGCTGGGGTCGACAGACAGGCAGGCGGAAACCGAACACTGGAGGTCCAATGGTGGATTCTCAGAATCCTCCCTCCGCGGGCAGTGCCACTGTCGCGGGCGAGGAACGGGTATGGCGGGCCGGCAAGCTGGAACCGATGCCGATCCGCCCACTACCGGACGCGCCGCCGTCCATTCACCTGCTGGGTCCGACGGTCTTCCTGCTCGCGCTCGGCGTGGGCATGGGCGAGTCGTACATGTGGCCCCGGTTGGTACTGGTCTTCGGCCCGGAGATCCGGTGGCTGTTCCTGATCGGCGTCACCCTGCAGGCCGTGGTGATGCTCGAGATGTCGCGTTACGCGATGGCGACCGGGGAGAGCATCTTCACCGGTGCGGCACGCGTGTTCAAACCGTTGATGTGGTTCTTCTTCGTCACGGCGATCCTGGTCTATATGTGGCCCGGCCACCTGTCCGCCGGGGCCAACGCGTTCGAGCAGCTGACCGGAATTCCATGGGTCCTCACCGCGTGTGTGGTGCTGGTCCTGGTCGGCATCCTGTTCAGCATGGCCAGCGTCATCTACGACGTCGTGGAGAAGATCCTCGGGGTCCTGATCGGCGTACTGGTCGTCGGTACGGCGATCATCGCGTCGATCGCCGGAACCTGGGGCGACCTCGCCTCGACGCTGGGCGGCATGTTCGCGTTCGGCTACGTCCCGGACGGCATGCTGTCCGCGGAGTGGTTCCCGATCGTGGTGGGCTCGATCGCGTTCGCCGGGCCGTCCGGCATGCAGCAGATGTGGTACACGCTGCACCTGCGTGAGGCCGGCGCCGGCATGGGCGCGCACGTCCCGAAGATTCGTGGTCTGCGTACGGCCGGTGAACAGGAGCAGGTGCCGGCGCACGGGTTCATGTTCGACACGTCGAACCCCGCCGAGATGGAGAAGTGGCGCGGCTGGCGCAAGTGGATCACGTTCGACGCGTTCCTGCTGTTCTGGGGCATCACGATGCTGGTGACGATCTCGTTCACCGTGCTGGCCCAGTCCGCCGCGCGGGAGAACCCGAACGTCAAGGACATCATCGAGGACGGCGACCGGTCGGCGGCGCTCGCCGCGATGTCCGACTCGTTCGCGGCTGTCGGTGGTTCGGTGCTCGGCGGCGTGTTCTTCGCGTTCATCGCGATGATCGGGTTGAACGCGACGCTCGGCCTGTTCGACTCGTTCTCCCGTGGTCAGGCGGACATGACCTACTTCCACGTGCCCGGTGCACGGAAGATCAAGATGTCCCACCTGTACGCCGGGTTCCTTTGGGGCGTCATCACGTTCGGCATCCTCATCCTGAACTTCGGCCCGGCCGACGGACCGGAAGGCGTGCTGGACATCCTGGCGTTCCTGTCCACGTTCGCCATGGGTGCCTACTGCGTGGTCCTGTTGTTGGTGAACAACAGGATGCTGCCCAAACCCATCCGACCGAAGTGGTGGTCGAACGCGATCATCGGCTTCGGCGCGGTGTTCTACCTGGGCATGCTGTTCTTCTGCATGATCAAGTTCGGCGTCGTGGATCTCGGATAGGAGCTGGATGCGATGCGCCTGAACCGTCTGTTCCTGCTGACCCTGCCGGGGTTGGCCGTGGGGTTCCTCGCCGGCGCCGTCGCCGGTGGGCTGGCCGCGATCGTCGGC
>NZ_JBOHGA010000210.1:0-10661 GCF_050699915.1 Actinophytocola sp.
GGACGGGCCGCCCCGGGCTGATCGTTCGGTGCGCGGCGACTCCTGGAGGGTGGGAGTCGGCGTGTCCGATATCGAGACAGCCGGCCCGACGAGCGCATGGCAAGATCACCCCGACCGCGACGGTCGGGGTGATCATCGGCGGCCTGCAGCGGCGCATCGAGCCGCCGGGCTCGGCGGCGCCCTGCCTGAACCTTCCGACGACCACGGCGTCGTGATCGACGAGGCCGAGGTCGTCCTCCGGGGGCTGGGCCCCGACTGCTCCACCGCAAACAGGTAACGAAGTACCGCTGGAAGGAATCTCGTGTCTGAACGTCCAAACGCCGAAGTCGGAGAGATGAACGTGGAGGAGGCGGGCGGCTGCCCGGTCTCCGTGGGGCGCATCAACCACCCGACCGAGGGTGGGAGCAACAACCGGGGCTGGTGGCCGAACCAGCTCAACCTGGCGATCCTGCGCAAGCACTCCGCCGCGACCAACCCGATGGGCGGGGACTTCGACTACGCCGCCGAGTTCAACAGCCTCGACCTCGACGCCCTGGCCAGGGACGTCGACGAGGTGCTGACGACCTCGCAGGACTGGTGGCCCGCCGACTTCGGCCACTACGGCCCGTTCATGATCCGGATGGCCTGGCACAGCGCCGGTACCTACCGCATCCACGACGGCCGCGGCGGCGCCGGCGCCGGGATGCAGCGCTTCGCGCCGCTGAACAGCTGGCCCGACAACGGCAACCTCGACAAGGCGCGCCGGCTGCTCTGGCCGGTGAAGCGGAAGTACGGCCGCAAGATCTCGTGGGCCGACCTGATGATCTTCGCGGGCAACCGGGCGCTGGAGACGATGGGCTTCGAGACCTTCGGCTTCGCCGGCGGCCGGGCGGACGTGTGGGAGCCCGACGAGGACGTCTACTGGGGCCCGGAGCGCACCTGGCTCGGCGACGAGCGCTACTCCGGCGACCGGGAGCTCGACAACCCGCTGGCCGCCGTCCAGATGGGACTGATCTACGTCAACCCCGAGGGCCCGAACGGCAACCCCGACCCGCTCGCCGCGGCCCGGGACATCCGCGAGACCTTCCTCCGCATGGCGATGAACGACGAGGAGACCGTGGCGCTGATCGCCGGCGGGCACTCGTTCGGCAAGACGCACGGTGCGGCCGACCCGGACCAGCACGTCGGCGCCGAGCCCGAGGGCGCGTCGATCGAGGAGCAGGGGTTCGGCTGGAAGAACTCGTTCGGCAGCGGCAAGGGCCGCGACGCGATCACCAGCGGCATCGAGGTCACCTGGACGCCCACGCCGACGAAGTGGGACAACAGCTTCTTCGAGACCCTGTTCGGCTACGAGTGGGAGCTGACGTCGAGCCCCGCCGGGGCCAACCAGTGGCAGCCGAAAGACGGCGCCGGCGCGAACACCGTGCCGGACCCGGAGACCGGTGAGCTGAAGCGCCCGCCGACGATGCTGACGACGGACCTCGCGCTGCGCCTGGACCCGATCTACGGGCCGATCTCGCGGCGCTTCCTCGAGCACCCGGACGAGCTCGCGGACGCGTTCGCCCGGGCGTGGTTCAAGCTGACGCACCGCGACATGGGCCCGATCCAGCGCTACCTCGGCCCGCAGGTGCCGCGGGAGACGCTCATCTGGCAGGACCCGGTCCCGGCCGTGGACCACGAGGTCGTCGGGGCGGACGACGTCGCCGCCCTCAAGCGCCAGATCCTCGACTCGGGGCTGTCGATCGGCCGGCTCGTCGCCACCGCGTGGGGCTCGGCCTCGACGTTCCGCGGCAGCGACAAGCGCGGTGGGGCGAACGGGGCGCGCATCCGCCTCGAGCCCCAGCGGGACTGGGAGGTCAACGAGCCCGACTCGCTGGCTCAGGTGCTGCGCACGCTGGTAAGCGTCCAGACGTCGTTCAACGGCTCGCGGTCCGGTGGGAAGAAGGTGTCGATCGCCGACCTGGTCGTGCTCGGCGGGTGCGCCGCCGTCGAGCAGGCCGCGAGGAACGCCGGCTTCGACGTCGTGGTGCCGTTCACCCCGGGCCGCACGGACGCGTCGCAGGACCAGACCGACGTCGAGTCGTTCGCTGCGCTGGAGCCGGCGGCGGACGGGTTCCGCAACTACCGCGGCAAGAACGGCCGGCTGCCGTCGGAGTACCTGCTGATCGACCGCGCGAACCTGCTGAACCTGAGCGCGCCGGAGATGACCGCACTCGTGGGCGGCCTGCGCGTGCTGGGCGCGAACCACGAGCAGTCGCAGCTGGGTGTGTTCACCTCGACGACGGGCTCGCTGACGAACGAGTTCTTCGTGAACCTGCTCGACATGGGCACGGAGTGGAAGCCGGTGGCCGAGGACGCGGAGACGTTCGAGGGACGCGACCGCGCCACGGGCGAGCTCAAGTGGACCGGCAGCCGCGTCGACCTCGTGTTCGGCTCGAACTCGGAGCTGCGTGCGGTCGCGGAGGTCTACGCGAGCGACGACGCGCGGGAGAAGTTCGTGCACGACTTCGTGGCCGCGTGGGACAAGGTCATGAACGGGGACCGGTTCGACCTGGTCTGATGTGGTGATGTCCAGGGTCGGCCGGGTGTCCGGCCGGCCCTGGACGTCTTTGGCTCAGCGGCGCATTCCGGCAGCCGGTCGAGGATGTCGACGATCTCCTCGAACTGCCTGACCACCTTCGACGCCGACAGCTTCGTGCTGCGCGCCCTGCTTCCGGCGCGGCGGGATTCCTGTTGAAGACCACTGACGGACCGCGATCGCGAGGTGCTGGCCTGCCTGGGTCGCAGACTGTCCAATGCAGACACAACCCCGCGAGCTGTCCTTCTCGGAGGCGACGGTGAAGAGCTACGTGTCCCGAATGCTCGTGAAGATCGACTGTCGCAACCGGACCCAGGCGGGCCTGCTCGCCCACGAGGCCGGCCTGGTGGCGGAGTGAGATTGTCCGCCAGATCTCCGCGTAACGCCGAGCGATCCGAGGCCGACCCGTCGCACGTGGGAATTTCACGCGCTGCTGTCGCGGGAACGCGATCCAATCGACCGGCATTTCCAGTTCACCAAGCTGGAGTCACGGCTTTATCGCGCCCGGGATCTCTACGCCACGGCGCTGGACGAGTTCGACGAGGCATGCCGGCAGCACGATGCCGAAATGGACGTCATTCGCCAAGGCTTCATCGCCAAATGGGGCAAGGTGCCGGTACTCGACACGTATCGGCAGATGGCCATTCGGCAGCAGAAGCGAAAGGACTGGAACGCCTGCGTCTGGTGGTGCGAGCGGGGACTCGCGCGCTACGGGAACGACGCCGCTCGGGAGGAGGCGGTCGAGGATCTCGTCCAGCGGCGCAACCGGGCGTTGGTCAAGCTCGACGGACGGCGCTAGGCCGTACGTGGCAGAGTTGTCCGGTGCCTCTGGTCTCGATCGTCACGCCGACGCAAGCGCACAACGCCGACCACATCGGGGCGTTGTGGCGGTCGCTGGAATCTCAGCCGCTGCCGGCCGGGTGGGAGTGGGAGTGGGTCGTCCAGGAGGACGGGGCGGAGCCGAGTGTGGGGGAGTCCCTTCCGGACGATCCGCGCATCCACTACGACGCGCTCGGCGTGCAGCTCGGCGGCGCGGCCACCCGCAACACCGCCCTCGCCCGTGCCCGGGGCGAGCTGGTCTCCGGAATGGACCACGACGACCTCTACGAGCCGGGCGGCGTGGCCGCGCTCGTCGAGCCGCTCGCGGCGGAGTCGGCGGTGGCGTGGTCGTGCGCGCGGATCCGGTGGCAGAACCCGGACGGCACCAGCTGGGTGAAGCCGGACGTGTACCAGCCCGGCCGCATCGAGCCCGGCACCATCGCGGAGACCTTCGTGCGCACCAACGACTTCCCGTTCCCCGCCGCGATCGCCACCTACCGGCGACTCCACCTCGTCGCACACGGCGGCTGGCCGGCGGTGGCCCGCTCCACGGACGCGGCGCTGCTGGCCGCATTCGCCACCCGGTGGCCCGGCGTCTGGGTGGACCGGGTCGCCGCCACCTACCGCCGCTGGCCGGCCCAGCACACCGTGCAGCCCGCCGACATCGCCATCCGCGACGTCCCGCACGTGCGCGGCGCGATCGCCCAGCGACTGGCCGCCGAGCGAGCGCTGGCGGAGCTCGACTGACCCGTCACAGGCGGCGCACGCGGCGCAGGCAGAACCATCCCAGCAGCGCCGACAGCGCGAGGAACATCGCCGTCTCCAGCCACTGCAACGGCCAGAACCTGCTGCCCGGCTGGTAGCTCAGGTGCTGCTGGTAACCGAGGTCGTTCAGCTGTGCGAAGCAGGCGATCATGCCCCCCGGCTTCGGCGGCGGCCCGGAGCCGGGCTCCGGCGCGCAGTCCTGCACCGCGTCGGGCAGCGGGCGGACCGCGACACCGTCCGCGTCCACGGTCTCGTTGGCCAGCATCCAGACACCCGTCGGACTCTCCACGGTCAGCGCCTCCGCTGTGCCCGCGCCGTCGGCGTTGATGCTCCTGATGCTCTCCTCCGTGATCGCGACTGTCTCCTCGGTCGCGGGCAGGAAGTACGGTCGCACGAGGAAGGGCACCGCCACCTGCACGGCGACGAACGCGACGAGGGTGACGGCCATCGCGGTCAGCGTGCGGCGCAGCACGATTCCCGCGGCGACCCCGAGGACGAAGGCGAACGCCGCGTAGCCGACGGGCGCGATGCCCCGCACGGCGAACACGGTCGGCTCGATGCGCGACAGGAAGTCGCCGCCGTCGGCAGCGGCGGCGCTCGCCGCCGCGTCGATCGGACTGGCCCACCAGCCGACCGCGAGGCTCAGCAGCCCGGCGGCGGCCATGGCGGCCAGCATGCCGATGCCCAGCTTGGTCGCGAGCCACCGCCTGCGGCTGACCGTCTGGTTCCACACCAGACTGTGCGTGCCGGCCTCCAGCTCGCGGGCGACCGTCGGCACGCCCCAGAAGATGCCGACGATCGCGGGCAGCGCGAACATCGCGAGCACCCCGCCGTAGTACAGGAACTCCGCGGAGCCGAACTCCGTGCGGCCGACCAGCCCGGGGCCGGTGATCGCGAGGACCACCGCGATCGCGGCCATGCCGGCGAACACCGACACCGCCGGCACTCGGAGCTGGCGCCATGCCAACCAGATCACGGGAGGACCTCCAGGGCGGGACGGGCCACGACCGGTTCGCTCAGGTACGCGAGGACCAGGTCCTCCAGGGTGAGCCGGCCGACGGACCAGGCGGGGTCGAGGATCGGCGCCTCGGTGCGGACGAGGGCGGTGGTCTGGCGGTCGGTTTGGCTCGCGGAGATGACGTGCTGGTCCGCGGGCATGGTGTCGAGGTCGCGGCGCGGACCGGTCAGCCGGTGGTGGGTCGCGAGCAGGTCCTCGACGTCACCGGTGATCCGGACCTTCGAGTCCACCAGCACGATCACGTGGTCGCAGACCCGTTCCAGGTCGCCGACCAGGTGCGAGGACATCACGACGGACAGCCCGTGTTCGGCGACGGCCTCCATCAGGTCCTGCAGGAACTCCCGCCGAGCGAGCGGGTCGAGCGCGGCGACGGGCTCGTCGAGCAGCAGCAGCTCGGGCCGCTTCGCTACGCCGAGGGTGAGCGCGAGCTGCGCGCGCTGGCCGCCGGAGAGCTTGCCGGCGTGTTGCTTCGGGTCCAGCCCGATCCGCTTGATCCGGTCGCGGGCCAGCGCGTCGTCCCACCGCGGGTTGAGGTGGGCGCCGAGCCGCAGGTGCTCCGCGACGGAGAGGTTCGCGTAGAGCGGCGTGTTCTGCGCGACGTAGCCGACCTTGGCCAGCTGGGCGGGGCCGCTGCCGGGCACGCCGCCGCAGACCTCGATCCTGCCGGTCGTCGGCTCGAGCATGCCGGCCGCGAGGTTCAGCAGCGTCGACTTGCCGGCGCCGTTGGGTCCGACGAGGCCGGTGACGTGGCCGGCCGGCACGTCGAGCGTGCAGCCGGTGAGCGCCCACTTGCGCCGGTACTTCTTGCCCAGGTCCTGGGCCCGCAGCACGGTCACGCTATGTCCTCTCTGGCCGAGGAGCGAAACGTGGTCAGGAACAGCGCCTCGATGCTTTCCTCGTCGAGGCCGGCCTTTCGGGCCTTGGTGAGCCAGCGGCGCAGGTCCTGGCGCAGCGGCCCGAGTGGGGCGAGCGGACCGCCGCCGCCGTTCGCCGTCACGAACGTCCCGACGCCCGGCCGCGCGGTGACCAGCCCGTCGTGCTCGAGCTCCCGGTAGGCCTTGAGAACCGTGTTCGGGTTGATCGCCAGCTCCGCCACCACGTCCTTGACCGTCGGCAGCTGGTCACCCTCGCGCAGCAGCCCGAGCCGCAACGCGTGCCGCACCTGCCGGACGAGCTGCTGGTACGGCGACACCCCCGACCGACCGTCCAGATGGAACTCGATCACAACGCTTCCTCCATTTAACTAGTTACCTAGCACTATAGAGAAAGTCTGTGGTGCGAACAAGAGCACGGTGTCGGGTCCGAGTGCGGATGGGAGGATTGTGGAGCCCGTCCCCGAGCGCTCGTCGAAATGAGGCACTGTGGAGCTCGTCTACCCGCCGGTGATCCTGGCCTGCAAGACCATGTTCCGCGTGCTCGACATGCGGCTGGAGCTGAAGGGCACCGAAAACATCCCGCGGACCGGTGGCGCGGTGCTCGCCTGCACGCACGTCAGCTACCTCGACTTCATCTTCTGCGGGCTCGCCGGGCTGCCCGTCAAGCGCAAGACCAGGTTCATGGCCAAGCAGGCGGTCTTCGGCAACCGGATCTCGGGGCCGCTGATGCGCGGCATGAAGCACATCTCCGTCGACCGGTCGGCCGGGCAGGCCTCCTACCAGCAGGCGGTGACCGCGCTGCGCGCCGGCGAGGTGGTCGGCGTGTTCCCCGAGGCCACGATCAGCCGGTCGTTCACCGTCAAGCCGATCAAGTCAGGCGCGACGCGGATGGCCGCCGAGGCGGGCGTGCCGCTCATCCCGGTGACGGTCTGGGGCAGCCAGCGGCTCTGGACCAAGGGCCGGCCACGCGACCTCACCAAGCGCCACGTGCCGATCCTGATCCGAGTGGGGGAGCCGGTCCACCCGAGCGCGGACGACGACGGCGAAGCGCTCACCCAGGACCTGCGAACCCGCATGTCCGCGCTACTCGACCAGGCGCAGCGGGACTACCCGGCCACCCCCGAGCCCGGCACGGACCCGTGGTGGCTGCCGGCCCACCTCGGCGGCACCGCGCCCACGCCGGAGGAGGCCGCCGCGCTCGACGTGCACTGAACCGGCGTCATCGCCAGACCAGGTCGTAGACGGCCCCACTCATGACGCTCGGCCGGTGCGGGCCGGCGAGCAGCGGGGCGAGGGAGTCCGCGGTGATGCGGCGGTGGCTGTGGCCGTCGTCGAAGCCATGGCCGTCGCACGCGTCGTAGCGAACGACGACCTCCTGGGTGCGCGCACGGTCCCGCACGAGGAGCAGCAGCACCTCGTCGCCGTAGGCGTACTCGCGCATACAGTTCCGCGGTTCGTTCGGGCCCGAGCCCCGCGGTGCCGCGAGGATCGCCCGCACCACGTCCCGAGCGTCCTGTTCGGACAGTGGGCCCGCGGACAGCAGCAGGCTGCCATTGGCCGGCCCCTCGGACGCGAACGTGTAGCGGCAGACGGTGGCCGACTGGACGGGGCCCAGGGCGGCGAGCCCACCAGGTCCGGGGTCGGGACGCGTGCCGGGCCGGGGTCGCACGCCGGGCTCGGCCGGACAGCCGCCGCGGCCGGCCCGGGCCGAGTCGAGGATGCGGGCGCGCACGGCGGGGTCGTCGGACAGCACGGTGAGCGAGAGCCCGCCGACCTCCCGGGTCTGCTCCACCCACCCGGCGTCATGAGCGCTCTTCCCGGCCCCGGCGCGGGAGTCGAACCACAGGTACGGGCTCCGCTTGTCGAGCGCAGGCACCGGTGGGCCCGCGCACGCGATGCTCGGGATCGCGCCCGGTCGGCCGACGTAGCCGCGCCGCGGCTCATCGCGCTCCCCGGCAAGGCAGGGCGGCGAGCCCGTGGTTCCGTGGCCCCAGTCGTCGGGGACCATGACCTCGATACCGCCGTAGACCTCCCACCGCCACCCGGCGGGGGCCGGCTCGACGGGTGCGGCCGCGGGGTCGAGCGGAACGCGGGCCGACGGCTGGCCCGTCGTCGCGAACACCACGAGAAGACTGGCCGCGGCCGCGAGTGCCGCCAAGACCGTTGCGAACGCTCGCTTCGAGGTTCTCGGACCGTCACCCATCGGACACCTCCGCGCAGCCACCTGCCCTTACGACGGAAGGAGGGCTCGGCGTGGTTGCACGCGGCTACTCGGGGTCGGTGATCGGCTGGACGATCTCCGTCTGCCAGGTCGCCGGGTCCGGGTGCTCGCCGGGGTCGGTCAGGTAGGTCTCCCACGGCGGCCCGGCCACGGTCCGGCCCTCCGCCTGGATCCAGGCCTCGATCGCCTGGTAGGTCTCCGGCAGGGTCTCGTACGGGCCGCGGTGGACGGCCACGGCCGCCTGTCCGGCCGGGATGGTGAGCGCCTCGATGCCGGCTTCGGGAACACCGTCGGCGGGTTCGGTGGTGGACACGCCACCCTCCATGACCAGTGACCCCATGCCGAACTCCGGGTAGCGGGCGAACGGTGGCCCGGCCATCGCGATGCCGTGCTGCTGCGCGTGGGTGAACAGCGCGGGCAGCATCGTGGCCAGGGTCGCGGCGATCTCGTCGCGGGCGATGCGCTTGCGCATGACGAGCGCGTGCAGGGCGGGCAGGTCCTTCACGGCGATGTCGACTGGCACGGGCGTGCTCCTCTCGAGGGCGTTCATGCGGTACAGGCCCACGCATGGCGCGACCGAGGTGACGGTGTCGGCGTGGATGGCGGCGGCCCGGTCGTCGCCAGCCAGCCCGCCGCGCAGGCCGCGGGCGCGGTAGGCCCGCGGGCTGCTGCCGAACCGCCGGGTGAAGGCGCGGGTGAAGACCTCGTGGCTGGCGAACCCGTGGTCATGGGCGATCACCGAGACCTGCCGGTCGGTGGCGAGGAGATCGGCGGCCGCCCGGTCCAGCCGGACGCGGTTCGTGTACGCCTTGGGTGTCTCGCCCACGACCGCGACGAACCGGCGGTGCAGGTTGAACGGGGACCGGTGCGCGAGCGCGGACAACGCCCCGAGCGACACGTCCTCGCGGCGGCGCGCGTTCACCGCCGCCAGCAGCCGCAGGATCTCCCGTCTCAAGGTCACGAGCAGACCCTAGCGATCGGGCGGCCGTGCGGGTTGACGCTTCTTGCTCACCTGATCACTTCGCGGGCTGCTCCGCCGCGGCCGCCGGGCGCGGTTCCGGCGACCACGCGGGGGAGCGGACGAGGTGGCTGAGCCGGTCCGGCCAGTTGCGTGCGGCACGCACGTCGCGGGCGACGGCGGCGTACTCGTGGTAGGCCACGCGGATCGGTTGTGGGTCGTGATGTTCTTCGTCAGCCCGTACTCGCAGCGGATGGTCTCCGGCTCGAACGTGCCGAACATCCGGTCCCACACGATCAGGATGCCGGCGAAGCGCTTCCTGTCGACACAGCCCACGCCATCCTCGACACCGGATCCGCGGCGGAGCAAGGGCGATCGGAGACTCAGGGCCAGATCAGCTCGGCGACCGCGCCGTTGAGGATGCCCGGCTGGTGCGGTCCGGACAGCAGCGGGGCGAGCGAGTCCGCGGTGAGTCGACGGAGGACGCGGCCGTCGTCGATGCCGTGCCCGTCGCACCCGCTGTAGCGCACGAAGACCTCCTGGGTGTGCTCGCCGTCGCGCACCAGGAGCAGCAGCACCTCGTAGCCGAGGGCGACCTCGGGCAGACAGTCCTCCGGCCGGTCGGGACCCCCGCCCGGCGGCGCCGCCAGGATCGACCGCACCACAGTGCGGGCCTGTTCGCCGACGAGCCGGCTGGTGGCGAGCAGCGGGCTCGGTCGGCCCGTGGGCTCGAGCGCGTACCGGCACAGGGTGATCGACTCGACGGGGCCCAGCGTGGCGAGGCCACCCGGTCCGGGCTCGGGGCGGGCGCCGGCGCGGGTGACGGCGTGCTCGAGCGGGCAGCCGTCGTCGGCCGTGGCGGGCCGGACCGAGTCGAGGACGTGGGCGCGCTCGGCGTCGTCGTCGGACAGCACGGTCAGTGCGATGCCGTCGACGACCCGGGTCTCCTCGACCCACCCGGCATCGTGCGTCCGAACCCCGGGCACGGTCGGCGAGTCGAACCAGAGGTAGGCGCTGCGCTGGTCCAGCGGGGGCACCGGCTCCGAGCAGGCGATTGAGGGGACCGGACCCGGCCGTCCGACGTAGCCGCGCGGCGGTGGCTCGGCGCCGGGCAGACACGGCGGCCAACCGGTGGTGCCGTAGTCCCAGTCGGCCGGTACCGAGACCGCCAGCCCGCCGTAGAGCTCCCACCGCCACTGTCGTTCGCTCATCGGGTCCCACCGCCTTCCCTTCCACGGTAGGCCAAGCAGACGGAACGTTCCGCCCTCGGCGCGTTGACCGTCCTCCGAACCGAGACATACGCTGGCGGCAGAAAGTCACCATCCATCACTTTCCGTGAGGAGACGTCCATGTCTCCGGACGAGAACACCGACTGGGCGGCTGCCGTGGATCGCGGGCGCAACGATGATCCGACGCGGCGGCAGCGGCCCCGGCGCAGGGGCAGCGCC
>NZ_JBOHGA010000211.1:0-10522 GCF_050699915.1 Actinophytocola sp.
GGACCGAACGGCTGCCCCTGGCCGGGCTGCGCATGGCCCGGCTGCACCTGCCCGAACGGCTGCCCCTGACTCGACTGCGGCTGCCCGAACGGCCGTTCCTGGCCGGGCTGCGGCTGCCCAGGGTCCTGTGGCTGGCTCGACTGCGCCGGACCGAACGGCTGGCCCTGGCCGGGCTGCGCCTGACCGAACGTCTCCCCCTGACCGGCATGCGGCTGCCCGAGTGGCTGCTTCTCGCTGGACAGCGACTGTCCAAGATCCTGTGGCTGGCTTGGCTGCACCTGCCCGAACGTCTCCCCTTGACTGGCCTGCGGCTGCTCCACGCCGGACTGCGGCTGACTCAGCTGGCCCTGCCCGAAGTCCTGCGGCTGACTCGGCTGGGACTCGCTGTGCTCTGCCCGCCCAAAGTCGTCACCTCGATCGGCCTGCGGCTGCCCAGTCTCCGGCAGCTGACTCGCATCCGCATCCCCGGACGACTGCCGCTGTTCCGGAGGCGGATCGCCGGCCGATGCCTGCCCGAAGTCCTGTCCCTGACCGGCTTGTGGCTGCCCAAGGCTCGACGGCTGACTCAGCTCCGCATCCCCCAACGCCTGCGACTCGCCGGGCTCCGCCCGCCCAAGATCCGATGGCTGACTCGACTCCGCCGGCTCGAACGCCTGCTCCTGGCCGGGCTTTGCCTCGCTGGCCTCCGCCTGGCTCGAGCTCGGTGGCTGACTCGCCTGCGCATCCCCGAAGGTCGACCCCTGTTCCGGTGGCGGCTCGCTCGACTGCTCCTGACTCAGCGCACCCTGCCCGACGTCCTCCGGCTGGCTGGCCTGTGACTCGCTCGGCTGCTCGAAGTCCTCCGGCGGGCCGGCCTGCGACTCACCCGCCTGCCCCCGCCCGAACGGCGACCCCATGCTCGCCTGCTCCTGCCCGATGTCCTCGGACTGGGCCGACTGCGACTCATCCGCCTGACCGCGCCCGAACAACTTCCCCAGGCTCTCCTGCACCTGGTCCGACTGCGGCTGGCTCGGCTGTCCCTGGCCGAACGCCTCTCCCTGACTGGCCTGCGGCGGTTCGAAATCCTGCGGCTGACCTGCCTGTGCCTGCCCGACCGCGTGCCCCGGGCTCGGCTGTCCCTGGCCGAACGCCTCTCCCTGACTGGCCTGCGGCGGTTCGAAATCCTGCGGCTGACTTGCCTGTGCCTGCCCGGCAGCGTGCCCCGGGCTCGGCTGACTGGCCTGCGACTGCCCGAGTTCGGGTGACCGGCCAGGCTGCGGCACATCGGACTGCGCATGCCCGAACTGCCGCCCCTGGCTCGCCTGCGGTGGCTCGAAACCCTGCGGCCGGCCGGGCTGCTGCCCGAAGGGCGGCGACTGCGTCGGCTGCCCTGCCTCCGGCTGCCGCTGCCCCGGCTGTCCAAACGACTGCCCGGACGCGGCACTCTGCCCCGGCGATGTCGGAGCCACCTGCCATGGCATCGGCTGCGAGGCCCCCTGCCCCGGAGCAGGCGGCACCTGGCCGGGATGTCCTTGTCCCCCCGGCATCTGCCCGGCGGCCTGCTCAGGCGCGGATGACTCCGAAACCGCCCGGCCCGCGGAATCGCTTGCCTCGGCAGGCGTGTCGACCTCCCTCACCGGCGCCGAACCAGCCGCATCTCCAGGCCCCACCGGACCCGACGGTCCGCCCCTGCCTCCCGCAACGTCGGCAAACCGGCTCGCCGACGCAGCCGCGGCCGGAGTCAGCGGCGGCGTGGGAGAAGCCGCAGGCGGTGGAGACATCGGCGGCACGCCTCGCACCGGCATCGGTGTCGGCGGCGCAACAGGCGGTGAGGCAGACGGAGGAGAGGCAGGCGGCGCTGCCCGCACCGGCACGGGAGTCGGCGGCGCGACACGCGGCGGCGCAACAGGCGGCGGTGAGACAGGCGGAGCTGAGGCAGGCGGCGTGGGCGGTTCGTGCCTCGCTGGAGCGGTCAGATCCGAAGCAGCGTCCGAGGAGTAGACGGTCTCCCAAGGCAAGGCCCGGCTCGCCCGCCCCGGCCGCTTCGGTTTGACCGGTTCAACCGGTTCAACCGGCTGATTGGAATCCTCGACAACCCGAGGCGCCGGCGACGGAACTGGCGAAGGCGAGTCCGCCTTCCGATGCACCCCACCGGCGGCCCGCCGAGCCTCGTCCACGGCCTTGAACCACGCCGAACCCGACGCCTCCTCCGAGGGCGAGTCCGAGGGCGAACCCGGCGCCGAATCCGAAGCCTCGCTCAGTTTCGACGCCTGCTCCTCGGCGACCTGGCGCAGCCGCTCGGCCTCCTCGTCGGCCGAGGTCGGCACGGCGATGCCGCACAGCTGGCAGTTGCCGTTCACCACCTCGCCGGTACAGCCCGGCCGCGGGCAGTTGGCCATCCCCACCTCAGTCCCGGTACTTCGGCGCCGGCGGCTGCGGGCGCGGCTCACCGGTGCGCCCCAGCCAGCGGTCGTAGCTGCTCGCCCACGAGCCGCTCGCCACGGACTGCTCCAGCACCCCGTTGACGAACCGCACCATGTCCTCATTCTCCTTCGGGATCCCGATTCCGTAAGGCTCCTGCGTGAACCGGGGCCCGGCCATCTTCACGTTCGGGTCCTGCGCGACCATCCCCGACAGGATCGTGTCGTCGGTCGACATCGCCTCGACCTGGCCCTGCTGCAGCATCACGAGGCAGTCAGACCAGTTGTCCACCTGCACGGGGACCGGGTCCGCCTCGTGGTCGGCGATGGTCTTGATCGACGTGGATCCCTTGGCGGCACACACCTTCTTGCCACCCAGCTGACCCAGGCTGGTGACCTCCGACGCGCGGTCGACCAGCAGCCGCTGGCCCGCCTGGTAGTAGATGGCCGAGAAGTTGATGTCCTGCCAGCGCACACAGGTGGCGGTCATCGTGCGCACCACGACGTGCACGTCCTTGTTCTTGAGCGCGTCGATGCGGCCGGCGGACGTCACGACCTTGAACTGGACCTTGTTCCCGTCCCCGAAGATCGCCTTCGCGATCTCCCGCACCCGGTCGATGTCGAAGCCCTCGAGCGCGTTCGTGGTCGGGTTGCGGAAGCCGAACAGGAACGTGTTCTGGTCGACGCCGGCGATCAGCTTGCCGCTGTCCTGGATCTTCTTCATCGTCGAGCCGGCCGGCATCTGGCGCGGCGGCGGCATCGGGCTCAGCGCCCGGAAGCTCCGCGTCGGGTCGCAGTCCGGCGCGGGCGCGGCCGAGGTCGACGGCGGCGCCGGGTTCTCCTCGACGCCGACCGGCGCCGGCCGCTCCACGCTGTCCACTGTGGCCAGGTCGACGGGCCGCCCCCCGCCGGCGCAGCCCGTGACGCCGACGAGCAGCAACGCCAACACGGCAACGCGGTTCGCCTTGGCCCTCACCGGTACTCCTGCAGTCGTTCTCGAATCCCCATTGTCACCCCGGCGGCCGCCACCAGCGCCAGCACCGCCACACCGGGCACCAGCGCGGTCATCGCGCTGCTGGCCGAGCTGGTCTCGTCGACGAACACCGCGCGCCCCTCGTCGATCGCCGCGCGCAGGTTCTCGTCCAGCTCGTTGAACGCGGGCCCCGCGCCGTCGTCGTTCTCGATCGCGACGTCGACCGCCTTCTCGTACTCGCCACCGTCGTCGAGGCCGCGCACGTTCTCGTGTGCGGCGAGCCAGTCGCGCACGTTCTCCTGGGCGCCGACGAGCGCGGCATCGTCGGCGGACACGGCCTGCGCCTGGGCGAGCAGGTTGTCGCCGCCGGAGATCTGCGGCGCGAGCCGCTTCCAGTCCGCCTCGTACTCGCCGCCGTCGCCGCGCGCCACCAGGGTCAACGTCTCGTTCGCGCGCATCTTGAGCGCGGTGATCCGGGCCTGCACGGCGAGCTCGACCTGCCGGGTGCCGGAGTCCTGCCCGCCCGCGACTCTGCTCGACTCGAGCAGCAACGCGACCGTGCCCCAGGCGAGCCCGACGACCACCGCGATCGTCGCGACCAACAACCCGACGTTGAGCAGCCGGTTGGTCCGCCGGGTCAGGTACATCTGGGTGACGACCAGCGCGACCAGCAGCAGGAGAACGAGACCGACGGCGGTCCACGGGAACGACCGGGCCTGCTGCTGCTCCTGCGCGAGCCGGTCGAAGTCGATCGAGTACAGCGCCTGGGCCGCGGGCAGCAGCTTCGCGCGCATCAGGCCGGAGGCCTCACGCAGGTACGCCGCGCCGGCCGGGTAGCCCTGCCGGTTGTAGGCACGGGCGGTCTCGACGAGCCCGGTGTAGACGGGCAGCTGCTGGGACAGCTCGTCGACCTGGGCCTGCGCCGCGGGCACCCCGGCCACGTCCGCGGACGCGGTCGCCAGGTTCGCGCCGGCCTGGGCGATGTCGAGCTCGTAGCGCTCGCGCAACGCCGCGGGCGGGGTGCCGCCGGAGAGGAACGCGCTTGCCGCGGTCGCGTCGGCGTCGGACAGCGAGCGGTAGATCTGCTGGGACGCGGCGGCGACGGGCTCGCGGTGCTCGATCAGGTTGTCGATCGTGGCCTGCTTCTGCTGCAGCGCGACGACGCCGACGATGCCGGTGACCAAGGCGAGCACGACGAGGGCGACACCGACGACGAACAGCCGGCCGGGAGTGCTCCCGGCCGAGCGGCGGGCGCGGCGGGCCGCGGTCGCCGGGATCCCCAGGACTCCTCTGCGTGGCCCCGCACTGGTCGCCGAGTCGGGTGGCGAAACCGTCACCATGGGTGATCCCGACGCAGTCTCCACGCCGAGAGAGTCAACACCACGGGGTCGCTCGTCACGTCCGCTTTCCCCTCGCAGTTACTGCCCTGTGATTTCAACGAACTTAGTGCAGCGTTCGCGTGACGGCCACCGCCGTCGACACCTGACACGTCCGGGCTCGTTGCCAGGGCTGGACAAATACGCACGGTGATGAAACGCCTATGTTGACCTTTGCGTAATCGCTCGGTTGCGCTCTGGAATTCCCGGCCCGCGTCTGCGAATCTCGGAAGTGAGCGCCCACACCCCAAAAAGCCAGGTGGAGAAAATGGACACTCGCCCCAACCTCCAGCAAATCGCCGTCTTTTGCGGCGAATGCAGTTGCGGATGCCCGACGCTGTGGGTCGACCCTGATGCGATGCCCAGCCAACGCGTCGAGATCACCGATGACTTCGGCCAACGGATCCAGATGAGCGTCGCCCAGCTCTCCAACATCGTCGACGACGCGAAGAAGGGGGTGCTGGACGGGTTGCTCCGCCCGGCCAGCTGAGCCGGCGCGGTGGGCACCGAGGTCTGGCTCCGCTGGGCCACCACCGCCGCGTTCCTCGCGGTGGCCGGGTACTGCGTCGCCCGGCTCACCGCCGCACACCGGGTACCGGCCGGCTATCCCGGCCGGCACCGAGCCGTTGACGTCGCCCACATATTGATGGGCGTCGGCATGGCCGCGATGGCATCTCCAGTGGGTGGCCCGTTGCCGTCGGTGGCGTGGCAGACCATTTTCCTGCTGCTCGCCGCGTGGTTCGCCGGCTCGTGGTGGCACGAGCGGCGCAACGGTACGCCGGCGTCGGACGGCATGGGCTGGCACGGCACCGGGCTGCACCACGCGGTCGCCGCGCTGGCGATGCTCTACATGCTGGCCGCCATGCCGCACGGCGCCGGGCACGATCCGGCGCCGTGGCTGCCCGGGCACCTCGAGCCGGGCATCGCGCTGCCGGCGCTCGGCCGGGTGCTGGTCGGGTACTTCGTCGTCTCGGCCGTGCTGCTGGTCGCCCGAACGAACTGGCGACCGACGCCGCGCCCGGGACCGCAGCCGGCGATCCTGCGGACGCCCCGGATCACCGCGACCTGCCAGACGACGATGGCACTGGGCAACGGCTACCTGCTGCTGGCCATGCTGGGCTGACCGCTCGACCCGTCAGCCCGCCAGGCCGAGGTAGGCGCCCATGGCCCGGGCCTGGTGGTCGAACCAGGCCTCCAGGTCGGTGATCGTGTTCTGGAAGCGGCCGAACAGCTCGAAGTTGACCGCGCCGAACAGTTCCGTCCAGGCGATCAACCCGCGTGCCATCACCGCCTCGCTGACGTGCGGGGCCACGACCTCCCGGATCTGCGCCAACTCCGGGCGCAGGATCGGCTCGGGCGGGAGCAGGTTGGCGGGCGCGAGCCGGCCGGCGGCGTGCGCGTCCTCGAGGATGGCGCCGAGCACGATGACCGGACGGATCGATGGCTCGACGGTGTCCTGCGGCGCCGCGTAGCCGGGCACCGGGCTGCCGTAGATCAGCGCGTACTCGTGCGGCCGGGCCACCGCCCAGTTCCGGATCGCGTGCGCCACGGTCAGCCAGCGGCCCAGGTGGTCGGCCCGCTCCCGGATCGCCTCGCCGGCCGTCTCGACCGCCTCGCCGAGTGAGTTGTAGGCGTCCAGGATCAGCGCGGTCAACAGCTCGTCGCGGCTCGCGAAGTACCGGTACAGCGCAGACGAGACCATGCCCAGCTCGCGGGCGATCGCGCGCAGCGACAGGTTCGCCCCGCCCTCCGCGAGCTGCCGGCGGGCGACGTTCTTGATCTCGTCGACCAGCTCGGCCCGGACCCGCGCCCGAATGGACCCCGCGGTCCGCTCAGCCATGCCCCACTCCCTCCGCTCCTCTACCCGCGCCTCCGCCGGCGACAAGAGTATTGCACACAACCGAGAGCGCTGCTCTTGACAGAGAGCATCGCCCAGTAGAGCATTGACCCAAACAGAGAGCACCGCTCTCAACCAAGAGAGAGGAACACGCTCATGACGCTCCACGTGATCGTCGGCGCAGGCCCGATCGGCACCGCGACCGCGACGCTGCTGGCGGGCCGCGGCGAGCAGGTCAGAGTCGTCACGCGAAGCGGCGGCGGCCCGGAGCACCCGGGGGTCGAGCGAGTGGCCGCGGACGCGACGAACGCCGACCGGTTGGCGAAGCTGGCCGAGGGCGCGGCGGCGCTGTACAACTGCGCGAGCCCGCAGTACCACCGCTGGCTGACGGACTGGCCACCGCTGGCCGAGTCGCTGCTGACGGCAGCCGAGCGCAGCGGCGCGGTACTTGCGACGGCGAGCAACCTGTACGGGTACGGCGAGGTCGACGGGCCGATCACGGCGGCGACCCCGCTGGCCGCGAAGCACCCGAAGCTGCGCTTGCGCGCGGACATGTGGCGCGCGGCCCTGGCGGCGCACGAGGCGGGCCGCGTCCGAGCGACGGAGGTGCGAGCGAGTGACTACATCGAGGCGAACTCGATCTTCAGCGTTGCGCTCGGCAAACCGCTGCGCGCGGGCAAGCGAGCGTTCGTACCGGCGGCGCTGGACACGAAGCACAGCTGGACGTCGATCGCGGACGTGGCACAGACACTGGTCACGGCCGGGACGACGGAGCGCGCCTGGGGCGAGGCGTGGCTGGTCCCGACGAACGCGCCGCTGACCGTGCGGGAGCTGGCGACCCGCTTCACGGAGTCGAACGCCCTCCCGAAGGCGAAGGTGTCGGAGCTGCCGTACCCGATCCTCTGGACGGCGGGCCTGTTCGTCCCGATGATCCGGGAGCTCCGCACCACGCGGTACCAGTTCACCCGGCCCTTCGTGATCGACAGCTCGCACACGGAGCGGGTCTTCGACCTGAGCCCGACCGACCTGGACACAGCCCTGAAGAACGTCGCCTGACAGCCCCAGGCCACTCAGCCGATGACAACCGCCAGAGGCCGGCCTCCGCAAACACCAGCGCCAACTCCACATCGCCAGCTCCACGGGCCCCAGTCCCCACGGCGCAACCCATCACCGGCCGCTGCCGCCAAGGACCGCCCCACCACGGCCGTCGCCCACCGCGGACCGCACGCCGGCCATGCCGCCACCGCAGGCTTCACTCACATCAGCTCGGCCCCACCCGGACCACAGCCAACCAGCCACAACAGGTCGGCCACACAGTCGGCGCTACCTCCGACCGCTCCGCCACACACTCCGGGTCCACCCACTCGACTCGGGCCCCGTCGGCACGAAGAGCGCGCGTCCGTCGCCCGCGCACGCACGCGCGCCCGCGATGGCAGCCCCCACCCTCTCCGGGGGCGCCCCTGGTCCATTCTATCGGGCAGGTCTGACTAAAAGGGCTGGTCAGCCTTGGCCTGTGGACAACTGGTGGGGTTGTGGACAGGTCCGGGCGGGCCGGGACCTGCGCGACCTGCCGGACGTGCCGACCGCGTTCACCGCCTACGAGCGCCCAGCCGCTCGTCTTCAACCTCGTGGCCAGGTCCGCGAACGGGCACCGCATCGGTCGGGCCGCGCCGGGTCACTCGTAGGCGATCGCCGACAGCACGTTCACCCGGGCGGCCCTGGCCGACGGCAGCAGGGCCGCCACCAGCCCGGCCACCACCGACAGACCGAGGAACACCGCCAGCGACACCCATGGGACCGCCAGCTCCGCCAGGCCGGCCACCGCGACCACCGCCGCGCCCGCCGCGCCGCCGAACAATAGGCCCAGCACGCCACCGAACACGGCCGTCACCACCGACTCCGCCACCACCATGTGCACCAGGTGCGAGCGCCGCATGCCGATCGCCCGTAGCAGGCCCAGCTCCCGCGTTCGCTCCACAATGGACAGCGCCATCGTGTTGACGATGCCCAGCACGCCGATCACCACGGACAGCCCCAGCAGCACGTACAGCATCAGCTCGGCGAGGTCGACCTGGCTCGACGCCGCGGCCGCCGTCTGGGTCTGGTCCTGAACCGTCACCTCCGGGTTGTCCGCCACGAGCGCGGCGAGCGACCGCTTGACCGCCGCCGCGTCGGCGCCCGGCGCCAGCTTCACGTAGCCGAGCGCCGGCAGCGTCGACACGAACCGCTCGGCCGCGTCCGCCGGCGCCAGCACCGGCCCGCTCAGCAGGAAGTTCGCCCGGTAGCTGCCGACGATCTCGTAGGCACGCGGGCCGCCGCGCGGCGTCGCCAGCCGAACCGTGCCGCCGACTGCCAGCCCCCGCGCGGACAGCGTGTCGGAGTCCACCACGACCTCGCCGGGCCGAAGATCCCGCAGCTGCCCCGAAACCCGCTCCAGCCCGAGCACCGCGACCAGGTCGGTTACTGAACCGGCGCTAGCCGGGGAGGCACCCGAGCCCGAGAGACGGACCGTGTCCACGTACTGCACCGCGGCCCGCGAGACCCCGGGCAGCTCTTGCGCCGAGGAGATCACCGACGGCTCGAACGTCGGCATGATCCGCCCGTCCGCGGCCGTCGGCGGGCCGCCACCCTGCCCGCCGGCCCGCCCGCTCACCCCGTCGCCGGCGATCACGAAGTCGGCGGCCAGGTCCGTGCCCACCCGCGTGCTCACGTCCGTTCGCAGCGACTCCGCCACCACGCCGACGCCGCCGACCAGGCCCAGCGTCACCACCAGGGTGGCCACCGTGACGGCCGTCCGCCGCGGGTTGCGCTCCGCGTTGCGCCGGCCCAGCTTGACCGGCATCGACCAGCCCAGCAGCCGCCCCATCGCCGGCAGCAGGGCCCGACTCGCCAGCGGGGTCAGCAGCGCGAGCCCGACCAGCGAAAGCGCGACACCGCCGCCCAACGCGGCCCACCGGAAACCACCGAGGGACGAAGGCACGCTCGCCACGACCGCGGCCGCGCCGGGCACGAAGAGCGCCGCGCCGAGCGCGGTGATCCGGGTCAGCGAGCGCGCTTCGGCGGCCGACGCCCGCATGGCCGCGACCGGCGGCACCCGCGACGCCCGGATCGCCGGCAGCAGCGCGGCCACCAGCGTGACCCCGATGCCGAGCACGAAGGCCAGCACCAGGTCGCCGCCCGGCACGATCAGCCCGACCGGCAGCTGCGCCCCGCTGTTCGCCTCCATCACCGACTTCAGCAGCACCGAGGTGCCCAGCCCGAGGCCGATCCCGACGGCCGACGCGATCGCGCCCACCAGCGTGGCCTCCACCAGCACCGCGCCGATGATCTGCCGCCGGCGCGCGCCGAGCGCGGCCAGCAGCGCCAGCTCACCGGTGCGCTGCGCGACCAGGATCGAGAACGTGTTGAGAATCAGGAAGATACCCACCAGCAGCGACAGCCCGGAGAAGCCGAGCAGCACGATCCGCACGATGTCGAGGAACGCCCTGCCGTCCGCCGCGGTCTGGTCCGCCACCTCGGCACCGGTGCGCGCCAGGTAGCCGGAGCCCAGCGACGAGGCGAGCCGGCCGCGCAGCTGCTCGGGCGTGACCCCGTCCTCGGCGGTCGCCGTGATCGAGCTGAACTCGCCGCGCGAACCGAGCATCAGCTCCTGCGCCACCGGCTCGGTGAACGACACCTCCGTGCTGCCGCCGAGCGTGCCGAGCCCGTTGCTGAACCCGTAGACGCCGACGACCTCGAACGTCTGGCGCGGCGCCAGAGTCAGCACGTCGATCGTGCCGCCGACCCGGTAGCCGCCAAGCTCGGCGAGCCCCGCGTTGATCGCGACCTCGTTCGCCGCCCGCGGTCCGTGGCCCTCGCGCAGCCGCACCAGCCCGGTCTCGCCGTGCCAGGCCCGGCCGAGCCGCGGCGGACCCTGCACGCTGATCACCTTGCCGTC
>NZ_JBOHGA010000212.1:0-10431 GCF_050699915.1 Actinophytocola sp.
ATACTGGAACGTGACCGGCGGCGTCGCATCGGGCGCGGTCCTGTGTGGACCAGGACTTTTCGTGGCCGTCACTTGGGGCGACTACTTGACTACGGGGTCAATCTGGTCTAGACCATAGATGTGGTCTGGACCACATCTCCGGAGTACACCCTGCAACCCGGGAGATGACATGAGCCTGAAACGGAGACTGGCCGTCCTCGGGGGCGCTCTCGCCCTCGCCCCGCTGCTCCTGGTGGTGATGCCAGCCGCCTCGGCCAGTTCGCATGGCTACATCTCGTCGCCGCCCAGCCGGCAGGCGCAGTGCGCCCAAGGGACCGTGTCGTGTGGTGACATCAAGTGGGAGCCGCAGAGCGTCGAGGGGCCGAAGGGGCTGCGCAGCTGCAATGGCGGCGTGCCGCGGTTCGCCGACCTCAACGATGACGGCAAGGGGTGGCACGCCACCTCGGTCGGCCGCACGGTCACGTTCACCTGGACGTTCACCGCACGGCACGCGACCTCGAACTACGAGTACTACCTCGGCAACACGAAGGTCGCCGAGTTCTCCGGCAACGGCCAGCAGCCGCCGCCGACCCTGTCGCACACGGTCGACCTCGGCAACGCCTCCGGGCGGCAGAAGCTGTTGGCGGTCTGGAACATCGCGGACACGGCCAACGCCTTCTACGCGTGCGTCGACCTCCAGGTCGGTGGCGGCAGCCCGTCGCAGCCGCCGAACAATCCGCCCGCGGAGAACCCGCCGGCCGGCGGGACGTGGGCGTCGGGGACGGCGTACCAGTCCGGCAGCACGGTCACCTACGGCGGCACGACCTACCGCTGCCGACAGGACCACACCGCGCTGCCCGGTTGGGAGCCGGCGAGCACGCCGGCGCTGTGGCAGTCCCTGTAGGACATCCGGCCGGCCCGCCGCGGCCCGGCGGGCCGGCCGGCGACCATCAGCGACCCGGAGTGACACGATGAGACTCCTCGCCGCGGTGTTCGCAGCCGTGCTGGTGCTCAGCGGGTGCGGCAGCACGCTCGCCGCCACGTCGGCCCCGCCACAGACCGCGCCGCCGCTCCCCGACACGTTCAACGACACCGACGTGATGTTCCTGCAGATGCTCGTGCCGCACCACGAGCAGGGCGTCGAGCTGGCGGGCCTGGCCGCGACCCGGGCCACCGGCGACGACGTGCGCACCTTCGCCGCCGCCGTCGAGGCCACGCAGGCGGACGAGCTCGCGGACATGAAGGAGTGGCTGAGCGACTGGAACCAGCCGGTCGCCGCCGACCCGAACCCGCGGGCGCACACCGGCCACGGCGGCATGCACACCACCGACCCGGAGGTCGTCGACGCGCTGCGCCGGATCCCCGCCGGGTCGGAGTTCGACCGGACGTTCCTGAACGTGCTCACCGGCCACCAGCACGGCGCGGTCGAGCTGGCGCGCATCGAAACCGGGTCCGGCAAGTACCGGGGTGCTACCGATCTGGCGGAGCGGATCGTCGGGTCCCGCACGGCGCAGATCCGGCAGATGGCCCGGCTGCTGGCCGAGTAGCCACTGGCAGGTGGACGTCGGGCCCGACCGGTGAGGGCGCCGGTCGGGCCCGGCCTGCCCGGGAAGTCCGGGCTACCGTGGGCGAGATGAGCGACCGACCGGCGATGACCCTGACCGCGACCGTGCTGAGCACACCGGATCCGGTGACACTGGCCGACTTCTACCACCGGCTGCTGGGCTGGCCGGTGGTGACCAGCGAGCCGGGCTGGGCGATGCTGGAGCGGCCCGGCGGCGGCCCGGGCCTGTCGTTCCACGTCGACGAGGGCTACGTCCGCCCCGTCTGGCCGAGCGCGGCCGGCGAGCAGCAGCCGATGAGCCACCTCGACATCGCGGTCGCCGACCTCGGCTCGGCGCGGGAGTTCGCGCGGGCGCAGGGCGCCGTCGTCGCCGACTTCCAGCCCCAGCACGAGGTTCTGGTCTGCCTCGACCCCGACGGCCACCCGTTCTGCCTCTACCGCCCCTAGTCCATCGCCCGGGTGTCGCGCGGCTCCAGGAACGGCTCCTCCTCCGGCGGGTGCCCCTCCTCGATCTGCCGCTCGCGGGTCAGCTCGGCGTCGAGCTCGGCGCCCAGCAGGATCGCGATGTTCGAGATCCACAGCCACATCAGGAACACGATGACCGCGGCGAGTGAGCCGTAGACCTTGTTGTACGAGGCGAAGTTCGCGACGTAGAAGGCGAACCCGAGCGACGCGACCACCCACGTCAACACCGCGAGCGCGCTGCCCGGCGTGAGCCAGCGGAACCCGAGGTGCCGCACGTTCGGCGAGGCCCAGTACAGCAGCGCGATCGCGAGGCTGACCAGGATCGCGAGCACCGGCCACTTAACGATGTTCCACACCAGCACGCCGGTGGAGCCGAGGCCGAGCAGCTCGCCCACCTGCTCCGCGACGCCGCCGGTCAGCACCACGCCGAGCGCGGCGGCCGCCAGCAGGAGCACCATGGCGAGGGTCAGGAACACCCGCAGCGGCAACGTCTTCCAGACCGGCCGGCCCTCCTCGACCTCGTAGACCGCGTTGGACGCGCGGATGAACCCGCCGATGTACCCCGACGCCGACCACAGCGCGCCGAGCAGGCCGATGATCGCGACTGGTCCGGCGAACGAGGCGGAGCCCTGCAGTTGCTCGATGACACCGATGAGCGTGTCGCGTGCCCCGCCGGGAGCGAGCTGCTGGATGTTCTCGATCAGCGGCTGGGTCGCCGACTCACCGAGCAGCCCGACGACGGCCGTGAGCACGACGATGCCGGGGAAGATCGACAGGATGCTGTAGTAGGTCAGTGCCGCGGCCCAGTCGAGCATGTCGTCGGCGAAGAACTCCTTGACCGCGCGTTTCAGCGCGCGCCACCAGGCGCTCTTGGGCAGTTGCGTCGGTCCGTCGGACATTTCGCCTCCTCGTGCGTGGCGGACCGAGTACCCCGCCAGGCCGCGATCAGTCGGCGTGTCGGTGCGGGTTCGTCTTGCGCCGGGGCCCGGACGAGTTACGGTCGGAAACACTGAGGGACGCGGCAGTCAGGCCGGAGGCCACGGTGCGCAGACAGGTGCTCGAGCCGCCCTACATCTACCGGTGGACCGTCCTGTTCCTCGCGATCGCGTTGGTCGCGGCCGTGCTCGTGCAGACCTTCCAGTCCGAGCCGGAGGCGGCCGAGCCGACCCACGCGCAGGCCCGGCCGCGGCCCGCGGCCAAGCCCGACCCGGTGTCCGCACAGCTGATCCGGCGGCTGGCGACGAACGACCGCGTCGTGGCGCTGACCTTCGACGACGGCCCGCACCCCGTGCACACGCCGCGAGTCCTGGACCTGCTGGCCGAGTACGACGCGGTCGCCACCTTCTGCATGGTCGGCTCGCAGGCCCGACGCCACCCGAACCTCGTCCGCGACGTCGTCGACGCGGGCATGCGGCTGTGCAACCACACCGTCCGCCACGACGCGCGGCTTGCCCGCCGCCCGCTGCCGGCCATCGATCGCGAACTGATCCAGGCCAGCGACGACCTGCACGCGGCCGCGGGCGACGACGTGCCGATCGGCTACTTCCGCGCGCCCGGCGGCAACTGGTCGCGACCGCTGGAGCGCACGGCCGCCCGGCACGGGATGCGGCCGCTCGGCTGGACGGTCGACCCCCGGGACTGGAGCCGGCCGGGGACGGCGAAGATCGTCGCCGCGGTGCGGCGGGGCGTGCGGCCCGGTTCGGTGATCCTGCTGCACGACGGCGGTGGCGAACGGGACCAGACCGTGGCGGCGCTGGAGAAGCTGCTGCCGTGGCTCACCGACGAGGGCTATCGGCTCGATTTCCCGGCCTGAAAATTTCCGCCCGTTTCGCCCCGCTCCGCGTCGGGTAGCCCCTATCCTCGGCGGAGGGTACTCATGGACCACACGCAGTGGAACACCACAGGGACTCTGGGCGACAGGTATGTCCTGCGCACCAGGGTGGGGTCCGGCCGTGCCACCACCGTCTACGTCGCCGACGACGTGCGGCTCGAACGCCGCGTCGCGGTCAAGCTCTTCCACACCACTCCCGGCGAGGACGACCTCGCCCGCTTCGCCGCCGAGACCGAGCTGCTCGCCGGCCTGTCCCACCCGGGTCTCGTCACCGTCTACGACGTGAACCTCGACACCGTCCTGCCGTACCTGGTGATGCGGCTGATCGACGGCGGCCCGCTCAGCGACTACGTCGACGACCAGGACATCTCGCCCTCCGCGCTCGCCCAGCTCGGCGCCCAGCTGGCCGACGTGCTGAACTACGTGCACGAGCGCGGCATCGTCCACGGCGACATCGACGCCCACAACGTGCTGATCGACGAGCAGGGCGCGGGCCAACTCACCGGCTTCGGCGTGGACCACGGCCTCGTGTGGCCCTCCGACGACATCCACGCGCTCGGCGTGCTGCTCGAGGAGTGCCTGCCCCAGGACCTCGGGCCGGAGTGGCGCACGGTCATCGAGATGATGACCGACCCGGATCTCGACCAGCGGCCGGACGCCGTGCGGTGCGGCGAGCTGCTGCGCAACCTCGCCGCCGGCGACACCACCGACATCCCGCTGCCCGGCCTCGACTCGGCTCAGGAGGACCCGCTGGACCTGCTGGCCGGGCTCGGGTCCGTGACGCTCGACGACTCGGCGGCCGAGCCGCCGCCGCGCAAACGCCCCGCCTACGCCGGTCTGGCCGGCATCGGCCTCGCGCTGGCCGCGCTCGCGGCCGTGGTGGTGACGACCACGACCACCGGCCCGCCGGGCGAGCAGTCCGGTGAGCAGCGACAGGACTCGCCGGCCGAGGAGCAGGACGCGGAGCCCGGGGCGGAGCCGCCGGCGCAGTCCTACCCGCAGGCGCCCGCCCAGCGCGAGGCGCCCGCGCGTCCGAGCCGGCCGCCCGAGGATCCCGAGCCGCCCGACCGCAGCAGCCAGACGACTCCGCCCCCGCCGCCGGACCCAGGGGACGACGGGCCGGGCAACGGCAACGGCAATGGCAACGGCCGGGGTCCGGACGGCGACCGCGACGACGATGACGGCGGTCTGCTCGGCGACATCATCGGCGGTCTCGGCTAACAACCGACGTTCGGCCGACGTGACCATGACCCGTGATGGCGTTAGATAGGGCGATGCGGCTGCGGGGAGTTGGCAAGCGGTACGGAACGGGCCTCATGGTGCTCGACAAGATCGACCTGGACCTGGCGCCCGGCGAGGTCGTCGCGATCACCGGCGGCAACGGTTCTGGCAAGTCGACCCTGTTGCGCCTGCTGGCCGGCGTGGCGCGGCCGACGAGCGGCACGGTGTCCGGCCGGCCGCGCGAGGTCGGCTACGTCCCGGAGTACTTCCCGGACGACGACAGCATGTCCGCGCTGTCCTACCTCACGCACATGGGCCGGCTGCGCGGGCTGACCACCAAGGACTCCGCCGGCCGGGCGGGCCGCCTGCTCGACCGGTTCGCGCTCTCCGGCGGCCGGAACACCCCGCTGCGCCGGCTGTCGAACGGCAACCTGCAGAAGGTCGCGATCGCGCAGGCGGTCGTCGTCCGGCCGCGGCTGTTCGTCCTCGACGAGGCGTGGGCCGGTCTCGACGTGGTGGCGCACAGCGTGCTGGCGGAGCTCGTCGAGGAGGTCGCGGGCGCGGACGGCACGGTCGTCTACACCGACCACCGCCAGACCGTCGGCGCGACGCGGGTGATGCAGGTGGTCAACGGCAGCCTGATCGAGCTCGACGCCGAGCCGGTGCTGGTGACCCAGGTGGTGCTCAACCCGCCCGCGGACACCGACCTCGACCAGCCGGTCGCGCTGCCGAAGTCGTTGTCCGGGGCGATGTCGATGGCCCACGACGGGGAGAAGGTCTTCGTGCGGGTGAAGCGGGCCGAGGCGGACCAGCTGCTGCTCGAGGTGCTCGGCGAGGGCTGGTCGGTGGTGCGGGTCGACGAGCCCGTCGCGGTCGCGCTCGGAGGTGACTCGTGATCCCGCTGGTTCGCTACACCGCCTCGGTCATGCTGCACTCGCAGCGCTACCTGCCGCCGGTGCTGCTGTTCCTCATCGGCATGGGAACCTTCGCCCGCGACGCCGGGATCGAGCCGGCGGTGCCGATCTTCGCGTCGATGACCGCGGTCGCGTTCGTGTGCGCGGCCTGGCTCACGGTCGCGGTGGCCACCGCGGAGGACCCGGTGCAGCGCGCGATCACGTCGGTGAACGCCGGTAAGTCGTGGCCGCAGCTGGTGGCCGTGGCGGTGGTCGTGGTGTCGACGTTCGCCGTGCTGATCCTCCCGCTGCTGGCGCTGCCGGTCGTCCTCGGCAACCGCGGCCTTGGCCTGGCCGACCTCGTGGTGGGCGCGATGGCGCTGCTGACCGGGGCCTGCACCGGCGCCGCGGTCGGCCTGCCCACCTCGCGGCTGGTGATCCGCCGGCGGGGCGCGGCGCTGCTCGCGACGCTGCTGCTGCTGATGGTGTTCCTGCTGGTGCGCGGGCTGCCGCCGGTGAACACGCTGGTCACGCTGCTGAGCGAGGAGGGCGCCGACCCGACGGGCGTGCTGCTGCCCGGGTTCGCCTACCTCGCGCTGGCCGTCGCCGTCCTGGCCGGCAGCGTCGCGGGCACCCAGGTCATCGTCACCCGGCGGGACTAACCGCCTCCGCCGTCGCCACCCGAGGCCGCGGTGCTGGCCACGACCGCCGCGGTCGTCGCCGCGTAGACCGCCTCCACCGCCTTGCGCACCGCCGTCGCCGCCCAGCTGCCCTCGGCGATCTCCTTGGCGCGGCGGCGGGCCGCGCGCCGGTCGCGGACGTCGAACACGGTGGTCACCGCGTTCAGCGCGGACACCAGGGCGATGAGCGCGGCCGTCCGCTCGTCCGGCTTCGCGCCGTCCAGGGCCGTGCGGACCTGCTTGCGGACGGTCGACCTGTGGGCCGTGTCCTGCGGGAACAGGCGCTGGGAGGGGAACAGGCCCAGCGTCTTGCGCCACTCCCGGCGTAGCACGCCCGCATCGACCATCCCGTCGGTGAGCCGCTCGCGCAGGCGCTTCGCGAGAGCGTCGATCACGTGCTGCGGCTTGCGCCCCTCCCGGTTGGCGAGCACCTCGAGGCCGGTGACCAGCACGGGGTGCTCGGGTGCCGGCCCGGGCCGCAGCACCAGCCGGCCCGCCCGCACCTGCTCGCCCTTCTCCGTGACGCGGACGCGGTCGAGCAGCGCCAGCTCGAGCAGGACCGCCCCGGCGAGCCCCTTCTCGATGTTGGAGACGCGGTTCTTGCCGGTTCCGTCGTCCAGCGCCAGCAGCAGCAACTCCTCGGCGAGCAACATGTCACCAGCCTATCCACCGTGGCGCGCGCCGCTCGCGGGCTGACAGCGGGACGATCCTGCGGCAAGGTTGCGGCCAGAACAGCGACGAGAGGACCCACATGAGCTCTCCGGCACAGATCGGCGTCACCGGACTCGCGGTCATGGGCCGCAACCTCGCCCGAAACCTCGCCCGCAACGGGTACGCGGTGGCCCTGCACAACCGGACCGTGGCGCGTACGAAGTCCCTGGTGGCCGAGCACGGCGACGAGGGCACGTTCGTGGCGACCGAGACGCTGGAGGAGTTCGTCGCGGCGCTGGAGCGGCCCCGGCGCGTGGTGATCATGGTGAAGGCCGGCGGGCCCACCGACGCGGTCATCGACGAGCTGGTGCCGCTGCTCGAGGACGGCGACATCATCATCGACTGCGGCAACGCGCACTTCGCCGACACCCGCCGCCGCGAGGCCGACCTGCGCGAGCGTGGTCTGCACTTCGTGGGCGCCGGCGTGTCCGGCGGCGAGGAGGGCGCGCTGCTCGGGCCGAGCATCATGCCGGGCGGCTCGGCCGAGTCCTACGCCTCGCTCGGCCCGATGTTCGAGAAGATCGCCGCGCAGGTCGACGGCACGCCGTGCTGCACGCACGTCGGCCCGGACGGTGCCGGCCACTTCGTCAAGATGGTGCACAACGGCATCGAGTACGCCGACATGCAGCTGATCGCCGAGGCCTACGACCTGCTGCGCGACGGGCTCGGCGCCTCGCCGGCGGAGCTGGCCGAGATCTTCGCGGAGTGGAACTCCGGGGACCTGGAGTCGTTCCTGATCGAGATCACCGCCGAGGTGCTCGGCCACACCGACGCCGCGACGGGCAAGGGTTTCGTCGATGTCGTGCTGGACCAGGCCGAGCAGAAGGGCACCGGCCGCTGGACCGTGCAGACGGCGCTGGACCTGGGCGTGCCGGTCACCGGCATCGCCGAGGCGACGTTCGCCCGTGCCCTGTCCGCGCACCCGGCCCAGCGCTCGGCCGCCCGTGCCGTGCTGCCCGGGCCGGCGCGGGGCTCGGTGCCGGTGTCCGATCGGGACGGTTTCGTCGACGAGGTGCGCAAGGCGCTGTACGCGTCCAAGGTCGTCGCGTACGCGCAGGGCTACGACCAGATGGCGGCGGCGAGCGCGGAGTACGGCTGGAACATCGACCTCGGCGCGATGGCCACCATCTGGCGCGGCGGCTGCATCATCCGGGCCCGGTTCCTGGACCGCATCCGCGAGTCGTACGCGTCGAACCCGGGCTTGGAGTCGCTGCTGGTGGCCCCGTACTTCGCCGACGCGGTGGCGCAGGGCCAGGACGCGTGGCGGCGGGTGGTCGCCCACGCCGCGCAGGCGGGCATCCCGACGCCGGCGTTCTCCTCGTCGCTGGCGTACTACGACGCGCTACGCGCCGACCGGCTGCCGGCCGCGCTGATCCAGGGGCTGCGCGACTTCTTCGGCGCGCACACCTACCGGCGGGTCGATCGGGAGGGCAGCTTCCACACGCTGTGGGGCGCCGATCGCACGGAGACCGACGCCTGACGCGGTCAGCGGACTTGGACGGTGACTCTGTCCACGGCAGGGACGAGCTCGCCGATCACCGGGGCGCCGGGGATCTCGCCGGCGATCAGTAGGCCGCCGGAGGTCTGGGCGTCCGCCAGGAGGAGGAGCGTCAGCTCGGACGCCTCGCCGGGGTCGAGGTGTGGGCGGACCCAGTCGAGGTTTCGCTTCGTGCCGCCAGATACGTAGCCCGCGCGCGCCGAGGACTCGGCTCCGTCGAGATACGGCACCGCGGCCGCGGACACGACCGCGGTCACCCCGCTCGCCCGCGCCATCTTGTGCAGGTGCCCGAGCAGCCCGAACCCGGTCACGTCGGTCGCCGCTCGGACGCCCGCCGCCAGGGCCGCCGCAGACGACTCGCGGTTGAGCGTGGCCATCGACTCGACCGCGTGGGCGAACACCTCTCCGGTCTGCTTGTGACGGTTGTTCAGCACCCCGACGCCGAGCGGCTTGGTCAGGCTGATCGGCAGCCCGGCGACCGCGGAGTCGTTGCGCAGCAACCGAGAAGGGTGCGCGGTGCCGGTGACCGCGAGCCCGTACTTCGGCTCCGGGTCGTCGATCGAGTGCCCGCCGGCCAGGTGACAACGCGCCTCGGTGGCGACCGCGAGACCACCACGCAGCACCTCGCGCGCCAGCGACGCCGGCAGCACGTCCCGCGGCCACCCGAGCAGGTTCACCGCGAGCAGCGGCGTGCCGCCCATCGCGTAGATGTCCGACAGCGCGTTGGCCGCGGCGATCCGGCCCCAGTCGAACGCGTCGTCCACGACCGGCGTGAAGAAGTCCGTCGTGGACAGCACCGCCGTGTCCCCGTTGAGCCGCACGGCCGCCGCGTCGTCGCCGCTCTCCAGCCCGACGAGCAGCTCGCCGGGCAGCTCGCGACCGGACGGAACGGGGCCGAGGCCGGCGACCATCTCCTCCAGCTCGCCTGGCGGGATCTTGCACGCACACCCGCCGCCGTGGGCGTACTGGGTGAGTCTTACCGGCGTGGTCATATAGTCCCCAGTCGGAGGCGTACGTGTTCCTGGTGGACGCCGCGGTCTTCAAAACCGACGTGGCCCGGTATCCGGGTCAGGCAGGTTCGATTCCTGTCCGCCTCCGCCAATCCTTCCCGAGGAACGCCCACCATGCACGTGCTCGCGACCGCCGGCCACGTCGACCACGGCAAGTCGACGCTGGTGCGCGCGCTGACCGGCATCGAGCCGGACCGGTTGGCCGAGGAGCGCCGCCGCGGCATGACGCTGGACCTGGGCTTCGCCTGGACGACGCTGCCGGGCGGTGAGACCGTGGCGTTCGTCGACGTGCCGGGCCACGAGCGGTTCGTGGCCACGATGCTCGCCGGCGTGGGACCGGTGCCCGGCGTCGTCGTGGTCGTCGCCGCGGACGAGGGCTGGCGCGCGCAGACCGCCGAGCACGTCGCGGTGCTCGACTCGCTCGGCGTGCGGCACGGCCTGCTCGTGGTCACCCGCGCCGACCTGGCCGACCCCGCACCCGCGCTGGCGCAGGCTCGTGAGCGGCTGCGCAGCACCTCGCTCGAGGGAGTCGAGGCGGTCGCGGTCAGCGGGGTCACCGGCGCCGGCCTCGACGAGCTG
>NZ_JBOHGA010000213.1:0-10431 GCF_050699915.1 Actinophytocola sp.
GAACCGGGCCACGTGTGCGCCGAGCGCGCCGGTGCCGCCGGTGACGAGCACCGTCCCCGACGCCTGGTAGGTCGCCGGCGGGCCGGCCGGCGAGGTGCGCTCCAGGCGCCGGGCGAACACGCCGGTCTCTCGGATGGCCACCTGGTTCTCGTCCCCGGCCAACGCCCCGGCGAGCCGTCGAGCCGCGGTCTCGTCGACTGTCTCCGGCAGGTCCGCGAGGCCGCCCCACCGCGCGGGCTCCTCCAGGGCGAAGGCCCGGCCGAAGCCCCACACCGCGGCGCGGGCGGGGTCGACATGGCCGTGCACCGCGCCCCGGGTCAGGCACCACAGCGGCGCGTCGATCCCGGTGTCGCCGAGGGCCTGCGCCAGCGCGACCGTCCGGGCGAGCCCGCCGTCGGCGTCGTCCGTGAGGGCGACGAGCGACAGCACCCCACCGATGTCTTGCTCCACTGTGGACAGTTCGGCGGCGACGGCCGCACGGTCGGCCGGGCACGAGACGGGCACGACGTCCACGCCCAGTCCCGCGGTCCAGTCCGGCACCGGCACGCCGGCCGGCGTGACCAGCAGCCAAGTCCCGGACACCGCGCCCGTTGGCGTGACCAGCCGCCACACCGGGCGGTAGCGCCACGCGTCGACAGACGAGACCGGGAGGGCCGGCCAGAAGCGCTGGCGCTGGAACGCGTACGTGGGCAGGTCGACCCGCCGTGCGCCGTGGCCGGCGAAGAACGCGGGCCAGTCGACCCCGCAGCCCCGTGCGTGCACGGTCGCGAGGGCCGCCACGACCGCGGTCTCCTCGTCGCGGTCCCGCCGCAACGCCGGCACGACCGGAACACCGGACTCCTGGGCCATCGCGGCGAGCACGCCGTCCGGCCCGAGCTCCAGCAGGTTCGCCGCCCCGGCGACACGCAGCGCGGTCAGTGCGTCGGCGAACCGCACGCCGTCCCGCACGTGCCGGACCCAGTGCTCCGCATCGCACAGCTCCGCCGCGTCCGCGACGGCGCCGGTCAACGTCGACACGACCGTGACCTCGGGCGCCCGGAAGGACAAGCCGGCGACCGCGGCGCGGAACTCGTCCAGCATCGGCTCCATCAGCGGCGAGTGGAACGCGTGCGACACGGTGAGCCGACGGGTCTGCTCGAAGCGCTCCGCGATCGCCGTGACCTCCTCCTCGTCGCCGGCGATCACCACCGACGACGGGCCGTTCACCGCCGCGATGCCGACGCGTGCGGTCAACAGCGGCGCCACCTCGTCCTCGGTCGCGAGCAGCGACACCATCGCCCCGCCCTCGGGCAGGGCCTGCATGAGCCGGCCGCGCACCGAGACGAGCGTGCACGCGTCCTCGAGCGAGAGCACGCCCGCGACATGTGCGGCGGCGATCTCGCCGATCGAGTGCCCGGCGACGAAGTCGGGCCGCACTCCCCACGACTCGACCAGCCGGTACAACGCCACCTCGAGCGCGAACAGCGCCGGTTGCGTGTGGACGGTCCGGTCCAGCGCCGCCTCCTCCTCGCCCCACACCACGTCCCGCAGCCCCGGGTCCAGCAGCGCGAGCACCTCGTCGAACGCGGCGGCGAACACCGGGAACCGGTCGTACAGCTCGCGGCCCATGCCCAACCGCTGCGCACCCTGCCCGGTGAACAGGAACGCGACGCCGCCTCCGCTCGCCGTGCCCCGCACGAGGCCGGCCGCCGGCTCGTCCCGCTCCAGCGCCGCCAGCGCGCGCAGCAGGTCCTCGCGGTCGTCCGTGACGACGGCCGCCCGGTGCTCCAGCGCGGAGCGGCCGGTGGCGAGCGAGTAGGCCAGGTCGGTGAGGTGCGGCCGGTCCGGCCACTCCCGCAGCCGACGGGCCTGCGCCCGCAGGGCCTCGGGTGTCGCGGCGGACAGCACGAGCGGCACGGGCCGGTCGCCGGCCGGCGACGCCGGTTCCAGTGCGGGTGGCACCTGTTCGAGCAGCAGGTGCGCGTTGGTCCCGCTGAGCCCGAACGACGACACGCCCGCCCGGCGGGGTGCGCCGGTCTCGGGCCACTCGGCCGGCTCGGCCAGCAGCCGGACGTCACCGGCCGACCAGTCCACATGGGACGACGGCTCGGGAGCGTGCAGGGTGCGCGGCAGCATGCCGTGGCGCATCCCCAGGACCATCTTCATGACACCGGCCGCGCCGGAGGCCATCTGGGTGTGTCCGATGTTGGACTTCACCGAACCGAGCAGCAACGGGTGCGCACGATCCTGGCCGTAGGTCGCGAGCAGGGCCTGCGCCTCGATGGGGTCGCCGAGCGCGGTGCCGGTGCCGTGCGCCTCCACGGCGTCCACCTCGGTCGCGGCGAGCCCGGAGTTGGCGAGCGCCTGGCCGATCACGCGCTGCTGCGCGGGACCGTTGGGCGCGGTGAGCCCGTTCGACGCGCCGTCCTGGTTGACCGCCGAGCCGCGGATCACCGCGAGCACCGGGTGCCCGTTGCGTTCGGCGTCGGACAGCCGCTCCACCAGGAACAGGCCCACGCCCTCGGCGAGGCTCATCCCGTCCGCGTCGTCCGAGAACGCCTTGCACCGGCCGTCGACCGCCATCGCGCGTTGCCGGCTGAAGCCCACGAACGCGTCCGGAGTGGACATCACGGCGACCCCGCCGGCCAGCGCCAGCGTGCTCTCCCCGCTGCGCACCGACTGGCACGCCAGGTGCAGGGCGACGAGCGAGGACGAGCACGCCGTGTCGAGGGTGACCGCCGGGCCCTCCAGTCCGAACGAGTACGCCACCCGGCCGGACAGGACGCTCGCTGTCGTCCCGGTGACCGCGTGCCCGTCGTCACGGCCGGCAGGGAGCCCAGAAAACGCCGCGGCGTAGTCCTGGTAGCTCGCGCCGATGAACGTGCCGGTCCGGCTGCCACGGGCCGAGGCCGGGTCGATGCCGGCGCGTTCGAACGCCTCCCATGCCGTCTCCAGCACGAGCCGCTGCTGGGGGTCCATCGCCAGCGCCTCACGCGGCGAGATGCCGAAGAAGTCCGGGTCGAACCCGGCGACGTCGGCGATGAACCCGCCACTCGTCGAGTAGGTCCGGCCGGTGGCGTCCGGGTCGGGGTCGTACAGCGCTTCGGCGTCCCAGCCGCGGTCGGCGGGGAACCCGGAGATCGCGTCACCGCCCTCGACGACCAGCTCCCACAGCTGCTCGGGCGAGGTCACGCCGCCGGGGTAGCGGCAGCTCATGCCGATGATCGCGACCGGCTCGTCGACCGCGCCGTGCCGGGTCGCGGACCCGGCCGCCGCGCCGTCGCCCGCGATGCGGGTGCGAAGGAACTCCGCCAGCGCGACCGGGTTCGGATGGTCGAACACCATTGTCGTGGGCAGCGCCAGCCCGGTGGCGGTGGCCAGCCGGTTGCGCAGGTCGACCGCGGTCAGGGAGTCGAAGCCGGCGTCGCGGAACGCCTTGCGCTCGGGCAGGTTCGCCGCGGCCGCGAGCCCCAGGACGGACGCGGCGTGGCCGCGGACGAGGTCGAGCAGCACCCGGTCCTGCTCGGCGCGGGCCAGCTCGCGGATCCGCGCCACGAGCTCGCTGTCCGAAGTGGAGCGTCCGGCGCCGGCCGCGAGCGCGCGGACCTCGGGGATCTCCGCGAACAGCGCGGTGGGCCGCCCGGCGGTGAACACGGGGTGGTAGCGGTCCCAGTCGATGTCGGCGATCGCCAGCACGGTCTCGTCGCCGGCGAGCACCCGGCCGAGCGCGGCCAGCGCGAGATCGGGGTCCATGAACCGCAGGCCGCTGCGCAGGATCTGCTCGGCGTCCACCCGGCCCGAGTCGCGGTCGTCGGCCCAGATGCCCCAGTTGATCGCGGTGCCCGGCAGCCCGCGGGCGCGCCGGTTCTCGGCCAGCGCGGCGAGGTAGGCGTTGCCGGCGACGTAGGCGGCGTGGTTGCCGCTGCCCCACATGCCCGCGGTCGAGGAGAAGAGCACGAACGCGTCGAGGGGCTCGTCCGCGAGCAGCTCGTCGAGGTGCCGCGCGCCGGTGACCTTCGCGGCGAGCACGTCCGCGAACGCGTCGACCGGGGTCTCGGCGATCGGCCGCAGCTCGATGAAGGCGGCGGCGTGCAGAACCGTGCGGATCGTGTGCCCCTCGGCCTTGACGCCGGCGAGCAGCTCCGCGACCGCGTCCCGGTCGGTGAGGTCGCACGCGACGAGGGTGGCGGTGGTGCCGAGCGCGGCGAGGTCGGCGACGAGCTCGGCCGCGCCCGGTGCGTCCGGGCCGCGCCTGCTCACCAGCACGACGTGCTCGGCGCCCCGCTCCGCGACCCACCGGGCCACGTGCGGGCCGAGCGTCCCGGTGGCGCCGGTGATCAGCGTGGTGCCGCGCGGGGTCCAGGTGTCCGCGGGACGGTCGCCGGCTGGGGCGGGAACCACGCGCCGGGTGAGCACGCCCGTCGAGCGGATCGCGAGCTGATCCTCTTCCCCCACGCCCGCGAGCACGCCGGCCAGCCACCGGGCGGCGTACTTGTCGAGCGGGTCAGTTGGCAGGTCGACGACGCCGCCCCAGCGCTCGGGGTGTTCGAGCGCGGCCGTCCAGCCGAACCCGTGTGCCATGGCCTGGTCGGGGTTCGGCACGGAGTCGGCCCGACCGGTCGACACGGCGCCCCGGGTGAGGATCCACAGTGGAGCATCGACCTCGGCGTCGCCCAGCGCCTGCGCGAGCGCGAGGCCGGCCGGGAGCATCGGATGGCCGTCGGCCATGGCGAGCGTGGACACGATCCCGTCGACGTCCGCGATCCCGGCGAGCCGGGGTGCGAGCGTCTCGCGGTCGGCGTCCGCCGGGTCCACGGTGACCACCCGGACCTCGGCACCATGTGACTCCAGCGCACCGGTCACGTCCACGTCGGCGTCCGGGTCGGTCGTCACGACGGCCCAGGGGCCGGTGAGTGCCGGAGCGGGCACGCCGGTGAGCGGGCGCCACGCCGTCCGGTACCGCCATGAGTCCACAGTGGAGCGGTCGCGGCGGTCGCGGCGCCATGACGACAGCGCGGGCAGGACCGCGGCCAGCGAGTCCGGGTCGATGGCCAGGCGCCGGCCGAGCGCGTCGAGGTCGGCATCCTCGACGTCGGCCCAGAACGCGGCTTCCGCCGAGTCGGTCTCGGCCCCCGGCCGCTGGCGCGGCACCCAGTAGCTCTCTCGCTGGAAGGCGTAGGTCGGCAGGTCGACGGTGCGCCGGCCGGTGAGCCGCCAGTCGACGGTGACGCCGCGGACGTACAGCTCCGCCAGCGAGGTGAGGAACCTGGACCGGCCGCCGTCGTCGCGGCGCAGCGTGCCGGTCGCGACGGCCGGCGTGCCGGTCTTGTCCACGATGCCCTGCACGCCCATGGTCAGCACGGGGTGCGGGCCGACCTCGACGAACGCGCGGTGTCCGGCGTCGAGCAGCGTGCGGATCGCCTGCTCGAAGCCCACCCGCAGGCGCAGGTTGCGGTACCAGTACGCGGCGTCGAGCTCCGTACCGGTGAGCCACTCACCGGTCACCGTGGACAGGAACGGCACGCTCGCCGGTCGCGGCTCGATGCCGGCGAGCCGGTCGAGCAGCTCGTCCTCGACGAGCTCGACCTGGGCGGAGTGGGAGGCGTAGTCGACGTCGATCCGCCGGGCGCGCACGCCCTCGGCACGAAGGTCTGTCCGGAGCGCGTCGATCGCGTCGTTCTCGCCGGCCACGACGACCAGCTCCGGGCCGTTCACGGCGGCGATCGACAGCCGCTCGTCCAGCCGGGGTTCGACGTCGGCCACGGGCAGCGCGACCGACAGCATCCCGCCGAGGCCGGACAGTGTCCGCGCGATCGCCTGGCTGCGCCGGACCACCACGCGCACCCCGTCGTCGAGGGACAGGGCGCCGGCGACGACCGCCGCGGCGATCTCGCCCTGGGAGTGGCCGACGACGGCGTCGGGCGTGACGCCGTGGCCGCGCCACAGCTCGGCCAGCGCCACCATCACGGCGAACGACGCCGGCTGGACGACCTCGACCCGGTCCAGGTCGGTGCCGTCGCGCAGCACGTCGAGCAGCGACCAGTCCACCTGGGAGGACAGCGCGTCGGCGCACTCGGTGAGCCAGGCGGCGAACTCGGGCGACTCTGCCAGCAGCCGGGCCCCCATGCCCACCCACTGCGCGCCCTGCCCGGGGAACACGAAGACCGTCCGGCCGTCCACGTCGGCCACGCCCGCGACGGCCCCGGCGGCGGCCGAACCGGCGGCGAGCTCCCGCAGGCCGCCCACGAGCTCGTCGGTGTCGGCGCCGACGACGACGGCGCGGTGGTCGAACGCGGTCCGTGCGGAGACGAGGGACGCCGCGACCTCGGCGTCGGACGCGGGATGCTCGGCGAGGTGGGCCACGAGGTTCGCGGCCTGCGCCCGGAGCGCGCCGGCCGAGCGGCCCGACACGGCCCACGGCACCGGACCGGCCGACTCGGACTCCGGCGCCGGCGGGGGCATGGGTGGCTGCTCGAGCACCACGTGCGCGTTGGTCCCGCTGATCCCGAACGACGACACGGCCGACCGGCGCGGCCGGCCCGACTCGGGCCAGGGGACGGACTCGGTGAGCAGCTCGATCGAGCCGGCGTCCCAGTCCACCGCGGACGACCGGCGCCCGGCGTGCAGTGTGGGCGGCAGCTCGCCGTGGCGCATCGCCATGACCATCTTGATCACGCCGGCCACGCCGGCGGCGGACTGGGTGTGGCCGAGGTTGGACTTGACCGAGCCCAGCAGCAGCGGGCGTTCGCGGTCCTGGCCGTACGTCGCCAGCAGGGCCTGCGCCTCGATCGGGTCGCCCAGCGCGGTGCCGGTGCCGTGCGCCTCCACGGCATCGACGTCCGATGTAGACAGTCCGGCGGTGGCCAGGGCCTGCCGGATGACGCGCTGCTGTGCGGGCCCGTTGGGCGCGGTGAGGCCGTTGGAGGTGCCGTCGGAGTTGACGGCAGAGCCGCGGATGACGGCGAGGACCGGGTGCCCGTTGCGGCGGGCGTCCGAGAGCCGTTCGACGAGCAGCAGCCCGATGCCCTCGGACAGGGTCATGCCGTCGGCGTCCTCGGCGAAGGCCTTGCACCGGCCGTCGGCGGCGAGCGCGCGCTGCCGGCTGAACGCGATGAACGGGTCGGGCGTGGCCATGATCGTGGCGCCGCCGGCGAGCGCGAGGGAGCTCTCCCCGTTGCGCAGCGACTGGCACGCCAGGTGCAGCGCGACGAGCGAGGAGGAGCATGCCGTGTCCACGGTGACCGCCGGTCCCTCCAGACCCAGGGCGTAGGCGACCCGGCCGGACAGCACGCTCGGGATCGTGCCGGTGATGAGATGGCCCTCGGCACCGTCGGCGACCTCCGAGCCGTAGATCTGGTAGCTGGAGCCGATGAACGTGCCGGTCCTGCTCCCCCGCAGCCACGTGGGGTCGAGCCCCGCGCGCTCGAACGACTCCCACGCGGTCTCCAGCAGCAGCCGCTGCTGCGGGTCCATCGTGAGCGCCTCACGCGGGGAGATCCCGAAGAACCCGGCGTCGAACTCGGCGGCCTCGGCCACGAACCCGCCGCGCGTCAGGTAGGTCCGGCCCGCGCGGTCGGGGTCCGGGTCGTAGAGGGCCGCGTTGTCCCAGCCGCGGTCCGCCGGGAAGTCGCCGACCGCGTCCACGCCCTGGGTGACCAGGTCCCACAGGTGTTCCGGGGAGCTGACGCCGCCGGGGAACCGGCAGCCGATGCCGATGATCGCGACGGGCTCGTCGGCGAACGCGCCGGCCACGTCGGTCTCCGCGCCACCGGTCGACTCACCGGCGAGCAGCGACCGCAGGTGGGCGGCGAGCACCTCCGGGGCCGGCTGGTCGAACACGAGCGTCGTGGGCAGCGCGGTGAGCCCGGTGCGAGACACCAGCCGTCGGCGCAGCTCCACCGCGGCGAGCGAGTCGAAACCGAGGTCGCGGAACGGCTTGCGCGTCGCGACTGCGTCGGGCGAGTCGTGCCCGAGCACGGCGGCGGCCTCGGCCTTGACGAGTCCGAGGATCAGCCGTTGTCCGTCCTGTTCGGACAGCTCACGCAGGCGCGCGGCCAGGGCAGGGTCGACTCCGGTGGCGCCGGTGCGCAGTGCCGTCACGTCCGGCAGGCGGTCGAAGAACCGGCCGGACCGGCCGGCGGTGAACAGCGGGAAGAACCGTTGCCAGTCGACGTCGGCGACGGTCACCGTGACATCCGAGCCGGCGAGAGCACGACGCAGCTCCCGCATGGCGAGGGCCGGCGCCATCGCGCGCAGCCCCCGCCGGCGCAGGTGCTCGGCGGTGGCGTCGTCGGTCGCCATCCCGGTCTCCGCCCACGGTCCCCATGCGACGGACGTCGCGGTGAGCCCACGCGCACGCCGGTTCTCGGCGAGGGCGTCCAGGTAGGCGTTGCCCGCGGCGTACGCGCCCTGACCCGCGCCGCCCCAGACGCCCGCGATCGAGGAGAAGAATACGAACAGGTCGAGGTCGCGGTCGCCGAGCAGCGCGTCGAGGTTCGCCGCTCCCCCGGCCTTGGCCGACAGCACGGCGTCGAGCTCGTCGTCGCCGGTCGCGTCGAGGGGCATGCCCACCTGCCCCACCCCGGCGGCGTGCACCACACCCGTGAGGTCGGGCAGGTCCGCGAGCACCGCGGCGAGCGCGTCGCGGTCGGCGACGTCGCAGGCCACGATGTCCACCCGCGCACCGGACTCCGTCAGCTCGTCGCGCAGCTCCGCGGCGCCGGGTGCGTCCGGGCCCCGGCGGCTGGTCAGCACGAGACGGGTCGTCCCGGCGGCGGCGAGCCATCGGGCGACCTCCGCGCCGAGCCCGCCGGTCCCCCCGGTGACGAGCACCGTGCCGCCGACCGCCGGCTCTCCGGCGCCGCCCGGGCGGGAGTGGCGTTCCAGGCGCCGGGCGAACAGGCCCGACTCACGGATTGCGACCTGGTCCTCGCCACCGGTCAGCACGGCCACCAGCCGCTCGTCGACCGCCCCGGCGATGTCCACCACGCCGCCCCAGCGCTGCGGCTGCTCCAGCCCGGCCACCCGGCCCAGGCCCCACACCTGCGCCGGCGTCGGGTTCTCGACCGCGTCGCCGGGCACAGCCGCGACCGCGCCGCGGGTCAGCGCCCAGACCGTCGCGTCGGTGTCGCGTTCGGACAGTGTGTGCAGCAGCGCGAGCGTCGCGTGGGCGTCGCCGGTCGACAGGATGCCCGCGACGCCGTCGAGGTCGCCGAGCCGTTCGGCGAGCGTCGTTCGATCGGCGTCGACGACCCGGACCGACGCGCCGGCAGCGGTCAGCACCGCGGCGACGTCCTCGGCCTCGTCGACCGACACCACGAGCCAGGTGCCCTCGAGCGACGGCCGGGTCGGGCCGGCGACCGGCTCCCACACCACGCGGTAGCGCCAGGAGTCCACCAAGGCCTGCTCGGGGTCGCCGGCCGCCGCCCAGTGGAACGCGCGCTGGAAGGCGTAGGTCGGCAGCTCCACGACGTGCGCGCCGGTGTTGCACGCCGCCCAGTCCGGCGCGACGCCGTGGACGTGCAGCCGCGCCAGCGCCGAGACGCTCGCGTGCTCCTCCGGCTCGTCCTTGCGCAGGAACGGAACCGCGGCGAAGTTGCCGATCTCCCCGACGAGCGCGGACAACGCGGCGTCGGGACCGAGCTCCAGGACCGTCCGAACGCCCCGGTCGGCGAGCGCGGCCACGGCGTCGGCGAACCGCACCGTCGCCTGTACGTGCCGCACCCAGTACTCGGGGGTGGTGACCGGTTCGGTCACCTCGGCCGAGGTGACCATCGGGAACCGCGGTTCGGCGAACGTCAGGGTCTCCACGACGGCCCGGAACTCGTCCAGCATCGGGTCCATCAGCGGCGAGTGGAACGCATGCGACACCCGCAGCCGGGTCGTCTTCTCGAACCGACCGGCGATCGCGAGAACCTCGGCCTCGTCGCCGGAGATCACCACCGACGCCGGCCCATTCACGGCCGCGATGCCCACACCGTCGGTCAGCATCGGTCGGACGTCGGATTCGGACGCCCGCAGCGCGACCATCGCGCCGCCCGCCGGCAGCGCCTGCATCAGGCGGGCGCGCGCCGACACCAGCCGGCACGCGTCCGCCAGCGACAGCACGCCGGCCACGTGCGCGGCGGCGATCTCACCGATCGAGTGGCCCGCGACGACGTCCGGGCGCAGTCCCCAGGACTCGGCCAGGCGGTACAGCGCGACCTCGAGCGCGAACAACGCGGGCTGTGCGAACCCGGTGCGGCGCAACGACTCCTCGTCCTTGCCCCAGACGGTGTCCAGCAGGTCCCGCAGGCCCGGGTCGAGCAGCGCCAGCACCTCGTCGAACGCGGCCGCGAAGACCGGGAAGCGCGCGTGCAGCTCGCGCCCCATGTCCAGCCGCTGCGAGCCCTGCCCGGCGAAGACGAACGCCGTGCGGCCCGGCGCGGCGGTGCCCGCGAACGCGGCGGGAGC
>NZ_JBOHGA010000214.1:0-10382 GCF_050699915.1 Actinophytocola sp.
GGCCGGGGTCGGCCGCGCCCTCGGCGGCGAGCGCGGCGGCGACGGCGGCGCAGTCGGCCACGTCGACCTCGCCCCACCGGCCGTTGAGCGACTCGCGGAACTCCCGGCCGTAGCCGGCCGAGCCGCCATAGTCGACCGCTACGTAGCCGAGGCCGCGGCTGGTGAAGAAGGCGCCCTCGACGTCGAGCGAGCGGCGGGCCTTGCCGGTCGGCCCGCCGTGCACGTAGACGAGCAGCGGTGGCGCGGCGCCCGCCGGGCCGGCGAAGTCCGGGTTGCGCGGCGGATAGAACAGCGCGGGGACCCGCCGCCCCTCGGGACCGTCGACGAGACGTTCCTCGGGCACCGGGAGGAAGGCCGCGTCGGGCAGGTCGGACCAGTGGGCGGACAGCGTCGTCACGGCCGAGGTCGCGAGGTCGAGCGCGACGACGGCGAGGTCCTTGGTCGGCCCGCCGGCGGCACTGACCACACTGCCGTCGCGGACGGCGACGTCCGGAGTCCACCTGGTCAGGTCGGTGTCCACATCGGTCACCGTGGCGGTGTGCTCGTCGAGTACCGCGAGCCGGCCAGATCGCAGGATCGCGTGCCGGCCGCCGCCCAGCGGCGCGAACCAACGCATCCCGGGGCTCCACAGTGGACCGCCGAGCTCCTCGGCGCATGGCGCGAGGTTGCGGCACGACCCGTCCGGCTCGATCCGGAACAGGTTCCACCAGCCCTCGGGGTCGGACAGCGCGAGCAGCGAGCCGGCCGCCTCCCACTCGACCTGGCAGACGGCCTCCCGCGGCCCGCCGGCGAGCACCTCGTGGTCGCCGCCGAGCGGGGCCACGCACAGCCGGGTGCCGTCCCACGGCATGTTCGGGTGGTCCCAGCCGAGCCAGGCGATCCGCGTGCCGTCCGGGCTAAGCCGGGGGCCGGACATGAAGCGGTGGCTCGCGGCCAGCACCCGCGGCTCGCCACCGTCGAGCGGAACCGCGACCAGGTCGCGACGCAGGTCGGTGGGCCCGTCGCCGACCACCGTCTCGCGCACGCACAGCACCGAGGTGCCGTCCGGACCGGGCGAGAGGTCGGCGTAGCGGACGCCGTGGTGGCGGTCGGGCTCGGCGGTGATCGGCCGCAGCTCGCCGGGCGCACCGACCTCGTGCAGGTAGAGCCGCTGGTCGTCCCAGTGGGTGAAGACGACCAGCTCCCCGCGCCCGCCGTCGAGCACCGTCCAGGGCCGGCCGCCGTACTCGTGTACGCGGTTGCGTACGTTCCACGGCGCCGGCAGGACCTCGACCGGGTGACCGTCGGTCCCCTCGTGGAGCAGCGCGACCCGGCCGCCCTCGGTCGGTCTGGTCTCGGCCCACCAGACGCGGCCGCCGTGCAGGTCCACCCATTTCGGCTCGGCGTCGGCCGCGGCGGCCAGCTCGGCGCTGACCGGAGACTCCCAGGACCCGTACGGTGCGATCTTCACCACGCCGGGCACCCTATCCGGTCGGCCTGCCCGGGCCGGGTTCGCTAACGTGGCGAAAGATCCGTCGTGGCGGGGGGAACCTGCCTACTCGACCGCGCCGTTTGCCGTAGGGTCGGAGGTGCCATGGCTCGTGTCATCCACATCTTCCGTGAACCCGATCGGTTCGTCGCCGGCACGGTCGGTCAACCCGGCGATCGGATCTTCTACCTGCAGGCTTCGGAGAGCGCCAGGACCATCAGCGTGACGCTGGAGAAGCAGCAGATGGCCGTGCTCGCGGAGCGCATCGGGTCGCTGCTGGAGGAGGTGCACCGGCGGTTCGGGGCCGATCTGCCGGACGAGACGCCGGACGACCTCGTCGACGCGGACCCGCTGAAGGTGCCGGTCGAGGAGGAGTTCCGGGTCGGCACCATGGGCCTCGGGTGGGACTCCGAGACGCGCGCGGTGGTCATCGAGCTGCTCGCGATCACCGAGGGCGAGGTCGACGAGTCGGTCGTGCTCGACGACACCGAGGAGGGCCCGGACGCGGTGCGGGTGTTCCTGACCCCGGCCGAGGCGCGGGCGTTCGCCGAGCGGGCCGACCGGGTGATCAACGCCGGCCGCAAGCCGTGTCCGCTGTGCGGCGAGCCGCTGGACCCGGCCGGGCACGTGTGCCCGCGGCAGAACGGGTACCGCCGCACCGAGGACGAGACGGACTGAGTTTGTACCCGTCCGATCCCGCCGTCACCGAGCTGCTCGCCAAAGGTCGCATCGAGGTCGAGGGCCGGCTGGTGGACGCGTCCAACGCGACGCTGTTCTGCGAGATCAGCGGCGGCGACGCGACCGCGCACTGCGTGTACAAGCCGATCTCGGGCGAGCGGGCTCTGTGGGACTTCCCGGACGGCACGCTCGCGGGACGGGAGGTCGGCGCGTACCTCGTCTCCGAGGCCGCCGGCCTGCACCTGATCCCGCCGACCGTGCTGCGTGCCGGCCCGTTCGGTCCCGGCATGGTGCAGCTGTGGGTGGACACCAAGGAGGGCGACGACCTCGTCGACGTGCTGAGCCCGTCCGACGTGCCGACCGGCTGGCGCCGGGTGCTGCGCGCGCACGACCGCTTCGGGGAGCCGGCGGTGCTCGCGCACTCCGACCACGCCAGCGTGCGGATGATGGCGGCGCTGGACGTGGTGATCAACAACGCGGACCGCAAGGGCGGCCACGTCCTGCACGGCACGGACGGCCTGGTCTACGGCGTCGACCACGGCATCTGCCTGCACACCGAGCACAAGCTGCGGACCGTGCTGTGGGGCTGGTCGGGCGAGCGGCTGCCGGAGGACGTGCTGGAGATGCTGGGCACGCTGCGCGAGGCGCTCCGCAACGACCTGGGCGACGACCTGTCCGAGCATCTGACGCGGGCGGAGATCCGCGGGCTGAAGAGGCGGACCGAGGAGCTCCAGTACAAGGCGGAGTTCCCGAGCCCCGACGCGGACTACCGGGCCATCCCCTGGCCTGCCTTCTAGGCCACGAGCACGTCCCGGCTCTCCGCGTCCGGCGCGGCGAACTCGAGCATCCGCCGTCCCTCCCGAACCAGCGCCGCGGTGTCCTTCTTGGACACCTTGCCCCACGGCGTGATCGTCAGCGTCGCGGCCTTGCGCGCCTTGGAGACGCGCCACTCGCCCCGCAGGAAACCGTCCACCAGGAACGTCCCGGGGAACACGCCGTTCTTGACGCCGAACAGCCGCTTGCGGAACTCCTCGCTCATCACCCGCGACCTGTCCGCATGCGACAGCAGCAGATTGTCGAACTCGGGCAGGAACCGCACCGGCACGGGCAGGTCGGCCGGCGGGCGGGGCGCGTCGGGCAGGTCGATCAACTCGCGGCCGGACTCGTCGGCGAAGACCCGCAGCCGCGACCGCAGCGGGTCGACGACCTCGCGAAGCCGAGTGAGGCCCGACCAAGTCTGGATGTCCGCGACCGTGGCCGGGCCGAACGCACCCAGGTAGCGCAGCACCAGCCGGGCCGGGTCCGGTGCGGCATCCACCGACCTGCCAAGCCAGTGCTCGACGGTCCGGTAGCGCGTCTGGCCCGACCGGCCCCACACCGCCCGCGGCGGCACCTGCACCAGGGTGAGCTGCCCGCGGGCGACGTGCGCGAGTGAGCCGGGCGGCACCGACGGCCACCGCGTCGCCAGCTCGACGCCCAGCTCCTTCGCGGTCAGCGCCTCGTCCTCGAGCGCCGAGCGGGCGGCGTCGGCGACCTTGCCGATGTCGACGTCGGTCAGGTTGCGGGCGTGCTGGACGTTCGTCCGCAGGTCCCGGTCCATGATCACCTGGACGAGCGGGCGCAGGAAGCACGCGTCCGCGGCCGTGACCAGGTGCACGGTGCCGCGCATCAGCACGACCCGCACCACCCGGCGCTCGACCAGCGCGTCCGCGAGCTCCGCCGGCCGGAAGTCCACCAGCCGCGTCCACAGCCCCGTGTACGGCGGGAACGGCGCCTGCGCCTGCAGGCCGACCAGGTGCTCGATCGCCGACTCGGCCGGCCGCGTCTCCCGCTCGACCAGCAGCTGGCGGGCGAGCGTCGCCCGGTTGATCGCCCGCAGGCTCAGGACCTCCACCGCAAACCTCCTCAGCGCAGCCCGCGGAAGAACTCTCGCACGTCTGCGACCAGCAGGTCGGGAACCTCCATCGCGGCGAAGTGTCCGCCGGTGTCGAAGTCGGTCCAGTGCGTGATCGTGTTGGTCTCCTCGGCGTACCGGCGGATCGGGATGTCGTCGGCGAACGCGGCGACCCCGGTCGGCACCTCGGTGCGGTACGGCCACTCGCCGGAGTGCGTGGTCTCGTAGTAGAGCCGCGCGGCCGACCCCGCGGTGCCGGTCAGCCAGTACAGCATCACGTTCGTGAGCATCCGGTCCCGATCCACCGACGCCTCGGGCAGTCCGTCGACGGGGTGGGTCCACTCCTGGAACTTCTCGACGATCCACGCGAGCTGGCCGACGGGCGAGTCGGTGAGCGAGTACGCGATGGTCTGCGGGCGGGTGGCCTGCACCTGGAAGTAGCCGTTGCCGTTGTCCTGGAACTCCTGCTGGCGGGCCCAGCGCGCCTTCTCCACGTCGGTCAGCGTGTCCTCGTCGACGCCGCCGAACGGGATGAAGCCGACCGTTGCCGCGTTGACGTGCACGCCGACCACGTGCTCGGCGTCGACCCGGCCGAGGTCGGGGGAGACCAGCGCGCCGAAGTCGCCGCCCTGCGCGCCGTAGCGGTCGTAGCCCAGGCGCGCCATCAGCTCGGCCCTGGCCGCCGCGATCCGCCGGGTGTGCCACCCGGCCTCGCGGGTGGGGCCGGAGAAGCCGAACCCGGGCAGGGACGGGATCACCAGGTGGAAGGCGTCCGCGGGGTCGCCGCCGTGGGCGACCGGGTCGGTGAGCGGGCCGATCACGTCGAGGAACTCGACGATCGAGCCGGGCCAGCCGTGGGTCAGCACGAGCGGCAGCGCGGCCGGCTCGGGAGAGCGGACGTGGACGAAGTGGACGGTCGCGCCGTCGATCTCGGTGACGTACTGCGGCAGGTCGTTGAGCTGCTTCTCGTGCGGCCGCCAGTCGTAGCTCGTGCGCCAGTGCTCGGCGAGCTCGCGCAGGTAGCCGAGCGCGACGCCCCGGTCCCAGCCGACGCCGGGCAGCTCGTCGGGCCAGCGGGTGGCCGCGAGCCGGCGGTTCAGGTCGTCGAGGTCGGACTGCGGGACGTCGATGCGGAACGGGCGGATCTCGGTGTTCGTCATGCCGACGACGCTATCGACCAATGGTGACAGCTTCGGTCACCATTGTCTGCGAGAATTCCGGTCGTGTGGGAGACGTCCGGACGGCTGCTGAAGATGCTGTCGTTGCTGCAGACCCGGCGCGACTGGACCGGCGGTGAGCTCGCCGAACGGCTCGGCGTGACGCTGCGGACGGTGCGCCGCGACGTGGACCGGCTGCGCGACCTCGGCTACCCGGTCACCGCGACGCCCGGTGCCGCGGGCGGCTACCGCCTGGAGGCCGGCGCGGCCATGCCGCCACTGCTGCTCGACGACGAGGAGGCGGTCGCGGTCGCCGTCGGCCTGCGCACCGCCGCGAACGGCACGATCGCCGGCATCGAGGAGATCTCTGTGCGCGCGCTGGCGAAGCTCGAGCAGGTGCTGCCCGCACGGCTGCGCCGCCGGGTGGCCGCGCTCGGCTCGTCGACCGTGTCGCTCGCCGGCCGCGGCCCGACCGTCGACCCGGGTCTGCTGGCGTCGCTGGCCGGCGCGTGCCGCGACCACGAGTCGCTGCGGCTGCGCTACACCCGCGCGGACGGCACGGAGAGCAGGCGGCTGGTCGAGCCGGTCCGGCTCGCCTGCACCGGCCGCCGCTGGTACCTGCTCGCCTGGGACCGCGAGCCGGCGCAGTGGCGGACGTTCCGGGTGGACCGGATCGCCGGCACGCCCTCGCCGGGCCCTCGGTTCCCGCCCCGCGACCCGCCCGACTCCGACGTCGCCGGCTACATCTCCCGCGCGATCTCGTCCGCGCCCTACCGGCACCAGGCGACGATCCGGCTGCACGTGCCCGCCGAGGTCGCCGCGGAGCGCGTCACGCCCGCGTCCGGCCTGATCGAGGCCGTAGACGAGCACACCTGCCTGCTTCACGTCGGCGGCCCGTCGCTGGCCGAGTTCCCGGTCTACGTGGCACAGATCGGCTTCGAGTTCGAGGTGCTGTCGCCGCCCGAGCTCGTCGAGCAGGTCCAGGTTCTCGCGCAGCGGTTCAGTCGCTCGGTTGCCAGAGCTCGAACACCACGCCCTGGTCGTCCTCGCACGTCGCCTTGAGACCGTACGGCTTGCGCTCCGCCTCGCCCGCGATGCCGCCCGCGGCGCGGACCCGGCCCAGTGCGGCATCGAGGTCGTCGACCCGGTAGACGAGCTGGATCTGCGGCTCCACGTCCTCCGGCGACCAGATGCCCAGGTGCGGCTGGGTCTCCTCGGTGTTCCACACTCCGGGCTGGCTGCCGGCGTGGAAGGGCACCTGCAGCACGGCTTCGTAGAAGTCCTTGGCCCGGTCGGTGTCCGCGGTGACCATCGTGACCCGGGCGACGTCCCCCTGCCGGAACCGGGTGGCCCAGGCGGGCGGGCGCAGCAGTATCCAGCGGTGGCCGAACGGGTCGACGATCACCGAGCCGCGACCGTACGGCTGGTCGGTCGGCTCGCGTTCCACGGACGCCCCGCGCGTGCGGGCGCGCTCGGTCGTCGCGTCCACGTCCTCGACCTGCAGGTGCAGCGTGTGGCTGTGCATGGGGGAGTCCGGCGCGCGCACGGGCACGTCCGGCCAGAGGTCGGAAGCCTCGGCGAACATCAGCACGGCGTCGCCGATGCCGATCTCGGCGTGGCCGATCGTGCCGTCGTCGTTGGCGTACAGCTCGCCGCGCTGCTCGGCGCCGAACACCTCGACGTACCAGTCGCGTGCGCGACGGGCGTCGGCGACGACGATGTACGGGGTCAGCGTCGCGGGCCAGGCGGCCTGGCGCTGGGCGGATGGAGTGAGCTGGGTGGTCATGTCTGCTCCTGACTGTGCGAGCACGGCGCGGGTCAGGCGATCCCGCAGCCGTGCGGCAAATGCCGGTGCCGGGTCGACCGGCACGACGGGCTCGCGCAGCGAGTCGAACGGATCGGTCATCACGAGCCCTCCTCTCCGGCGTAGATCCGGCGGAACGCGCCCCGGGCTCGCACCAGCAGCGCCTCGGTGGCGTGCACGGTGCGATCGAGATGGCGGGCCACCTCGGGGACCGGTAGCCCGTCGAGGTAGCGCAAGGTCAGCGCGGCCCGGTGGTGCGGGCCGAGCGCGGCGAGCACCTCGCGGGCGCGGATGCGGTCCACCGCGACGTCCCACGGATCCTCGACCGGATCGGGTTCGCCGTCCAGCAGCCGCATGCCGCGCCGCTCGCGCTCGACCCGCCGCCAGTGGTCTGCGAGTTTGTGCCGGGCCACCCCGATCAGCCACGGCACCGACGGCGGCGGCGCGTCCGGCGCGCGGGCCGCACCGACCGCGGCGAGGAAGGACTCGGCGGTGAGGTCCTCGGCGAGCGTCACGTCGCCGCACCGGGCCAGCAGGTAGCCGTAGACGTGCGGCAGCGCGTCGTCGTACAGCTCCAGCAGCCCGAGTGCCGGATCGGGCGCGACGCCCGGAACGGGGTTCACGCCTGCATAGTCGTCCGGGCGGCCGACACTCCGACGCCCGGTGCCCGGATTTCCCTCGAAAGATCAGTAGGGTCGCCCGCGTGCGCAACGACCCGTACGGCGGCGACGTACTGTCCCGCAGGCAGAACCGGCGCGCGGTGCCCGAGGTGGCGGCCGAGTCCGGGCTCGTCGTGGAGGACCCGGCGAGCGGCTTCTGCGGCGCGGTGACCGGGTTCGAGCACGGGCACGTGGTGCTCGAGGACCGGCACGGCCGTCGTCGGCTGTTCCCGCTCACCCCGGCCGGCTTCCTCCTCGACGGCAAGCCCGTCACGCTCACCCGCCCGGCCGCCGCGCCCGCGCGGACCGCGACGGTGTCCGCGTCGGGCTCGGTCCGCGTCGAGGGGCACACCGCCCGTACCGCGCGCGACAGCCGCCTGTGGGTCGAGGGCATCCACGACGCCGAGCTGGTGGAACGCGTGTGGGGTCACGACCTGCGCGTGGAGGGCGTCGTGGTCGAGCCGCTGCACGGGGTCGACGACCTGGCCGGCCTCGTCGCCGACTTCGGCACCGGACCCGGGCGCCGGCTCGGCGTGCTCGTCGACCATCTGGTGGCCGGCAGCAAGGAGTCCCGGATCGTCGCCGGCGTCCGCGACCCGAACGTGTTGGTGACCGGTCATCCGTACGTGGACATCTGGCAGGCGGTGCGGCCGGCGGCCGTGGGCATCGACGCATGGCCGGTCGTGCCCCGCGGCACGCCGTGGAAGGACGGCGTGTGCGCGGCGCTGGGCTGGGGCGAGCCGGCGGACGGCTGGCGCCGGGTGCTCGCCCGGGTGCGCAGCTACAAGGACCTGGAGACTCCGCTGATCGGCGCAGTCGAGCGGCTCATCGATTTCGTTACCACCGGTGAAGAGTAGTGACCGTACGGCCAAGATTCTGAGATCATGGAGCCATGGCCGCGCTGCTATGGCTCATCGGGGGTATCGCGCTGATCGCCGCCGAGGTGCTGTCCGGAGACTTCTTCCTACTGATGATCGGTGTCGGAGCCCTGTTCGGCGCCGGCGCCGACTGGTTCTTCGACGACACGATCATCGCCGCCGCGATCTTCGCGGCCGTGTCGATCGGACTCGTGACCTTCGCCAGACCCTGGCTCAAGCGTCGCCTGCACGGCGACATGGTGCACACGAACGCGGACGCGCTCATCGGCCGGAAGGCGGTCGCCGTCTCGACGGTGAACCAGCACGGCGGCCAGGTGCGGTTGGACGGCGACCTGTGGTCGGCCCGCGCGTTCAACGACCAGAAGGAGATCGCGCCGGGGGCGTCGGTGACAATCGTGGAGATCTCGGGTGCCACCGCCGTGGTGCTCTCGGACTCCGAGTGAGCGCCGGTCGACACGCCCGCGAACGCGGCAGTCAGGTGATCGCGTCCGACATGTCGAACGACGCGGCGCCCGCATGAACAGGTTCGGGACGATCTTGTGATCTACTTCCTGCGCGCCGACCAGGAAGCGCCAACCCGAGCCGGAGTGGAGGCACGTTGACCATTCTCATCATCGTCGTGGTCGTGGTTTTGTTCGTACTCACGATCGTGGTGAAGTCCATCCTGGTGATCCCGCAGGCGCAGTCCGCGGTGGTCGAGCGGCTCGGCAGGTACCGGTCGACGGCCGAACCCGGGCTGAACTTCCTGGTGCCGTTCCTGGACCGGGTGCGAGCCCGGATCGACCGCCGCGAGCAGGTCGTCTCGTTCCCGCCGCAGCCGGTGATCACCCAGGACAACCTGACCGTGTCGATCGACACCGTCGTGTACTTCCAGGTGACCCAGCCGCGCGACGCGGTGTACGAGATCTCCGACTACATCATCGGTGTCGAGCAGCTGACCACCACGACGCTGCGAAACGTGGTCGGTGGCATGAGCCTGGAGGAGACCCTCACCTCCCGCGACTCGATCAACGGCCAGCTGCGCGGAGTGCTCGACGAGGCCACCGGCAAGTGGGGCATCCGGGTCGCCCGCGTCGAGCTGAAGGCGATCGACCCGCCACCGTCCATTCAGGACTCGATGGAGAAGCAGATGCGCGCGGACCGGGAGAAGCGCGCCATGATCCTCACCGCGGAAGGTACCCGCGAGGCGGCGATCAAGACCGCGGAAGGCCAGAAGCAGAGCCAGATCCTGTCGGCCGAGGGTGCCAAGCAGGCCGCGATCCTCGCGTCCGAGGGTGAGCGGCAGTCGCGGATCCTGCGCGCCCGGGGTGAGCGCGCCGCCCGGTACCTGCAGGCGCAGGGCCAGTCGAAGGCGATCGAGCTGGTGTTCGACGCGATCAAGGCCGGCAAGCCGACCCCGGAGGTGCTGGCCTACCAGTACCTGCAGACGCTGCCGCAGATGGCGCAGGGCGACGCCAACAAGGTGTGGATGCTGCCCAACGACTTCGGCAAGGCCCTCGAGGGCTTCGCGAAGGCGCTTGGCGCGCCCGGCGAGGACGGCGTGTTCCGCTACGAGCCGCCGGCCTACGAGCCGCCGAGCCGGCCCGAGCAGAACGAGGACGAGCTCGCGAGCTGGTTCGACACGTCGACCGACCCGCATGTCGCCGAGGCGGTCCGGGCCGCGGAGGCGGTCGCCCGCCAGGCGGTGCCCAGCCCGCTGAGCCCGCCCACCACGTCGGCGGTTCGCCCGGTCGGCACCACCACGACCGACACCCGGCCGGCGACGCCGGACGTCCCACCGGCCCAGGTCACCCCGGCCGCGCCGGATCCGGTCAGCCCGCCACCCGCGCCGGCGGCACCAGCAC
>NZ_JBOHGA010000215.1:0-10350 GCF_050699915.1 Actinophytocola sp.
GCCGCGGCGCGACCCCGGCGGGTCTCGGGCACCCGGGACACCGCCGGGCTCGGCGTCGGCCGCGCGGTCGCCTTTCTCGCGCCGGGGCTGCTGCTGATCGGGGTCTTCCTGGTCTTCCCGGCGTTGTGGACGATCTACATCGGGCTCACGAACTACACGCTCACCGGCACCGCGTCGATCTCGCCCGCGTTCGTCGGCCTCGACAACTTCATCGAGGCGCTGAACGACGCGCTGTTCGGCAACGCGCTGTGGCTGACGCTGGTGTTCGTGGTCGGTTCGGCCGTGCTCGGGCAGAACGTGCTCGGCTTCGCGCTGGCGTGGTACCTGCGCTCCGCCCGGCCGGCGCTGCGCCGGGTGATCGAGGCGCTCGTGCTGTTGTCGTGGATCCTGCCGAGCGTCGTCGTGGCGTACCTGTGGATCGCGGTGCTGGACCGCGACGGCGGCACGCTCGGCGCGCTGCTCGGCTCGCCGGGGACGGCGTGGCTCGTCGAGTACCCGATGGCGTCGCTGGTCGTGTTCAACACGTGGCGGGGTACGGCGTTCTCGATGATGTTGTACAGCTCGGCGCTGGCCGCGGTGCCGCCGTCGCAGCTGGAGACCGCGCGCACCATCGGCGCGAGCGGCTGGCAGACCGTGCGGGACGTCGTGTTCCCGCACATCCGCGGGCATGTGCTGACGAACACGCTGCTGATCTCCCTGTGGACGGCCAACGACTTCACGCCGTTCCTGCTAACCGCCGGCGGGCCGAACCACGAGTCGGAGACCCTGCCGGTGTTCATCTACCAGCAGGCGATCTCGTCGGGCCGGCTCGGCTACGCCGCGGCGATCTCGTTCCTGCTGCTGCTGGTGAACCTAGTCGTGGCCCTGCTGTACCTGCTGTTGCTGCGGCGGCGCTCATGACGGTCCGTCAGGTGTGGCGGCGCACCGGCTACGTCGCGTTCATGGCCGCGGTGCTGGCGTTCTTCGCGGTGCCGATGCTGTGGCTCGCGTCCGCGCCGTTCGACTCCGACCCCGGGCTCGGGCTGCGGTGGCCGGACTGGACGCTCGCCAACTGGTCGGCCACGTTCTCCCACCCGTACGCGCTCGGCTCGCTGGTGAACTCGGTAGTGCTGTGCGTGGTGGCGACCGCGGTGACCACGGTGCTCGCCACGCTGGCGGCGTACGCGCTGTCCCGGGTGCGCGTGCCGGGCCGGGATGCGTTGCTGTACCTGCTGTTGCTGCTGTCCAGTGTGGTCACCGGGACCGCGGCGATGGTGCCGATCTTCGTGATGATGTTCCAGCTGGGCCTGATCAACTCGCAGTACGCGACCGGCCTGGTGATCGCCGGCGGCATGCTGCCCGCGGCGATCTTCATCCTGAAGGACTTCGTCGACTCGGTGCCGCGGTCCTACGAGGAGTCGGCGCGGGTGTTCGGCGCGTCGCCGACCCAGGTGCTGCTGCATGTGGTGCTGCCGGTCGCCCGGCCGGGCATCGCGACCATCCTCGTGTGGGCGTTCGTGCAGGCGTGGGGGAACTTCCTGCTGCCGTTCCTGCTGCTGCGCGACGTCGAGGCGCAGCCGGCGGCGGTGTTGCTGACGACGCTCAAGGACGAGGGCGGCAGCGCGAACCTGACGGTGATCCCGGTGTTCTCGCTGCTGTACGCCGTGCCGGTGGTGGCGCTGTACCTGTTCGTCAGCAAGCGGTACGGGTTCCGCTTCCACGGAGGGATCAAGGCCTGATGGCGGGTATCGAGCTGACCGCACTGTCCACTGTGTACCCCAATGGGGTGCGCGCGGTGGACGCGCTGGAACTGTCCGTACGCGACGGGGAGTTCTTCGCGCTGCTCGGCCCGTCCGGCTGCGGCAAGACGACGCTGCTGCGCACGATCGCCGGGCTGGAGCCGGCTTCCGAGGGCTCGGTGTCGATCGCCGAGTCGGACGTGACGCGGGTCGAGCCGGGCCGGCGGCGGGTGGCGATGGTGTTCCAGGACTACGCGCTGTTCCCGCACATGACGGTGGCGCAGAACATCGCCTACCCGTTGCGGGTGCGCCGTGCCCCCCGGTCCGACCAGCGGGAGGCCGCCGAGCGGACGTCGGCCGGGCTCGGTCTGGCGGAGCTGTTGTCGCGGCGCCCCGCCCAGCTGTCGGGCGGTCAGCAGCAGCGAGTGGCCCTGGCCCGGGCGATCGCGATGGAGGCGGACGTCCTGCTGCTGGACGAGCCGCTGTCCAACTTGGACGCCCGGCTGCGGCTCGAGGCGCGGACGTTCCTCAAGCGGCTGCAGCGCGAGCTCGGGCTGACGACCGTGTTCGTGACCCACGACCAGGCGGAGGCGCTCGCGCTGGCGGACCGGATCGCGGTGATGGCCGAGGGTCGGATCCGGCAGCTGGGCAGCCCGAAGGAGGTCTTCCAGCGCCCGGGCGACACGTTCGTGGCGAACTTCATCGGCTCGACGCCGATGAACCTGCTCCCCGGCACGGTCTCCGCTGACCTCGTCGAGGTGGCCGGGGCTCGCCTGAAGCCGCCGCGCGGCGTGCCGCTGGCATCCGGCGCCGCGGTGACCGTCGGCATTCGGCCGGAGTACCTGCGCGTCTCGGCCGCCGCGCCGGACGGCGACGGCACGGGCGGGATCACGGGCCAGGTGTCGATCGTGGAGAACCTCGGCGTGACGTCGCTGGTCACGCTGGAGTGCCCGGGCGAGGTGCTGGTCGGGGTGACGGTCGCCGAACAGGACGAGCCACCGGTAGGCGCGACGGTGTCCGCGACCCCGGACCCAGGCCGGCTACTGCTCTACGACGGCGAGACAGGCAACCTCCTGGGCGAGCCGGCATCCACAGCCTGAGCACTTCCTCAGCCGCTCGCTCCCTCCTCGTCGGGACCCGTCCGTAGGCTGGTGATCGGGGGCCGGAGGCGCGTCCACCATGTGGAAATCCCGCGCGACCCGTCGCCACCCGTGTTTCAGTCGAGTCATGGACGCCTCGACTCTCGTCGCCTTCGTCGTGGCCTGTGCTGTGATCAGCATCGTGCCCGGCCCGGACATGATGTTCATCATCGCCAACGGGGTGGCTCGTGGGCGGGCGGCCGGCGTGGTCGCCGCGGTCGGGATGTCGACCGGGATGGCCGTGCACACCGTCGCCGCCGCGCTCGGCCTCGGGGCGCTGCTGCAGGCCGCCCCCGTCGTCCTCGACGCGGTGCGGATCGTGGGCGCGGTGTTCCTCTGCTACCTCGCGATCAGCACGCTGCGCTCCGCGCGTGAGATCACCGAGACCGCGCCGGCGCGGTTCGGCGGGCATTCGCTGCGGCGCACCTACGCGATGGCGACGCTGACCAACCTCGCCAACCCGAAGGTGATCTTCTTCTACATCGCGTTCTTCCCGCAGTTCCTCACCGGCGGCGGCTGGCCCACACCGGTCCAGTTCCTCGTGATGGGCGCGGTCCTGATCATGGTCGGGCTGACCGTCGACGCCGCGGTCGGGCTCGCCTCGGGCACGTGCTCCGAGCTGCTGCGGCGCCGCCCGGCCGTGCGGCGCTGGCTGGGCCGCGTCTCAGCCGCGATCTTCGGCGGGCTGGCCGTCCGGCTGGTCGTCGACCGGTAGCTCCGAGCGCAGCATCCGGTAGAGCACCTCGTCGCGCCAGGCGCCGTCGCGGAAGTAGTACTCGCGCATCACCGCCTCCTGCACGAAGCCGGCCTTCTCCAGCGCGCGCCGCTCGGCCACGTTGCCGGACTCGGTCCGCGCCTGGACGCGGTTCACCGGATCGTGCGCGAACAGGTACCGGACCAGCAGCCGCTGTGCCGCCGTGCCGTGACCCTTGCCGCGATGGTCCGGCCACAGGCTGATGCCGTACTCGAACACGTAGGAGATCTGGCCGGTCCGCACCTTCGACCACGACACGAACCCGAGCGCCACGCCGTCGAGGTCGACCATCAGCACGCACTTCTCGTCGCCGAGCAGCTGGTCTTCCGCGAACCGGCGCCGCCACCGCGAAGGATCGGTGAACCCGCCCCAGTTGAAGACGCCGATCGCCTCCGGATCGGTGAACATCTGCTCCAACCGCACCAGATCGGACTCGAGCACCGGCCGCAGCCGCATCCCCTCGGTCATGCCGGCACCGTAGCCGTGCCGGCCGACCGAGGCGCGCCGATTTACACCAGCTCGGCGTCGAGCGTGATCGTCGTGCCGGTGAGGGCCTGGGACACCGGGCAGTTCTTCTTGGCGTCCTCGGCCGCGGCGGCGAAGTCCTCGGCGCTGATGCCCGGGATGCTCGCCCGCACGGTCAGGTGGATGCCGGTGATCCCCTCGCCCGGCTGGAAGGTCACGTCGGCCTTCGTGTCCACAGTGGTGGGCGGGGTGCCGGCACCGGCGAGCCCGTGCGAGAGCGCCATCGAGTAGCACGTCGAGTGCGCGGCGGCGATCAGCTCCTCCGGGCTGGTCTTGCCGTTCGCGGCCTCGGCGCGCGACGGCCACGACACCGGGTACGAGCCGATGCCCGACGAGTCGAGCGACACGGTGCCGGAGCCGTCGAGCAGCGCGCCCTCCCAGTGGGCGTTGGCGGTGCGAGTGGTGGCCATGGATCCTCCTGCGTAGCACTGACGGTCGGCTGCTGAGTCTGCCCCACTCCGGCCCGCCACGCGTGCTCGGTGTGATCAGGTCGCGGTCCGGCCGAGCCACGCGACGAGCGCCTGCGCGTAGGCCCGGTCGGGCGGCGTGCGCGGCGGCCTCTCGGACAGCACGAGCCAGATCACCTGGCATGCTCGGCGAACTCACCGACGGTTTCGACCATGAGTTCGATACGATGGCTTTGTGAGGTCAGACGGGGGAGTCGTCGAGGAGCGCGGGGTGGTCCGGATCGTCGACCCGGACGCCCGTGTCGGCGGTGTGCAGCGGCCGCACCCGCGCGTCGTAGCGGGCGAACGCGGGCAGGGCCCAGGCCTCGGCGAACCGCCGGGCGAGCGCGGGCGCGGACAGCCACAGGTGGACGGTGTGCTCGACCGCGAGGCCGCGGCCGAGCAGCAGCTCGCCGTCGAGCACCAGCACCCCGCCCGCCGGCAGGACCTCGTACTCGGCGCGGGTGGCCCGCTCGGCGGCGGCGTCCCACAGCGACGGCAGCACCCGCCCCGAGCCGCCGGGGCCGAGCGGCGCCAGCACCTCGCGGGTCAGCCCGCCGGCGTCGAGCCAGTCGTCGAGGCGCGCGTCCGGGTCCTCGCGGCCGCGCTCGAACCGCAGCGACGCCGGCCGCAGGAAGTCCTGGGCCGACACCCGCAGCACCGGTCGGCCGCGCAGCCGCAGCCCCTCGGCGAGCCGGTCGGCGAACGAGCCGGGGCGGCTCGGCGGGGCGCCGTCGACGGCCACCCGGGTCCACCCGCCGGCCGGCTGCGCCGCGATCCGCTCGGCCAGCTCCTCGACCAGCAGGTCGATCGTCACGGGCCGGAATCTCATGGTCTCGATCATCTCACCGGCCCGGAATTGTCGGTGCCACGCGGTAGAAATCAGCCATGCCCCCGAAGCTCCGAGACACGCCCTCGACCGTCCGTTCATCTCGGCGTCGGCCGTCGTAGGGTGGTGCCTCGTGGCGGCTGACTCCTTCGTTCATCTCCATGTGCACACCGAGTACTCGATGCTCGACGGCGCCGCCAAGGTCGCGCCGCTGTTCGCCGAGGCCGCCCGGCTCGACATGCCCGCGGTGGGCATGACCGACCACGGCAACATGTACGGCGCCGACGAGTTCTACCAGTGCGCCCGCAAGGCCGGGATCAAGCCGATCATCGGCATCGAGGCCTACATCGCGCCACACAGCCGCTACCACAAGAAGCCGGTCTTCTGGGGCGAGGCCAAGCAGCGCAGCTCCGACGAGCTCGGCGAGGGCGGCGACATCTCCGGCGGCGGCGCGTACACGCACATGACCATGCTCGCCGGCAACGCCACCGGCCTGCGCAACCTGTTCACGCTCTCCTCGCTCGCGAGCATGCAGGGCTACTACCGCAAGCCGCGGATGGACCGCGAGCTGATCTCCGAGCACGCCGAGGGGATCATCGCCACCACCGGCTGCCCGTCCGGCGAGGTGCAGACCAGGCTCCGGCTCGGCCAGACCGCCGAGGCCGTGCAGGCCGCGTCGGACTACCGGGACATCTTCGGCAAGGAGAACTTCTTCCTCGAGCTGATGGACCACGGCCTGCCCATCGAGCGCTCGGTGCGCGAGGGCCTGCTCGACATCGCCCGCCGGCTCGACCTCCCGCCGCTGGCCACCAACGACTCGCACTACGTCACCCAGGACCAGTCCGCCGCCCACTCGGCGCTGCTGTGCGTGCAGTCCGGCAAGACGCTGTCCGACCCGAACCGCTTCAAGTTCGACGGCGACGGCTACTACCTGAAGTCGGCCGACGAGATGCGCCGGTACTGGGACAAGGAGGTCCCCGGCGCCGCCGACAACACGCTGCTGATCGCCGAGCGGGTCGAGTCGTACGAGGAGGTCTGGGCCAACGTCGACCGGATGCCGGTGTTCGACGTGCCGGCCGGCGAGACGCAGGGCACCTGGCTGCACAAGGAGGTCATGCGCGGCCTGAACTGGCGCTTCCCGGAGGGCGTGCCGGACGGGTACCCCGAGCGGGCCGAGTTCGAGCTGGGCGTGATCACCCAGAAGGGCTTCCCCGCCTACTTCCTCGTGGTCGCCGACCTCGTCAGCTACGCGCGGCGGGTGGGCATCCGCGTCGGCCCGGGTCGCGGCTCGGCGGCGGGCTCCCTGGTCGCGTACGCCCTGGGCATCACCAACCTCGACCCGATCCCGCACGGCCTGCTGTTCGAGCGGTTCCTCAACCCCGAACGCACGGCCATGCCCGACATCGACATCGACTTCGACGACCGGCGCCGCGGCGAGATGATCACTTACGCCACGGACAAGTACGGCTCGGACAAGGTCGCCCAGGTCATCACGTTCGGCACGATCAAGACCAAGGCCGCGCTCAAGGACTCCGCCCGCGTCCTGCACGGCCAGCCCGGCTTCGCGATCGCCGACCGGATCTCCAAGGCGCTGCCGCCGCCGATCATGGCCAAGGACATCTCGCTGTCCGGCATCGTCGACCCCAAGCACGAGCGCTACACCGAGGCCGCCGAGGTTCGCACGCTGATCGAGACCGACACCGAGGTGTCGAAGATCTTCGAGACGGCGCGCGGGCTCGAGGGCCTCATCCGCAACGCTGGCGTGCACGCGTGCGCGGTCATCCTGTCGAAGACCCCGCTGATGGAGTCCATCCCGCTGTGGCGGCGCGACGACGGCTCGGTCATCACCGGCTGGGACTACCCGTCGTGCGAGGCCATCGGCCTGCTGAAGATGGACTTCCTCGGCCTGCGCAACCTCACGGTCATCGGCGACGCGATCGACAACATCCGGGCCAACCGCGGTGGGGACATCGACCTCGACACGCTGGGCCTGGACGACGCGAACACCTACAAGCTGCTCTCCCGCGGCGACACGCTCGGCGTGTTCCAGCTGGACGGCGGGCCGATGCGCGACCTGCTGCGCCGCATGCAGCCGACCGGGTTCGAGGACATCGTCGCGGTCGGCGCGCTGTACCGGCCCGGCCCGATGGGCATGAACGCCCACAACGACTACGCCGACCGCAAGAACAACCGGCAGCGGATCAAGCCGATCCACCCGGAGCTCGAGGAGCCGCTCAAGGAGATCCTCGCCGAGACGTACGGCCTGATCGTCTACCAAGAGCAGATCATGTTCATCGCCCAGAAGGTCGCCGGCTACTCCATGGGACAGGCCGACGTGCTCCGCAAGGCGATGGGCAAGAAGAAGCAGGACGTCCTCGACGCGGAGTTCGAGCGCTTCGAGGCCGGCATGAAGGCGAGCGACCTGCGGCCGGGCGGCTTCTCCACCGCGGCGATCAAGGCGCTGTGGGACACGATCCTCCCGTTCGCCGGGTACGCGTTCAACAAGTCGCACGCGGCCGCCTACGGGCTGGTGTCGTACTGGACCGCGTACCTCAAGGCGAACTACCCGGCCGAGTACATGGCCGCGCTGCTGACCTCGGTGGCGGACAACAAGGACAAGTCGGCCGTTTACCTGTCCGAGTGCCGCCGGTCGGGGATCAAGGTGCTGCCGCCGGATGTCAACGAGTCCGGTCTGCGCTTCGCCGCGGTCGGCACCGACATCCGCTTCGGCATGGGCGCGGTGCGCAACGTCGGCGCCAACGTGGTCGAGTCGGTCATCAAGACGCGCGAGGACAAGAGCGCGTACACGTCGTTCACCGACTTCCTCGACAAGTCCGAGCTCGTGTGCTGCAACAAGCGGGTCGTCGAGTCGCTGATCAAGGCGGGCGCGTTCGACTCGCTCGGGCACACCCGGCTGTCGCTGGTGCAGGTGCACGAGGAGGCGGTCGAGGCGGTCGTCGGCCTCAAGCGCCAGGAGGCGATGGGCCAGTTCGACCTGTTCGGTGGCGACGACACCCAGCCGGCGGCGAGCGACGCGTCCCCGTTGGCGCACCTGAGGTTCACCGCGGAGGAGTGGCCGCGCAAGCAGCTGCTGGGCTACGAGCGGGAGATGCTGGGCCTGTACGTGTCGGCGCACCCGCTGGACGGCGCCGAGCGGCTGCTGCGCAAGCACGCCCCGAAGCCGATCGCCGAGATCATCAGCGACGCGCCGAAGGAGGGCGAGATCGTGCTGTCCGGCATGATCTCCGCGCTGGAACGCCGGGTGAACAAACAGGGTGAGCCGTGGGCGATCTGCACGATCGAGGACCTGGACGCGTCCATCGAGGTGCTGTTCTTCGCGAAGTCGTACTCGGTGCTGTCGCAGGACCTGGTCGAGGACGCCGCCGTGGCCGTCAAGGGCCGGGTCAACTGGCGCGAGGACAAGATGTCCATCTTCGGCTCGGGCCTGATCCCGCTGGACATCACCGACGCGGACCTGACCGCCCCGGGTGACGACGCTCCCTTCGTGCTGCTGTGCAACCCGGTGCGCCTGAACGACGACGTGGTCGCCGAGCTGAAGAACACGCTGGCCGCCCACCGCGGCGACACCCCGGTCCACCTGAGGTTCGCCCACAAGGAGAACGGCGTCACCTTGGCGCTGGACGACTACCCGATCAAGGTGACCCCAGCCTTCCTGGGCGAGATCAAGGCGATTCCGGGGGTGGCGGTCGACGCTTGACCGTTCTGGCGGGCCGGGGGGCCGTTTGGGGGTTGGGTGTGGCCAGCGCTTGAGTTCCGCAGGTGGGTTCTGGTTAGTTGGCGGACGCCTGTTTCGTTGTGGTCGGGCCACTTCTCGTTGTTCGTTGCGGTCGGGGTTGGCCCGTCGCATCCCCTGCCGAATGGATGTCGTATGTGGACCAGGAAGTTCGCGTTGTCGGCCGGGATCGTGCTCCTGGGGATGACCGCCGCCGGGCCGGTGGCCGTGGCCGAGCGCGACCGCGGGCTGCCGCTCGGGCCCGGCGGGCTCACCGAGACGCGCACGGTCGAATCGCTGGCGCCGGGAGTCACCCTGACCACGATCACTCGCGGCGAGGTCGACCCGGCGAACGGGTGGACCGTCGAGATCGCCGTCCCGGGCGGCGGTGACGACCCCGACCCGGACGCGCCACCCACCGCGATCGCCGACCGGGAGCACGCCTCGGCGCTGCGCGACGCCCTGGCCGGCCAGGGGTTCGACGGCCGGGTCGAGGAGGTCACCACGCCCCGGGTGGCCGACTTCGCCGGCGGCACCCTGGGCTACCGGGTCCGCGTCGGCCTCGAGGCCGACAAGGCCGCCGCCGACGCGGTTCTCGCGCTGGTGCGGGCCGCCGGGTTCACCGCGTCCACCGTCTTCACGGGATGGGACGGCGCGCCCACCGACCGCGGGCCCTGGCGCGTCCTGGTGCTCACCATCGACCCGGAGCGGTTCCGGGGCGACCTCGCCGCGGACTTCGGGCCGGACCTAGAGCGCCGCGAGACCACCAGTGCCCTGGCCGGAGGCGCGACCGCGGCCGTCAACGCCGGGTTCTTCGTGCTCGACCCCGCCGCCGGCGCGCCCGGCGACCCGGCCGGCGTCGGTGTCTACAATGGACAGCTGCTCAGCGAGGCCGTCGAGGGCCGGCCGGTCTTCGCCTTCGGCCGCGACGCCCGTCGCGCAGCGGTCGAGCGGTACGGCTGGCGTGGCGAGGTCCGCGGCCGGCACGACAGGCTCGCCCTCGACGGCATCGACCGCGTCCCGGGACTGATCCGCAACTGCGGCGGCACCCGCGACGACCTGCCGACGAGCCGCCCGCTCCACGACACCACCTGCACCGACGCCGACGAGGTCGTCGCCTTCACGCCGCACTACGGCGCCTCGACTCCGGCCGGCCCCGGCGTCGAGGCCGTGCTCGACCGGCACGGCCGGGTGGCCGAGGTGCGC
>NZ_JBOHGA010000216.1:0-10252 GCF_050699915.1 Actinophytocola sp.
GCGCTTCGCGGACGCGGGCGCGGCGGCCGGGCGACCGGTGGCCGCGTACTGCGGTTCGGGCGTGACGGCCGCGTCGGTGGTGCTCGCGCTGGAGGTGGCAGGCGTGACGAGCGCGGTCGCGCCGGCCGGCCTGTACGTCGGCTCCTGGTCGGAGTGGAGCGCCGACCCGACCCGCTTGATCGCCACGGGCGCCGACCCCGGCTGACGCCTCCGCCGTCACTGGGCGGGGCGGCGTGTGGCGGGCGGCTCGAAGGCGGGCTGTGGGGGCCTCGCGCGGATAGGGTGAGCGCATGGACCTGCCGGCGGCGATCGTGTGGGATTCGGCCTTGTTGGGGTACGACCTCGGTGGTGAGCATCCGCTGCATCCGATTCGGCTGGATCTGACGATCCGGCTGGCCTCGGCGCTCGGGGTGCTCGACGGGGTCGAGCTGCTCGTGCCCGAGGAGGCGTCCGAGGCCGAGATCGAGCGCGTCCACGACTCCGGTTATGTCGCCGCCGTCCGCGAGGCCCCGATGGCCGGGTGGGACGTCGGCCACGGGCTCGGCACTCCGGACAACCCGATCTTCAGCGAGATGCACGAGGCGTCCGCGATGGTGGTCGGGAGCTCCTTGCTCGCGGCCAAGCAGATCGCCTCGGGCGCGACCAAGCGGGCGGTCAGCATCGCCGGTGGGCTGCACCACGCGATGCGCGACCGGGCCGCCGGGTTCTGCGTCTACAACGACGCCGCGATCGCCATCTCATGGTTGCTGGACAACGGGTTCGAGCGCATCGCCTACCTCGACACGGACGTCCACCACGGCGACGGTGTGCAGGAGGCCTTCTACAACGACCCGCGCGTGCTCACGATCTCCCTGCACCAGAACCCGCTGACTCTCTTCCCCGGCACCGGGTTCGCCGACGAGACCGGGGGCGAGGACGCGCAGGGCACCTCGGTGAACGTCGCGTTGCCGCCCTACACAGACGACCGCGCGTGGTTTCGGGCCTTCCACGCGGTCGTCCCGTCGCTGCTCCAGGCCTTCCGGCCCCAGCTGCTCGTCAGCCAGTGCGGCGTCGACACCCACGACGAGGACCCGCTCGCCGCACTGTCCCTCTCCGTCGACGGGCACCGGCGGATCTACCGCACCGTGCGCGAGCTCGCCGAGCAGTACGCCCGCGGCCACTGGCTCGCCTGCGGCGGTGGCGGCTACCAGCTGCTGCGCGTCGTCCCGCGCTCGTGGACCCATCTGCTCGCCACCATGCTCGACCGCGAGGTCGACCCCGCCACGACACTCCCTCGCGAGTGGACCGACTTCGTCGACGAGATCGCCCCGAGCGCCGAGCTGCCGGAGGCCATGACCGATCGGAAGAGCACCGACTTCGAACCCTGGGACGGCACCGTCGACGAGCGGGTGGACGCCACGATCCGGGACACCCGGCGTGCCATCTTCCCGCTGCACGGCCTGGACCCGGACGACCCGAGAGACTGACCGGGGACACGAGGGACCGACAGAGGGACCGCCGATGGATCCGTTCGACTACCCCAAGGCGTGGGAGGCGGACCTGGTGCTGTCCGACGGCGGCACCGTCCACCTGAGACCCATCGTACCGACCGACGCCGAGGCGCTGCTCGCCTTCCACGGCCGGATGTCCGAGCGCACCCGCTACCTGCGCTACTTCGGCGCCTACCCGCAGATCCCGCCGCGCGACCTGAAGCGGTTCACCACCGTGAACCACGACGACCGGGTCGCCTTCATCGTCAAGCTCGGCGACGACATCGTCGCCGTCGCCCGCTACGAGCGGCTCAAGGGCACCGACTCCGCCGAGGTCGCCTTCGTCGTCGAGGACGCCCACCAGCACCGCGGGCTCGGCCCGATCCTCCTCGAGCACCTGGCCGCCGCGGCGCGGGAGCGCGAGGTCCGCACCTTCGTCGCCGAGGTGCTCGCCGAGAACTCGGCCATGCTCGGCGTGTTCCGCGCCGCCGGCTACCAGGTCACCCGCGCCATGGACGAGGGCGTCTACCACCTCGAGTTCGCCATCGACCCCACCGAGCGAGCCGTCGAGGTCGCCCGCTCCCGCGAGCAGGCCGCCGAGGCGCGCAGCGTGCACAACCTCCTGCACCCGCGCTCGGTCGCCCTCATCGGCGCCTCCGCCGACCCGGGCAAGATCGGCTACGCCGTGCTCGGCAACCTGCTCGGCGCCGACTTCGCCGGACCCGTCTTCCCGGTCAACGCCGAGCGGCCGTCCGTCCGCGGGGTGCGCGCCTACCCGAGCGTGCTCGACATCCCCGACCCGGTCGACCTCGCGGTCGTCGCCGTGCCCGCGGCCGGCATCGACGAGGTCATGGACGCCTGCCTCGCCAAGGGCGTCAAGGCACTCGTCGTGATCTCCTCCGGCTTCGGCGAGGCCGGCCCGCACGGCGAGAGCGCGGAACGCCGGCTCGTCGCCGAGGCCCGCGCACACGGCATGCGTGTCATCGGCCCCAACGCGCTCGGCGTGATCAACACTGACCCGGCGATCCGGCTCAACGCCACGCTCGCGCCGCACATCCCCAGCCGCGGCCGCACCGGCTTCTTCTGCCAGTCCGGCGCGCTCGGCACCGCGATCCTCGCCGACGCCACCGCCCGCGGACTCGGCCTGTCCACCTTCGTCTCCGCCGGCAACCGCGCGGACGTCTCCGGCAACGACCTGCTGCAGTACTGGGAGACCGACGCGACCACCGACGTGGTCCTGCTCTACCTGGAGTCCTTCGGCAACCCGCGCAAGTTCGGCCGGCTCGCCCGCCGGCTGGGGCGGGTCAAGCCGATCGTCGCCGTGAAGTCCGGGCGCAACGCCGCCCCGCCCGCGCTCGCCGTCACCTCGGTCGAGGTCGACGAGGCGAGCGTGGCCGCGCTGTTCGAGCAGGCCGGCGTCATCCGCGTCGACTCGATCGCCCAGCTCTTCGACACCGCGCTCCTCCTCGCGCACCAGCCGCTGCCCGGCGGCAGCCGGGTCGCGATCGTCGGGAACTCGTCGGCGATCGGCGTGCTCGCCGCGGACGCCGCCCTCGCGCGCGACCTCCAGCTCGCCGGCGGCCCGGTCGACGTCGGCGCGGACGCCGGGCCGGACGTGTTCGCCGACGCGGTCCGGCGCGCCCTGCGCGACGATGCCATCGACTCGCTCGTCGTCGTGTTCGTGCCGCCGCTGGCCATTCCGGGCGCCGCCTACGCTCGCGCCATCCGCGACGTCGTCGCGGATCTGGACGAGAGCAAGTCGATCGTCTCGACGTTCCTCGCCACCGAGGGCATCCCCGACGAGCTGGCGATCCCCGGACCCGGCGGCGCCCCCGGCCGTGGCTCGATCCCGTCCTACCCGAGCCCCGAGCGCGCCGTGCTCGCGCTGGCCCGCGCCACCCGCTACGCCGAGTGGCGGCAACGGCCGCAGGGCGAGCTGGTACGCCCCGAGGGCCTGGACGTCGAGACCGCGCGGGAGATCGCGAACGGCGCGGGGGAGCTCTCGGACGAGGACACGGTGCGGCTGCTGGGCTGCTACGGGATCGACGTCGTGCCGTACCGCGTCGTGGCAGACGCCGACGCGGCGGTCGCGGCCGCCGAGGAGCTGGGCTTCCCGGTGGCGGTGAAGGCCACCGGCGAGCGCTTCTGGCGCCGGGTCGACCTCGTCGGCGTCCGGCTCGATCTGTCCACTGAGGACTCGGTGCGCGCGGCGTACGACGGGATGGCGGAGCTGGCCGAAGCGCCGGAGGTCTACGTCCAGCGCATGGCGCCCCTGGGCACCGGCTGCGCGATCGGCGTCCAGGACGACCCGTCGTTCGGCACGCTTGTCTCGTTCGGACTGTCCGGTGTGGTCAGTGACCTCCTGGGTGACCGGGCCTACCGGGCGCTGCCGCTGACCGACGCGGACGCCGCCGCACTGGTTCGCGCGCCCCGAGCCGCGCCGCTGCTCGCCGGCTACCGGGGCACCGAGCCGGCCGACCTCGACGCGCTCGCCGACCTGGTCATCCGGGTCGCCGCGCTGGCCGAGGACGTGCCGCGGGTCCGCTGGCTCGCGCTGGAGCCGATCCTGGCCTCGGCGGGCGGTGCGTCGGTGGTGCGAGCCCGGGTGCGGGTCGGGCCGCCACCCTCGCTACAGGACAGCGGACCGCGCCGGTTGCGGTCACTGAGCGGCAGCTTCCTACGAAAGTAGGGTTTGCCGAACAGGGTGCAACGCGCCGCGCACCGGGGCTCGTCCTCTACACATGAAACGCCTAGGAACCGTCGTTGGCGCCGGCGTTCTGCTCTTTCTCGCGAGCGCTTGCGCCAACCCGCAGGAGAGCCAGGACAACGCGGGAGACACCCGCCCGACTGAGACGTCGGCGCCGGCGGAAGAACAGCCTGACCGCCAGCCGGCCAGGACACCACCGTCGGGCGGCGAGAAGGTCGCCGCCGCCCAGCTCGACACGAAGGCACTGGCCAAGGGCTACCCCGTCATGGTGTGGACCGAGGACGACGGAAGGACCGTCGGCGTGGTCGCGCAGGAAGGCGGCTGCGGCAAGGCCAGCGTCGAGCCGGCCGAGTCGGCCGCCCAGGTCGTGATCACCATGGTCGAGACCACGCCGAAGGCACCGCAGGCCTGCACGATGGACCTGCGCTACCCGAAGCTCACGACCGAACTGAAGGAGCCGCTCGGCGATCGCAAGATCGTGCTGAAGAACGAGCAGCGTAAGAGCTAGATAGACCTCTCTCCTCTCCCCAAGGGGCCCGGCCGCGCTCGCCCCAGCGCGGCCGGGCCCACCTCCTTTTCGTGCAACCGCCGGCCCGGCGGCTACCGTCCTCTTCCCATGAGGGCACTGATGGTCGCCACCCTGGCCGTGGCCGCCGCGGTCGGCCTCGCCGGCTGCGGACAGGACACCGCCGCACCCGCAGGCGAGAAGCCGGCCACCGAGACGGCGCCGAGCGAGACTCCGAGCCAGACCGCCACCAAGCCGCCGGAGAACCCCGAGCCGCCCGAGCAGCCGAAGCCGCCGAGTGAGACGTCGGCCCCGGTGTCACTCTCGCCGACCGGCGTGGTCGTGCCAGCGGGCGTGACGAAGGTGCCCACCGCCCAGGTCGACTCCAGTGCGCTGCCGGTCTACTACGAGCACCGCGGCGAGGTGTGGGAGTTCGACGGCGGCCGCTCACTGCAGCTCTTCGCCGCGGCCAGCAGCGGCTGCACCGACGCGGAGGCGGTCGTGCTCGACCAGTCGGCCGCGGACATCCGGATCATGCTGCGCCCGTTGCCCCGGCCACCGGGCGGCCGGCCCGACAGTGGTGGTGCCTGCACCGCGCAGGTGACGCCGCGGCCGGTGGTCGTCACGCTGGACGCCCCGCTCGCCGACCGCACGATCTACCTGGCGATCGGCCGCTGAGGAAGGGCTAGCGCCGGAAGGCGATCTGCAGGACCGGTTGCGAGGTGCCGGCGAAGAAGTCGTTGCCCTTGTCGTCCACGACGATGAACGCGGGGAAGTCCTCGACCTCGATCCGCCACACCGCCTCCATGCCCAGCTCGGCGTACTCGAGCACGTCGACCTTCTTGATGCAGTCCTGTGCGAGCCGCGCGGCTGGGCCGCCGATCGAGCCGAGGTAGAAGCCGCCGTGCGTCCGGCAGGCGTCGGTGACCTGCTGGGACCGGTTGCCCTTGGCGAGCATGACGAGCGAGCCGCCGGCGGCCTGGAACTGCTCGACGTAGGAGTCCATCCGCCCGGCGGTGGTCGGCCCGAACGAGCCCGACGCGTAGCCCTCGGGCGTCTTGGCCGGGCCGGCGTAGTAGACGGGGTGGTCGCGCAGATACGACGGCATGGGCTCGCCGGCGTCGAGGCGTTCCTTGATCTTCGCGTGGGCGATGTCGCGCGCGACGACGAGCGGACCGGTGAGGGAGAGCCGGGTCTTCACCGGCAGCGCGGCGAGCGTCGCGCGGATCTGCGCCATGGGTTGGTTGAGATCGACGCGCACGACCTCGTCGGTGAGCTCCTCGTCGGAGACCTCGGGCAGGAAGCGGGCGGGGTCGCGCTCGAGCTGCTCGATGAACACGCCGTCGGCGGTGATCTTCGCCTTGGCCTGCCGGTCGGCCGAGCACGACACGGCGAGCCCGACGGGGCAGGAGGCGCCGTGGCGGGGGAGACGGATGACGCGTACGTCGTGGCAGAAGTACTTGCCGCCGAACTGTGCGCCGATGCCGAACTGCCGGGTCATGTCGAGCACCTGCTGCTCGAGGTCGACGTCGCGGAAGGCGTGGCCGGCCGGGCCGCCCTCGAGTGGCAGCGTGTCGAGGTAGCGGGCGGAGGCGAGCTTGGCGACCTTGAGGTTGTACTCGGCCGACGTGCCGCCGACGACGATCGCGAGGTGGTACGGCGGGCAGGCGGCGGTGCCGAGGCTGCGCAGCTTCTCGTCGAGGAACCGGGCGAGGCGCTTGGGGTTCAGCAGCGCCTTGGTCTCCTGGTAGAGGAAGGTCTTGTTCGCGCTGCCGCCGCCCTTGGCCATGAAGAGGAACTCGTAGGCGGGCTTGTCGCCGTCCTTGTGGTAGAGCTCGATCTGGGCGGGGAGGTTGGTGCCGGTGTTGCGCTCGTCCCAAAAGGTGAGCGGGGAGAGCTGGGAGTAGCGCAGGTTCAGCTGCTGGTAGGCGTCGAAGATCCCCTTCGACAGGGCCTCCTCGTCGCGGCCGCCGGTGAGGACGTTCTCGGTGCGCTTGCCGATGACGATGGCGGTGCCGGTGTCCTGGCACATCGGCAGCACACCGCCCGCGGAGATGCAGGCGTTGCGGAGCAGGTCCATCGCGACGAAGCGGTCGTTGCCGCTGGCCTCGGGGTCGTCGACGATCGCGCGCAGCTGGGCGAGGTGCGAGGGGCGCAGCAGGTGCTGGATGTCCCGGATCGCCTCGTTGGCGAGCGTCGTGAGCGCCTGCGGCTCGACCTCGAGGAACCGCCGCCCCGCCGCCTCGACGACCCGCACGCCATCAGCGGTGACGAGGCGGTACTCGGTCTCAAGATCCGCCCCAACCGGCAGAACCTCGGTGAACTCAAAAGCGCTGGACACCGCAAACTCCCTCGACACGTGGTGGCTCCCGACGTTACCGGGCGCTCCTGCACGCAAAGAAGGAGGCGCTGGCCCCAACAAGGATGGAAGGGGCGCTGTCGCAAGGAGGCCTAACCGGTGAGCGCGTTCCGCGAACGCGCACCACGAAGGCCGAAAGCCGGAAGGCCGGGGCAGCCCCCGGCTGTCCCGACCTCCCGTGGAATGCGTTACGGATAGTAGTTGTCTATCCGCACCGCGTAGTCCCGGTGCCTTGACCGTGCCGTGCCGACGGTCACATGTCAATGGTCAATGATGCGTCTGCATCAGGGACGTAGCGGCGCCGAAAAGGGTTGCTCGATCAAGGAAACTCGCGTCGAGGCTGGTCAGCTCGCATACGCGCGGAGCCTCTCGGCTCGCTCGCCCTGGCGCAGCTTCGACATCACTTCGCGCTCGATCTGGCGGACGCGCTCGCGGGACAGGCTGAAGCGCTTGCCGATCTGGTCGAGCGTGTGCGGCTGACCGTCGTCGAGGCCGTACCGCAGCCGGATCACCGACTGCTCGCGGTCGTCGAGCGTGCCCAGCACGCGGCGCAGGTCGTCGTGCAGCAGGCCGGAGATCACCGCGCTCTCGGCGTCGGTGGCCTCGCCGTCCTCGATGAAGTCGCCCAGCGGGGCGTCCTCCTCCGAGCCGACCGGCATGTCCAGGCTGACCGGGTCGCGCGCGTGGTCGAGCAGGTCGGCGACCTTCGCGGGGGTGAGCCCGACCTCGCTGGCCAGCTCGTCGGTGGTGGCCTCGCGGCCGAGCTGCTGGTGCAGGTCGCGCTTGAGCCGCGCGAGCTTGTTGACCTGTTCCACCAGGTGGACAGGCAGCCGGATCGTCCGGCCCTGGTCGGCCATGCCGCGGGTGATCGCCTGACGGATCCACCACGTGGCGTAGGTCGAGAACTTGAAGCCCTTGGTGTAGTCGAACTTCTCCACCGCCCGGATGAGCCCGAGGTTGCCCTCCTGGATCAGGTCGAGCAGCGGCATGCCGCGCCCCGTGTACCGCTTCGCGAGCGACACGACGAGCCGCAAGTTCGCCTCGAGCAGGTGGTTCTTCGCCAGGTGACCGTCGCGGACCAGCGCCACGAGCTCCGTGCGCTTCGCGCTCCCCCGGTTATCGGTCTCGAGCATGTGCTGGGCGAATACTCCGGCCTCGATGCGCTTGGCCAACTCGACCTCTTGCGCCGCGCTGAGCAGCGCCGTGCGGCCGATTCCGTTGAGGTACACGCGGACCAGGTCGGCCGCGGGGCTCTGCGTATCAAGGTCGATCTCGGCGGGCTCCGGCTCGCGCTGCTGTGGGACCGTCATGCTCTCCCTCCCCCTGTTCGCGGGCTGGTGTGCGGTACGTCACACACCGGCCCTGTTGCCCGGTGAAACCCTCGACCGATCGCCTGTCGATGGCTGGACACTCCTCAAAACGCGCTCACGTATCGATTCGTTCCCGACTTCCCAACTGGATGACGTCATTCGCGCCACACAAGTTGCTCGACCAAACCTGAGGTTTTCCTTAGAGACGAGGCGGAGGCCTCAGGCGTGACGGAGTACCGCGTGACGGCGGACTCACACGTCGACGATCACCGTGAACGGGCCGTCGTTCACGGTCTCGACGGCCATCGTCGCGCCGAAGCGGCCGGTCTCGACCCGGGCGCCGCGCTCACGCAGGTCGGCCACGACCGCGTCCACCAGCGGTTCCGCGTCGTCGGGCCGGGCGGCGGCGGTCCACGACGGCCGGCGGCCCTTGCGCGTGTCGCCGTACAGCGTGAACTGGCTGACGACGAGCAGCGGCGCGCCCGTCGTGGCGCAGGACTGCTCGTCGCGCAGGACGCGAAGCTCGTGCAACTTGCGGGCCATCGTCTCGGCCTGGCTCGTCGAGTCCGATGTGGAGACGCCGAGCAGCACGAGCAGGCCGGGCTCGTCGAAGGAGCCCACGACGGAACCGGAGACCGTCACGCTCGCCCGGGTCACCCGCGCCACCACCGCTCGCACGGCGATCATGCTCGCAGCACGGGCTCAGCGGCGGGCCACCAGGTGGAAGAACCGTGCGGTCAGCAGCTGCGGCATCCGGTCGGCCATCGCCAGCTCGAGCCGCTCCAGGTCCTCAAGGAAGACGGGGTCCGTGTCCACGTTCGGCAGCAGGTCGCTCACGCACCGCACCCCGTACCGGACGACCTCCTCGACGCCGAGCTCGGCGAGCTGCGCCACGAGCTCGCCCACCGACGCCTCCCGCGACAGCGCCCGCACGGCCTGCGCCGGGTCCCGCTCCCGCAGGGCCGCGTGCATCGGGTCGAAGTCGGCGTTGGGGCCGAGCACGGACAGCAGCCCGCCGGTACGCAGTGGAGCGATCACCGCGCCGAGCATCTCGCCGGGCTCGTCCACGAAGTGCAGCAGGTTATGGCACAGCACCACGTCGAACTCGTGGCCGGCGAACACCTCCGGGGCGTCCAGGGCACCGGCTTGGACCACGTGCAGCAGGTCGGCCATGTCGAGCGCGTCGGCCGTCTCGATGGCCCGGTGGAGCATCGCGCCGGCCGGGTCCAGCACGGTGACCTCGTGGCCGCGCGCGGCCAGCCGGAGCGCCTCGACACCGTTGCCGCCGGCGACGTCCAGCACCCGCTGCGGGCCGGGATCGAGGTGCCGTAACAGGTTCGCCTCGGTGACCGTGTACCGCAGACGTTCCAGCGGAAGCTGCTGGAACAGGTCCGGTCGCGTGGCGAACCCGCTCGACGTCATGTGACCTTCATACCGGGAATCCAGGGGCGTTCGAGATAGGTCCACCCGGATGGCGCAATCGGCTCCGCGTGGTGGGAGCATGGGTGGCAGGAGGTGGTGTCGTGAAGGCCGAGCGGGACGACACCCCGGTTCTCATCACCGAGGCGGCGCCGTCGTACGAGGACGAGTACGCGGCGCGCAAACGCAAGTACCTGACGATGATGCTGCTGCGCCTGCCCTGCCTGATCCTGGCCGGCATCCTCCACGAGACCTGGTGGCTCGCGCTGGGCTTCGTGCTGCTGTCCGTCCCGCTGCCGTGGATCGCGGTGCTCGTCGCGAACGACCGCCCGCCGCGCAAGGCCGAGGACGTCAACCGCTACCAGCGCTCCGCGACGGCCATCGAGGCCGGCGAGCACCGGGTCATCGACGGCTGACCGGCGGCTGCGCCCCCATCCGACCCATCGCGACCGCGCCGAGCCGCACCCCGGCGGCCAACCGGTC
>NZ_JBOHGA010000217.1:0-10129 GCF_050699915.1 Actinophytocola sp.
CCAGAGCACGTCGCCGGAACTCCGGCGGGTAGGGCTTCGGCACGACCAACGATCTCCTTCACAAGATCGTCGAACCCTATGTCTGCCAACCTTCGTGCCCGTGAAACGGGGGCAAGATCAACGTGTCTGCCGAACCGGGTCACGGCGCGACCCGCCGTGCCGCCAGTGGAGGGTCGCCCGGACGCCAACTCTGTTGCTACAACCCCACTTTCGTCGTCACCCGGAAGGCGGCATCGAAACTCGCGCAACCTCACCGATCGTAGCCGGGAGTTCCGATTGCACGTTTCACCTGCACGTGCAGCGCATCCCGGGTCTCGCAGGCTGTGACCGGCCGCTTCCTAATCGTTATTTAGCGCTATTCCCCGAAATCCATTCGGGACGTAATCTCATATACACAACGCATTGAGGCACACCGCACCAACTCGCAGTCCCCCTTATTCCTAGTTGTTCCATGGCACACCCGCACCCGTACAAAGCCCCTCATCACCACCTCGCCGAGCGTCGCAGGACCCCGGCGACGTACCCCCTGCGTCCCCTCCAGCACCGCGGATCAGGTCGTCGTCTTTGGCGCGCCTAAATTAGGCAGCTGCGCCTGCGTCGGTCTGTGAGGTATTTCGACCAAGCAGCTGGAGGCCGGCATGAGGCCGAACCACGTTGTCGGGCGGAGTTCGCCGCCCTACCGAGTTCTACTTCCGGTCCGTCCCGCGGGCAGCGGCCTGCATCGCGCGGACCACCGACCCGCCGCCCCCATGCCCGGCGCCCGCCTGGCGTTGTCAACCGGGGTACTGATCGCGGTTACGTTGCTGGCACTCAACTTGCGCCCCGCCGTGACGAGCGTGGGCGCGATGCTCGCCGACATCCAGGCAGGCTCCGGCATGTCCGCCGTGCTCGCGTCCGCCGTCGTCGCCGCACCGGTCTGGTGTTTCGCGATCGGCGGGGGTCTGGCCTACAAGATGCGCACGCGGTGGGGCACGTCCCGAACCGTGTCGCTGGCACTCGTCGTGCTCGCGGCGACGCTGGCGTCGCGCGTGCTGGCCGGACCTTACGTGCTGCTGGCCGGAACGGTCGTCGCGTGCCTTGCGATCGCCGTGCTCGGCACGCTCCTCCCGGTGATCACGCACGCGGCGCCGGCCAAGTCATGGGCCTTGCTAACTGGTTGCTATGTGGCCGCCATGGGCGGCGGAAGTGGAATCGGCGCGCTGGTTACGCCGCAGGTGGCGGGACAGAGCTCGTGGCAACTCGGCGTGAGTGGCTGGGCGTTGCTGGCCGCGGCGGCGTGGGCGGCGTGGCGCATCGCGTCCCGGCGGTTCGTCGAGCCCGCCATCAAGGTGAAGAAGCACCCTGGCCCGAGCAGTCTTGAGCCGGCCGGCACCGCGTGGGCACTGACGCTCCACTTCGGACTGACGTCGGGCTTCACGTTCAGCATCATGGGCTGGCTGCCGAGCGTCCTGCTCGAGTACTCCCAGGTGGACCCGCCGTCGGTCGAGTGGATGTTCACCTTGGCGATGGCACTGGGCGTGCCGATCGCGCTGCTCGTGCCGCGCTGGGCGCGCAGATGGGAGTCGCAGTCGGGCCTGGCGGTGGCGCTCGCGACGCCGAGCGTCGTGGCGGTCGTCGGGTTGCTCGTGGTGCCGACGTGGGGCCCGTGGCTGTGGTCTATCGGCCTGGGCCTGGGGATGCCGGCGGTCGGTCTCGCGCTCGCGATGATCTCCATGCGCGCGGCGCCGGACGGCGACACCGCCGCGGCGCTGTCCGCGATGGTGCAGGGCATCGGCTATGCGATCGCGGGTGCCACGGCGCTGGCGTGCGGGCTGCTGCACAGCTCCACGCAGACGTGGGAGTGGCCGCTGCTCGCCCTGCTGATTGTCCTGTGTGGACAGATTCTCACCGGCCTGCACGCCGGCCTGCCGATCACCGTGTTCGCCGGCGGGCTGCCCCCGGAGCCGGCGCAGGTGCCGGCGCCGCGCAGGCCCGCCGAGCTCCCGCCGGCCGTACGCCGTGCGTTCCCGCCGTCGCCGGACCGCCCACGGCCGTCCGCGCCGTCGCCGGAACGTGCGCGCCCGTTCGCGCCGGATCGTGTGCGGACCGACCACACGCGGCCGCCCGCGCCGGACCGCACGCGTCCGCCGGTGCCGGTGGGGCATCACACGATGCCCCCGGCGCACCAGCCGATGCTGCCGTTCCCGCCGATGTCCGCGCCGATGGTGCCGACCCAGCGGTCTGGACCGCCGACCTTCCCGCCCGGGCCGCCGCGGCCATCGGGGAACGAGCCTTGGGGTTCGCGGAGCGGTCAGTACGGCACCCCGTTCGGACGGTTCGCGCAGGCTTCGCGCCCCGCGTTCGCTCCGCCGGACCAGCGCGGCCCCCAGCCGGCGCTGACCGAGGACCCGCAGACGGAGTCGATCTTCCCGAGTCCGCGCCGCGGTGACCCGACGGAGCCGACCGTGACCGAGGCGCTGAAGCCGCGCCGCGGCACGCCGGACGAGCCGTCGACAGATGGTCTGGTGCCTCGCGCGCCGGAGCCGGCCAAGGCTGACGCCACCTTCGCAGTGGAGGAGGCGCCGGTGACGGAGGCGCTGATTCCATCGCCGCGGTCCGCCGAGCCATCGCCGTCCGCACGACTGGTTGCACCGCCGGCTGCGCCACCGTCTTCGCCGTTGTCTGCCGCGCGGCAGCCGGTGGAGCTGGCCAGGGCCGACGCTACCTTCGCGACGGAGGAGCGGCCGCCGGTTACGGAGGCGTTGATTCCATCGCCGCGTGCTGCCGAGCCGACGCAGGCTGCGCCGGCGACTTCGGTGCGGCAGCCGGCGGCGCCGCCTGAGGCCGACGCGACCTTCGAGTCGGAGGAGGCGCCGGAGGCGGGGGCGTTGATCCCATCGCCGCGAGCCGCGGAGCCGTCCTTGCCACCGGCCGCGCCACGGAAGCCGGCAGAGCCGACGGCAACGGAGATGCTGGTCCGGTCACTGCGTGGGGCCATGTCGTCGACCGCTCCGCCACGATCGGCGGAGGAAGCATCGGTGCCGGCATCGCGCGCGGCCGAACCGTCTGTCCTCGAGGAGCCGGCTGGGACTGAGATGTTGGTCCCCGCACCGCGTCCGGCCGAGCCCTCGGCGCTGGCGGAGTCGCCTGGGACTGAGGTGTTGTCGCCCGCACCGCGTGCGGGCCGGCGGCCGGCGGCCGAGTCTTCGGCGTTGGCGGAGTCGTCTGGGACTGAGGTGTTGTCGCCCGGGCCGCGTGCGGGCCAGCGGCCAGCGGCCGGGTCGGCGTTGGCGGAGTCGTCCGGGACTGAGGTCTTGTCGCGTGCGGCCCGGCGGCCGGTGGCTGAGTCTTCGGCGTTGGCGGAGTCGTCTGGGACCGAGGTGTTGTCGCGTGCGACCGGGCGTCCGGTGGCTGAGTCGTCGGCGTTGGCGGAGTCGCCTGGGACCGAGGTTTTGTCGGGTACGGCCCGGCGGCCGGTGGCTGAGGCTTCGGCCCTGGCGGAATCCTCTGGGACTGAGGTGTTGTCGTCTGCATCGCGCGCGGCCCAGCAGCCTGCGGCACTGAACGAATCGGCTGGGACTGAGATGTTGGCCCCCGCGCCGCGTGTGGCTGAGCAGTCGGCAGCCGAGTATTCGACAGTCGTGCGGTCGGCGCTCGATGAGCCGACCTGGACTCAGATGTTGGTGCCCGCGCCGCGCCGAGCTGTCGAGCCGTCGCCGGCTGAGCAGCCGCCAGCCGTCGAGCAGGCGGATGTCGAGCAGGCGGATGTCGAGCAGGCGGACGTCGAGCAGGCGGACGTCGAGACGGACGCGGAGCCGGTGGGCGTCGAAGCCGAATCGAAGTCCGAGGCGGAGGAGTGGGCTGGAGAGATCCCTGAGCAGCGAGTGGGCGAGGCGGAACCGTCGGCGCAGGAGCCGTCGGCGGTTTCGCCGACCCACCCCGAAGTCGAGCACGGCGAGGCGATCACCGCGCCGGCCAACGGCGCCGAGCCGGCTGACCGCGCCGAGCACTGGGACTCGTTCGAACCCATCCAGCTCGAGCTCGCCCTGTTGCTCGACTCGCCGATGCCCGACCCGGACGTCTTCTACGAACGCACCATCCACATCCCCCACCCACGCCAACCCAGCTCGTAGCGGTTCAACGGCGAACCGCCCGCACAGGGCTCCCGGCCACGCCATGGTCGGGAGCCCTCCCAAGGAAACGGGATTTCCCCACACCACAGGTGGCAGGATTGTCCCGTGACCACACCGAGAACCGGCCGCCGGCGAGCCTTCGTGCTCGTGGCCACGGCCGTACTGGCGACCCTGGGCGTGCCCTCCGCCTCCGCGACCGGCCCCGACCGGCTGACGATCTCGACCGCGTCGAACCACCAAGCCCGGTTCGTCAGCGGTGGCGACGTTCTCGTTCGGGTCACCGGTGGCGACGGTGTGCGCGTCACACGCAACGGGCGCGACGTCACCGCCAGCTTCGCCCGCCAGCCCGACCGCGCGCTCGTCGGGCTCGTCGCCGGCCTGCGCGACGGCACCAACACCCTCGTCGCCCGCGACCGGGGGCGGCGGGCGGACGTCCGGATCACCAACCACGACGACGACGGACCCGTCTTCTCCGGACGTCAGCAACGCCCGTTCTACTGCGAGACCACCGCCTTCGGGCTCGCGCCCGCGCAACAACCGCTGTGCGAGGCGCCGGCCGTGGTCCGCTACCAGTACCGCACGACGGCCGGCACCTTCGCGCCGTTGGCCGACCCGTCGGCGCGTCCCGCCGATCTGGCAACGGCCACGGTGGCGGGGCGAGCGGTCCCCTACGTCGTCCGCGTCGAGACCGGGGTCATCGACCGCTCGGTGTACGAGCTCGCCGCCCTCGACGACGGCACCGGACCATCACCGACGAAGCCCGAGGCCGGCTGGAACGACCGCCTCGTCTACACCTTCGGCGGCGGCTGCAACGGCGGCTACCACCAGGGCGCGACGACCGGCGGCGTGCTGAGCGACCTGTTCCTGTCCCGCGGCTACGCCGTCGCGTCGTCCTCGCTGAACGTGCTCGACAACAACTGCAGCGCGATCATCTCCGCCGAGGCCGCGATGATGGTCAAGGAGCACTTCGCGGAGACCTACGGCCCCATCCGGCACACGATCGGCTGGGGCGGCTCCGGCGGCGCGATCCAGCAGTACGACATCGCCGACGCCTACCCGGGCATCGTCGACGGCATCATCCCGGGCGTGTCCTTCCCGGACGCGATCACCACGATGAACCCGGTCACCGACTGCGGGCTGCTGAACAACTTCTTCGCCGGAACCGGCGCCGGCACGGCGTTCACTCCGGAGCAGCGCCGGGCCGTCTCCGGCTACGTCGACTACAACACGTGTGTCTCATGGGGACTGTCCTTCCTCAACCGCAGCACGCCGACCGGCAGCTGTCCGCCGGCCATCCCGGTCGAGGCGCGCTGGCACCCGGTGGCCAACCCGGACGGCGTGAAGTGCAGCGCCGCCGAGCAGTGGGTGAACCAGCTCGGCCGCGACCCGCGCACCGGCTTCGTCCGCTCCGCCGCGGACAACACGGGTGTCCAGTATGGACTGTCCGCGTTGGCCGACGGGACCATCACGGCGGAGCAGTTCGTGGCCCTCAACGAGAGCATCGGCGGCTACGACGCGGCCGGCGCACCCGTGCCGGCCCGCACGAAGGCCGACCCGAAGGCGCTCGCCGCCGCGTACGAGTACGACCTGCTCAACAGCGGCGCCCTGGGCCTGCGCACCACGCCGATCATCGACCAGCGCACCTACCTCGACCGCGCGGGCTCGTTCGGCGACATCCACACCGCCGAGATGTCGTTCGTCATGCGTCAGCGGCTCAGCGAGGCCAACGGCACCGCGGCCAACCAGGTGATCATCGAGAGCGCCCCGGAGCAGGAGGCCGCGGCGGCGGTCTACCAGCTCGACGCGATGGACCGCTGGCTGACCGCGATCGCCGCCGACGGCTCACCCCGCGACCGGGCGGCGAAGGTCGTCTCGAACAAGCCCGCGGACCTCGCCGACGGCTGCTACCTGCCCTCCGGCGAGCGCATCCACGAACGGCTCAGCTACCCGCCGGCCGGCCGCTGCGGCGAGCTGTACCCGATCGCGGCGAACCCGCGTCTCGTGGCCGGCGCGCAGCTGTCGATGCGGGTGCTCAAGTGCCGGCTGGCGCCGATCGACCTCCGCGACTACCCGGCGCGGTTCACCGGCGAGCAGCAGGCGCGACTGCGGGCGACGTTCCCGGGCGGCGTCTGCGACCACACCCGACCCGGCGTCGGCCAGCAGCGACCCCGCGGCACCTGGCTCACCTACTAGCCCTTCGGAATCCAGCGGCGCCCGCGCTCCTCGAGGGTGGGCGCCTCGCCGGGCAGCGGGGTGGTCGTCGGCGGCAGCCGCAGGCCGTCGAGGATCAGCGTGAGGTAGCGCTGGCGCAGCTCGTTGTCGCGCCGCGCGTCGCCCTCGTGGACGGCGGCCAGCTGCTCGAAGATCACCCCGAGGTCGGCGTGCACCACGTCCGGCCGGATCACGCCGGCCTTCTTCGTGCGCTCCATCAGCTCGACGTTGAGCAGCCCGGAGTTCTCCGCGGCCGCGTTCAGCTCCTGGGTGGGGGTGAAGGTGCCGGCGAGCGCGACGGTGATCGAGTGCGTGTCGGCCTCGACGACGCGGCGCATGAACGTCTCGAAGACCTCCCACGGGTCGCCCTCGGTGTCCTCGACCGCCGCCCGCACGATCGAGGTGTAGGTCTCCAGCCCGTCCGCGCAAACCTTGCGCAACAGGTCCTCTTTGGACGGATAGCGGCGGTAGAGCGCGCTGATGCCGACCCCGGCCGCCTCGGCGACGGCCGCGATCGGTGCGGACGGCTCGGCGACGAAGACGCTACGGGCGGCCTCGGCGATGAGCCGGTCGTTGCGGGCGGCTTCGGCCTTGCGGCCGCTCATGGGCGCGTTCACCGGGACCTCCACCGAATGTCTCTGGAACAAAGCACTCTGTTCTGTAACGAGCATAGGGGCGTGCGGAGATCCGCACGCCCCCGTGCCGCTGCTCAGTGCGCGGCCTGCCGAGACTTCTTCGGCAGCAGGAACCCGAGCGCGAAGGTCACCACGGTCAGGCCGATCGCGATCACCGTGACGATCTCGGCCGCCCCGACGAACTCCGGCACGGTCGCGTGCAGCGGCGAGCCGACGGAGCCGAGGAACACCGTGCCGAGCACCGCGATGCCGAGCGACGCGCCGAGCTGCTCGACCGAGGTCAGCACGCCGGACGCGGAGCCGATCTCGTCGTCGCCCAGGTCGCCCACGATGATGTCGAACAGCGGCACGAAGATCATGCCCATGCCGAACCCGAACACCGCGAACGGCGTGACGAGCGTGCCGAAGTCCGCGGCCTCGTCCAGCACCGCCAACAGGAGGACCAGTCCGGCGGTCATCAGCGCGAGTCCGATGTGGAGGACGTGCCGGCCGAGGTTCGCCATCGCCGTCGCACCGAGCGCGGAGCCGATGAACGCTCCGGCCGCCCACGGAGCCATCGTCAGGCTGGCCTGCAGCGGCGAGTAGCCCAGGCCCAGCTGCAGCAACAGGCCGACCGCGAGCGAGAAGCCGGAGATGACGCCGAAGAACGCGATCACGAAGGCGACGCCGGAGCCGTAGGAACGCTTGGCGAACACGCCCAGCCGGACCAGCACCGAGCGGCCCTGCCGCGCGCGGCCTGCCTGGTACCGCACGAAGATCGCGAGCGTCGGCACCGACGCGGCCAGCAGCACGAACGTCCAGACCGGCCAGCCCAGCTCGTGGCCCTGGGTGAGCGGGTAGACGAGCAGGAACATGCCGGCGGCGGCGAGCAGCGCGCCTTTGACGTCGAGCCGCTGGCCGCGTGCGGACGGCTCGCTCGCCGGCAGCACCCGCCGGCCGACGATCAGTGCGAACGCCCCGAGCGGCACGTTGATCAGGAAGATCATCCGCCAGCCGGCGAGGTCCGTCAGCAGTCCCGCGACGACCGGGCCGAGCACGGTGGCGAGCCCGATGACAGGGCCGAGCAGCGCGAACGCCTTGCCGACCTCGCCACCGAAGAGCTCGCGGATGAGCCCGAACGACTGCGGCACCATGACCGCGCCGAACAGGCCCTGCAGGACGCGTGAGGCGAGCAGCATCTCCGGCGAGACGCTGGCCGCGCACAGTGCCGAGGCGACGAGGAACCCGGCCACGCCGACGACCATCATCCGGCGGCGGCCGTACATGTCGCCCAACCGCCCGCCCACGAGCAGCCCGACGGCCATCGCGAGCGTGTAGCCGGCGGCGATCCACTGCAGCGTCGAGGTCGAGCCGCCGAGGTCCGAGCGGATCGCGGGCGCGGCGATCGTGCCGATGGTGCTGTCGAGCAGGTTCAGCAGGTCGGCGGAGAGGATCGCGAAGAGGCCGAGCCAGCGGCGGGGGTGGACCTGCGGCGGGGCCTGCGGGACGTCGGCGGTCTGGGGCGGGGATTCGAGGATGGCGGTCACCGGAGGCTCCCTCGGAGTGCGGAACGGAATGCTCGGTTCCGTTTCAATCTAGCAGAACGGAACGCTTCATTCCAGTAGTCTTGGCAAGATCTTTTACGGCGCTGGGGCGCCTTGTGTGAATCACGTTCCGCGAGGTTTGTGAATCACATTCCGCGAACCGACTTCCGGCGGATGGTGGCGCTTTCCTTGGCGCAGCACGCTTGTCGGTATGAAACGCTCCCTGCGCACCGTGCTCCTGCTCCTCGTGGCCGTGCTGAGCATGATCGGGTTGTCGATCGGCGTCGCGTACGCGGACGACGGTGACGGCGACGGGCTCGACGACGGGCTCGAGGACGCGGTCGCCGCGAACTTCTTTCCCTATGTCTGGTTCGACAGCGGCGAGGACTGCACCGCCCCGGCGAACGAGGGCAACCCGGGCACGGTGGTCGCCCGGGTCCGGCCGCACCCCGCCGACGCGAGCAAGATCGCGATCACCTACGTGATCCTGTACGCCCGCGACTGCGGTGACTGGTGGGGCGGCGGGCACAACGGCGACGTCGAGCCGTTCACGATGACGCTCGCGCCGAACGATGGCTGCCAGCACGGTTTCGGCGTCCTCTCGGCGAAGACGATCGCGCACGAGGGCACCGCGTTCGAGCACGTCGACCAGATCAACCCCGGCAACGCCTGCGACTGGGGCAAGCTCGCGGGCGGCTCGCCGCAGGTGGCGCGGATCTACTCGGCCGAGAACAAGCACGGCAACTACGGCTCGACCGGGTCCTGTGAGGACGGTGCGCTCGGCAACGACCACTGCTCGGAGTCGTTCCTGCGCGACTACAACGTGGTCAACGCGGGCGAGGACGGCGCCCGTCGCATCGACGAGCTGTCCGCGGTCCAGTTCCCGGGCGAGTTCGCCTGGACCGACCAGCCGTTCTCCGGCGGCCTGGGTGCGGGCGGTGGCGACGCGGGCACGGTGCGGAGCAAGTTGCTCGATGACGGCCTGTTGCCACCCGCTTCCTGATCACACCAGCGCCCTTTCGGACGATCCTTTGACCGAGGCCGGTTTGTAGGATTCCGGCAATCGGGCGGAGGAGGCACGACGCGTGGCCGTGGTCGTGGGAGTCGACGGTGCCGGGCGGACCTTCCGCCTCCGGCGGTTGGCCGGTGCGCCGGCGTGGTGGGCCGCGGGCGACGTCGAGGCCGGGTTGGCCGGCGCGCGGGAGGACGGCGCGCTGGTCGTGGTGGACGACGCGCACCGGCTGGCCCCGGCCGCGCTCACCGCGCTCGCGGCGGCCGCGCGCGACGGCGTGCCGATGGTGATCTCCCGCCGCCCGACGATCGACAGCCCCGAGCTGGCCGCCCTGGACGAGGCGGTCGCCGCCGGTGGGGTGGAGGTGGCGGGACCGCTCGACCCGGACGAGGTGGCTCGGCTGATCGCGACCGCCACTGGGCGGACGGTGTCGCCGGAGACCGCGGCGGCGGTGCACGAGGCGTCGGCTGGGCTGGCAGTGGTGGCGGCTGCGCTGGCTACCGCCATCGCCGACGCGCTTGCTGCGGCGGGCGCTGGTTCCGGTGGTCGGGCGGGTGCGAGTGGCGGCGCGGGCCGCGGGGCGCCGGGTGAAGTGGGGCGGCCGGCTGGCGGGGCGGGTGCTGGTCGGTCGGGCGC
>NZ_JBOHGA010000218.1:0-10120 GCF_050699915.1 Actinophytocola sp.
GGTCGGCCCGGTTCCGGCGGCGGTCGCGGCGGTGCCGCGGGCGCGTTCGGCCGGCCCGGTGGGCCGTCCCGGCGCGGTCGCAAGTCGAAGCGGCAGAAGCGCCAGGAGTACATGGAGAACATGCAGGCGCCCAGCGTCGGCGGTGTTCGCCTGCCCAAGGGCAACGGCGAGAGCATCCGGCTGCCGCGTGGTGCCTCGCTGACCGACTTCGCGGACAAGATCAACGCCAACCCGGCCTCGCTGGTGCAGGTGCTGTTCCACCTCGGCGAGATGGTCACCGCGACCCAGTCGGTCTCCGACGACGTGCTCGAGCTGCTCGGCACCGAGATGAACTACAAGGTGCAGGTCGTCTCCCCGGAGGAGGAGGACCGCGAGCTGCTCGACTCCTTCGACATCTCCTTCGGCGAGGACGCCGGTGGCGAGGAGGAGCTGCAGGCGCGGCCGCCGGTCGTGACCGTCATGGGTCACGTCGACCACGGTAAGACCCGTCTGCTGGACACCATCCGCAAGACGACCGTGCACGAGGGCGAGGCCGGCGGCATCACCCAGCACATCGGTGCTTACCAGGTCGCGGTCGACGTGGACGGCAACGAGCGGCTGATCACCTTCATCGACACCCCGGGTCACGAGGCGTTCACCGCCATGCGTGCCCGCGGCGCGAACTCCACCGACATCGCGGTGATCGTGGTCGCCGCCGACGACGGCGTGATGCCGCAGACGGTGGAGGCGATCAACCACGCCCAGGCGGCGGACCTGCCGATCGTGGTCGCGGTCAACAAGATCGACAAGGAGGGCGCGAACCCGGCGAAGGTGCGCCAGCAGCTCACCGAGTACGGGCTCGTGGCCGAGGAGTACGGCGGCGAGACGATGTTCGTCGACATCTCGGCGCGGCAGAACATCAACATCGGCGGACTCCTCGAGGCGGTCGTGCTCACCGCGGACGCGGCGCTCGACCTGCGGGCCAACCCGGAGATGGAGGCGCAGGGCGTCGCCATCGAGGCGCACCTGGACCGCGGTCGCGGCCCGGTCGCCACGGTGCTGGTGCAGCGCGGCACGCTGCGGGTCGGCGACTCGATCGTCGCCGGCGACGCCTACGGTCGCGTGCGCCGGATGGTCGACGAGTTCAACGACGACGTCATCGAGGCGACCCCGTCGCGGCCGGTGCAGGTCATCGGCTTCACGTCGGTGCCGGGTGCCGGCGACACGTTCCTCGTGGTGGAGGAGGACCGCACCGCGCGGCAGATCGCCGAGCGGCGCGCGGCCCGCCTCCGGAACGCGGCGAACGCCCAGCGGCGCAAGCGGATCAGCCTCGAGGACCTGGACTCCGCGCTCAAGGAGACCAGCCAGCTCAACCTGATCATCAAGGGCGACAACTCGGGTACCGTCGAGGCCCTCGAGGACGCGCTCACGAAGATCGACGTGGGCGACGAGGTCGAGCTGCGGGTCATCGACCGCGGCGTCGGTGGCATCACCAAGGCCAACGTGGACCTGGCGATCGCGTCCGACGCGATCATCCTGGGCTTCAACGTCCGGGCCGAGGGCAAGGTCACCGAGCAGGCCAACCGCGAAGGCATCGACGTCCGGTACTACTCGGTCATCTACCAGGCGATCGACGAGATCGAGCAGGCCCTCAAGGGCATGCTCAAGCCGATCTACGAAGAGGTCGAGCTCGGGCGCGCCGAGGTGCGCGAGGTGTTCAAGTCCTCGAAGGTCGGCACGATCGCGGGTTGCATGGTGCTGTCCGGGGAGATCCGGCGCAACGCCAAGGCCCGACTCATGCGCGACGGCGTCGTCGTCCAGGAGAGCCTGCCGGTCAGCTCGCTGCGGCGGTTCAAGGACGACGCGGTCGAGGTTCGCGAGGGCTTCGAGTGCGGTCTCACGCTCGGTTCGTACGGCGATCTCAAGATCGACGACATCATCGAGACGTACGAGCTGCGCGAGAAGCCGCGCGACTGAGTTGTATGTCGGCGTCCTCGAACTGGATGTCCTCCTCGGAGACGTCCGTTCGCTGAAGGAGAAGCGGTCGGCGGTGCGGCCGGTGCTTGCCGAGCTGCGCCGCCGGTTCGAGGTGACCGTGGCCGAGGCCGGTCACCTCGACAAGCACCGCCGCTCGCTGATCGGCGTGGCCGCGCTCGCGGCCGACGCCGACCATGTGCGCGACCTGCTGGACGCGTGCGAGCGGCTCGTCGCCGGGCGGCCGGAGCTGGAGCTCGTCTCCGCCCGGCGCCGCTGGCTCGGCCCTAATGATAATTAGGTCTTTCGGTAGGAAGGAAAGTCGTGGTTGACGCACCGCGCGCCCGCAAGCTCGCCAAGCGCATCGGGCAGATCGTCGCGTCCGCGCTGGAGCACGAGGTGAAGGACCCGCGCCTGGCCCGGGTGACGATCACCGACGTCAAGGTCACCGGAGACCTGCACGACGCGACCGTGTTCTACACGGCGTTGGGCGACAAGCTCGATGCGGCGCCGGACCTGCAGGGCGTTGCCGCCGCGCTGGAGTCCGCGAAGGGCGTGCTGCGCTCGCTCGTCGGGCAGGGCACCGGCGTCCGGTTCACGCCGACGCTGTCCTTCGTCGCGGACACCGTCCCGGAGGACGCCAAGCACATCGATGACCTGCTGGCCCGCGCCCACGCCGCGGACGCGGAGGTGGCCCGCCTGGCCAACGGCGCCGAGCCGGCCGGCGAACCCGACCCGTACCGGGCCCCCCGCGAGGAAGCGGACGAGTAGCAGTCCCCGGGACGGATTAATCGGACCGCCTTGGCGATCAGCCCTCCAGCAGGTCGCCCAGATCGCGCAGGATGCCGATCGCCGAGCGGAGGTCGCTCAACGACGTGCGGGCGGCGACCTGGTTCGCCCAGGCGGCCTGGCGTCGTTCGACCGAGCGGAGCGCCGTGCGGCCGCGCGTGGTGAGCACGAGCAGCCGTGCGCGGCGGTCGCGCGGGTCGTCCTCGTAGTCGAGCATCCCGGCCGACGCGAGCGAGGCGGCGGTCTGGCGTACGGTCTGGCGCGTGAGGCCCATCGTCCGCGCGACCTCCGCGATCGTGACCGGGCCGTGATCGACGACGCCGAGTACCTGCCAACGGGCGCTGGTGAGTCCCGCCGGACGGGCCAACGCGTCTCCGGCCGACAGGAGTAGTCCGTTCACCCGGAAAATTTCGAGCAACAGCTCGGAAAACTCCTGGCCACGGTCGGTCAGCGAAGCCACAAGGGACACTCTGACGGACCGACAGGAACCTGTCAAAGTTGGGAAAGTTTGACGCTCAGTCCCATGCGGCGCAACGGTTCGGTAGTCTCGGTGCCCCCGACCAACTTCCCGCCATTCTTGGGGTGAGACGTGGCTGCAGGCGAGATTCGCCGCTCGCGGCGAGACGTTCTGCTTGGTGCCATCGGCCTAGGTCTCTCCGCCGCCGGCTGCGCACCGAAGCCAACGGACGCTCCCGTCAGAAGCGCTCGTACCGACGACCAGAGCGAGGCCTTGTCGGCCGCGACGATCCCCCCGAACGCGGCGCGCAAGCCGGTGACGCGCGAGCGCATCCGCTCGCTGTCCCGCGGCACCGAGGTCGAGCTGATCGTCATCCGGCCGGAGGACGCCGGGCCGGACCTGCCCGTGTGCCTCGCGCTGCACGGCCGCAGCGAGGGCGCCGGGATGTTCGTCGACCTCGACGTGCCGAAGACGCTGTCCTCGGTGGTCAACTACCAGGGCACGCCGCCGTTCGCGATCGTCGCGGTCGACGGCGGCGACTCGTACTGGGTCGGGGGCGACGAGGACGACGACCCGCAGGCGATGCTGGCCGAGGAACTGCCCACCTGGCTCGAGGAGCGCGGCCTCGCCACCAACCCGTTCGCGGTGCTCGGCATCTCCATGGGCGGCTACGGCGCCTTCAACTACGCGGCCAACCTCAACGACCCGGCCATCGCGGCGGTCAGCCCGGCGATCTTCCTCAGCTGGCCGGAGGCGCGCAACCGCGAGGTGTTCACCGACGAGGCGCAGTGGAACGACACCGACCCGCTGCAGCACCTCGACGCGATCGCCACCCTGCCCCTCGGCGTCTGGTGCGGCGAGTCCGATCCGTTCATCGACGCGGCCCGTCAGCTGGTCGAGGAGGCCGAACCCGCGGTCTCCCACATCGAGCCGGGTGACCACGACGAGGAGTACTGGCGCAAGGTCATGCCCGACGTGCTGAAGTTCATCGGCAACCGCATCGGCTGATTCGGGCGGTCCAGGACTGCGATGCGTGAGCGCGGCGGGCTTGGACGCGGGCACTGGACGCGGCCGCTCGGTTACGTGAGGCTGTGCGGGTGCCCACCACGGATCTTGGTGCTGCCGCGACTCTGTTACGCACCGCGACCGACGTGACACTGCTCGCTCACGTCAACCCCGACGCTGACGCGTTGGGCAGTGCGCTGGCGCTCGGCCTCGCCCTGCGCAGACGCGGGGCGGACGTGCGGGTCTCCTTCGGCATGCCGAACGAGGTGCCGGAGACGCTGCGCGGGCTGGACGTCCACGGGCTCGTCGTGCCGGCCGCCGCGGTGCCGGCGGTGTCCGGGCTGCTCGTCGCGGTGGACACCGGGAGCAAGTCGCGGCTCGGCCAACTCGCCGACCGGGTCAACGCGACCGTGGAGGCCGGCGGCTCGGTGCTGGTCATCGACCACCACGCGTCCAACACCTACTACGGCACCCACCACGTCGTCGACGAGACCGCCGAGGCCACCGCGGTGCTGGTCATACGGTTGCTGGACGAGCTCGGCTGGCCGCTCGACGCGGACCTCGCCCGCTGCGTCTACGCCGGTCTGGTCACCGACACGAGCTCCTTTCGCCGGGCGAGCCCGGACACCCACCGGCTCGCCGCGCGGCTCGTCGAGGCCGGCGCGGACCCGACGGTCATGGCCCGCGACCTGCTGGACACCCACCCCTTCGCGTTCCTCCAGATGCTCGCGAGCGTCCTCGACCGCGCGGTGCTCGAGCCGGGCGCAGCCGGCGGGCACGGCCTCGTGCACACCGCCGTGCGCCTCGACGACCTCATCGGGGTTCGCCTCGAGGAGGTGGAGTCGGTCGTCGACATCGTGCGCACCACGGCGGAGGCCGAGGTCGCGGCCGTGCTCAAGGAGACCTCCTCGGGCCACTGGACGGGCTCGTTGCGGGCCGTCGGCGCGGTGGACGTCCGGGCGGTCGCGGAGCAGTTCGGCGGCGGCGGGCACAGGCTGGCCGCGGGGTTCAGCGCCGACGGCGAGCTCGAGGACATCCTCACCAAGCTGCGGGAGGCACTGCGCGAACCGGTGCTGCTTGGTTGAGCAGAGCTGAACAAGTGGTATAAACCAATCGCCGCATTTGGGCCGACGGTCCGGCGCGGCGATCAGCCTGGCGGACCGGCCCGGCGGAAACGGAGGACAAGTTGAGGCGCGTCATTTATGCAGTCGCGGTCGCGACCGTGGCGGCGCTCGGGCTCGCTGGCTGCGGAAGCGATTCGGGCGACAGTGGCGGCAGCACCGAACTGGAGCTGCTGGTCCCCATCTACGGCGACAAGACCAAGCCGTACTGGGAGGACCTGGTCAAGGCGTTCGAGGCGGAGAACTCGGACGTCAAGGTCAAGCTCGAGACCCAGAGCTGGGACGACATCTACACCGTCATGACGACGAAGGTCCAGAACAACAAGCCGCCGGACATCCTCGAGCTCGACGCGGCAGGCCCGGCCTACGCCTCCGACGACCTGCTCTACAAGGCGGACGAGATCGTCTCGCCGGAGACGATGAAGGACATCGAGCCGTCCTTCATCGACAGCGCCAAGATCGACGGCCAGGCGTACGGCGTGCCGACCGTCGCGTCCACCCGCGCGCTGTTCTACAACGAGGACCTGTTCGCCCAGGCCGGCATCACGGCCCCGCCGAAGACGTGGGACGAGCTGCTGGCCGCGGCGAAGAAGATCTCCGCGCTCGGCGGTGGCGTGTACGGCTACGGCATGCCGCTGGGCAGCGAGGAGGCCCAGGCCGAGACGTCCATCTTCGCCTACGGCGCCGGCGCGAGCTGGGAGGCCGACGGCAAGATGACGATCGACACGCCGGAGGCCGCGGAAGCGCTGACCTTCATGAAGTCGATGATCGACCAGAAGGTCACCCAGCCCGACCCGGGCGCCACCGACCGCACCCCGCTGCTGGACGTGTTCATCCAGGGCAAGATCGGCATGATCCAGGGCCTGCCGCCGATCGTCGGCCAGATCAAGGAGAAGAACCCGGACCTGAAGTGGGCGATCGCGCCCTCGCCGACCAAGGACGGCAGCCCGTCCACGCTGGGCGTCGCCGACTACTTCGTCGGCTTCAACAAGGACGAGGACAAGCAGGACGCGATCAAGAAGTTCCTCGACTTCTTCTACCAGCAGGACAACTACGTCAAGTTCAACCAGAACGAGGGCTTCATCCCCGCCACCAAGTCGGGTGCCGAGGCGGCCGCGGCCAACCCGGACCTGAAGACCTTCATCGAGTCGCTGCCGGACGCGAAGTTCTACCCGGCCACCAACCCGGCCTGGGGCGACACGTCGGGTGCGTTCAAGTCGCTGGTCGGGCAGGTTCAGACCAAGCCGGTCGACGACGTGCTCAAGGAGATCCAGGCGAAGGCCGACGAGGCCGGCAGCTGATGCTCGCCCCCTGGCCCGCCGACGGCGGGCCAGGGGAGCGGCGCACCGGGGAGGAACCCACGCGTGGCAGTACCGATGGCTGATCCGCAGCCACGAACCAAGACACTGAAACGGCAGGCTCGACGTCAGACGACGCTGCAGGCGCTGCCGTGGCTCGCACCCGCGCTGATCCTCATCGGCGGCGTGGTCCTGTTCCCCATCGGCTACATGATCTACACGTCGTTCCGCGACCTCTCGCGGTTCGGCAAGGACCGCGGCTGGGCCGGCCTGGAGAACTTCCAGCGGGTGTTCGGCCTCGACCACCTGCCGCGGGTCATGGCCAACACCGTGCTCTGGACCGTCGGCGTCGTGGCCCTGTCCGTGGGCCTCGGCCTGGTGCTCGCGCAGTTCCTCAACAAGCGTTTCCCGGGCCGCAAGATCCTCCGCATGGTGATCATCGTGCCGTGGGCGGCATCGGTGGTGATGACCTCGACGGTGTTCGTCTACGGCCTGGACCCCTTCTACGGGATCATCAACCGGTTCCTGGTCGACATCGGCCTGCTCGACACGCCGTTCGGCTTCCTGAAGAGCGCGCTGCCCGGGTTCCTGTCCGCGATGGCCGTCGCGGTGTTCGTCTCGATCCCGTTCACCTCGTTCGTGTTCCTCGCCGGGCTGCAGGCCGTGCCGGACGACGTGCTCGAGGCGGCGCAGATCGACGGCGCGAGCCGGGTGCAGACCTACTGGCGGGTGGTGTTCCCGCAGCTGCGCGGCGCGCTCGCGGTCGCCACGATCATCAACGTCATCAACGTCTTCAACAATCTGCCGATCCTCAAGACGATGACCGGCGCGATCCCCGGCTACGACGCGGACACCACCACGTCGCTCATGTTCAAGATCATCCAGAACGATCGGCAGATCGACACGGCGAGTGCGCTGTCGGTGGTCAACTTCGTCGTCGTGGTCGTGGTGATCGGCATCTACCTGCGGGTCGTGCGCCCGATGCGGGAGGACTGACCCATGTCGACCGTCATCGACCGCCCGACCACGGCGGCCACCGTCGACGCACCGCGTCCGAAGGTGCGGGAGCGCAAGCGGTGGGGCCTCACGGTCGTCGCCGTCATCGTGGCCCTGGTGTTCCTGCTTCCGTACCTGATCATGCTGATCGGCGCGTTCAAGACCCGGCAGGAGATCCTCAAGGTCCCGCCGATCTACCTGCCGCAGGACTGGGCCCCGGAGAACTTCGTCAACATGTGGGGCACGCCGGAGACCCCGCTGCCCTCGAACCTGTTCTCCACTGTGGTCATCTCGCTGGGCGGCACCGCGCTCGCGCTGGTCGCCGCGCTGCCCGCGGCCTACTACACCGCGCGCCACCGGTTCCGGCTCAAGATGCCGTTCATGCTGCTGGTGCTGGTCACCCAGATGCTGCAGCCGACCGTGCTCGCGTCCGGCCTGTTCCGCGAGTTCGTCACGTTGGAGATCAACGACACCCGGCTCGCGATGATCCTGGTGAACGCGGCGTTCAACCTGTCGTTCGCGGTGTGGATCATGCACAGCTTCTTCGCCACGGTGCCGAAGGAGATCGAGGAGGCGGCCTGGCTGGACGGGTGCAGCCGCGGCCAGTCGCTGCGCCGGATCATGCTGCCCCTGGTGTGGCCGGGCATCGTCACCGCGGTGATCTTCACGTTCATCGCGTGCTGGAACGAGTTCGCGGCCAGCCTGATCCTGCTGCCGACCGACACCAACCAGCCGCTGACCGTCGCGTTGACACGGTTCATCGGGCAGTACGAGTCGGCGTGGCAGTACGTCTTCGCGGTCTCGATCATCGGCATCCTGCCCGTCGTGGCACTCTTCGCCTTGATCGAGCGGCACCTGGTGTCCGGTCTCACCGCGGGCGGAGTGAAGTGAAGTCGTTAATTCTGAATCGTGGTGTTCACGTGTTAGTTGCTCTAGATTGTGCACGCGCGCCGGTTTCGCGCCGGGCCGACAACGGGGTGCGGTCTCTGACCGGCGGAGATGAAAGGTAAGCCATGGCCACTGTGACCTTCGACGGAGCCAGCCGCTACTACGCGGGAACCGAGCGGCCAGCCGTCGACCAGCTGGACCTCGAGGTAGCCGACGGCGAGTTCCTGGTGCTGGTCGGGCCTTCGGGCTGCGGCAAGTCGACGACGCTGCGCATGCTCGCCGGACTGGAGGGTGTCGACGAGGGCGTGGTGCGCATCGGCGACCGCGACGTCACCAACCTGCCGCCGAAGGACCGGGACATCGCGATGGTGTTCCAGAACTACGCGCTGTACCCGCACATGACGGTGGCCGACAACATCGGCTTCCACCTCAAGATCAAGAAGATGGCGAAGGCGGAGCGCGCCGAGCGGATCCTCGAGGCAGCCAAGCTGCTCGACCTCGAGCCGTACCTGGAGCGCAAGCCTGCCAAGCTCTCCGGTGGCCAGCGCCAGCGCGTCGCCATGGGACGCGCGATCGTGCGCCGGCCCCAGGTGTTCTGCATGGACGAACCGCTGTCCAACCTGGACGCGAAGCTGCGCGTGCAGACTCGCACGCAGATCGCCTCGCTGCAGCGCCGGCTGGGCGTCACCACGATCTACGTCACGCACGACCAGGTCGAGGCCATGACGATGGGCGACCGGGTGGCCGTGCTCAAGGACGGCTTGCTCCAGCAGTGCGACACGCCGATCGGCCTGTTCGGCAAGCCGAAGAACCTGTTCGTGGCCGGCTTCATCGGCTCGCCCGCAATGAACCTGATCCCCTCGACCGTCGGCGCCGAGGGCGCGGTCATCGGTGGCACACCGATCGAGCTGACCGCCGAGCAGCGCACCGCGCTGACCGGCTCGAAGCTCGTCGTCGGCGTGCGGCCCGAGGGCTGGACGCTCAAGCCGGCCGGCGAGGGCATCACGGCGATGGTCGAGGTCGTCGAGGAGCTGGGCAGCGACCAGTTCCTGTACTGCTCGACCAGCACCGAGCTGACCGCGGCCGACGGCGAGGTCTCCGAGGTCGACGCGCACACGCTCACGGTCCGGGCGCCGGGCATGTCCGCGTTCACCCGCGGGGAGAAGGTCGGCCTGGTGCCGCAGCAGGGTGCGGTGCACCTGTTCGACGCCGACACCGGTGACCGCCTGCCCGACTGATCTCTCGAATCCTTGCCGCCGCCGGGTGCTCCTGCACCCGGCGGCGGTGTCTTATGCTCGTTAGGTGGGTACTTCGCTCATCTTCGAGCAGTGGGGGTTGTCGTGACGTACGTGGCCGACGAGATCGCCAGCCAGCCGTCGGTGTGGCAGCTGGCGCGCGACGTCCCCGCCGCCGGCCTGCCGGCCCCGGGTGAGCGCGTGGCGGTGCTGGGCTGCGGCACGTCGTACTACATGGCCCAGGCGTACGCGGCGCTGCGCGAGTCGGCGGGGCAGGGGGAGACCGACGCCTGGGCGGCGTCGGAGTTCCCGGCGGGGCGGCGGTACGACCGGGTGGTCGCCCTGACCCGCTCCGGGACGACGACCGAGGTGCTGGCC
>NZ_JBOHGA010000219.1:0-10102 GCF_050699915.1 Actinophytocola sp.
GGACGAGCCAGGGCACGGGGCGGTCCGGCGGCGCGGCGGCGAGCGCCTTGATCGCGGCGTCGCGCTCGACCCGCCACCGGCCGCGCAGCACCTCGGGCGGGTCGTGGCGGAACTCCTCGAGCGCCCCGTTGACGACGGCCTCGAAGTTCTGCGCGGAGACCTCGGCGGTCATCGCCTGGAAGGTCTGCGCGTCGGATGCCGCGGTCCCGGCGAGCCGGAAGATGAAGGCGAGGTGCGCGACCTGGTCGGTGACCGTCCACCCGGGAGCGGGCGTCGGGCGCTGCCAGTCCTGTTCGGACAGACCGTCGAGCAGCTGGTCGACCTCGGCGGCTTCGGCGGTCAGGTCGGCGATCACGTCCCGCTGAGTCACGCGCTTGTCCTCTCGCCCGGGTGGTGTGCTCCTCCCAGGATGGCCGGGCGGGGAGGTGGTGTCTTATCGCGCGATGCCGTGCCCGCTCCAGGCCGGCTGGACCGGATCCGCCAGCCGCGCCAGCATCAGGTCGACCACGCGGGCCGCGTCGACGTCGACACACACCGATACCGTCGGGCGGCCCTGCCACGCGGCCGGAGTGGAGTCGTCGGTGTCGCCGAGGCTGGGCCAGGTCTTGCCGCGGCTGAAGCCCTGGGTCTCCACGCGCAGCGGCCACTCCGACACGGTGAACATCGTCGGGTCGATCAGGTAGGCGACCGCGCTCGGGTCGTGCACGTACATGCCGTCCAACCCGTTGGTGTGCTCGAAGAAGGCCCGGTACCGCGGCAGCGCCCGGGCGAGGTGGCGGCCGGCCGGCGTGGGCGCAGCGGTGATCCGGTCGATGTCCGCGCCCCGGAGGTTGACCTTGTGCGTCACGTCCAGGCCGACCATCGTCACCGGCCAGCGGGCGCCGAACACGATGTCCGCCGCCTCCGGGTCGTTGTGCATGTTCGCCTCGGCCGCCGGGGTCGCGTTGCCCGGCACCAGGGCGTTGCCGCCCATCACGACCACCCGCTCGACCAGAGTGTCCAGGTCCGGGCGCAGCCGCAGGGCCAGCGCCAGGTTCGTCAGCGGGCCCACCGCCAGGATCGTCAGCTCACCCGGGCTCGCCGCGGCCGTGCAACACAGGAACTCCGCGGCACTGGCCGCCACGGGCGAACCGGTCGGCTCCGGCAGCGGCCCACCGTCGCCCATGCCGTCCACTCCGTGCACCTGGGGCACCGGTCCGAGGTAGGGCGAGGCGATCGGGTCGGCGGCGCCGCGGGCCACCGGGACGTCCGCTCGCCCGGCGACGTCCAGCAGCACCAAGGCGTTGCGCGTCGCGACGTCGACCGCGCAGTTGCCGAACACCGTCGTCAGGCCCACCAGCTCCAGCTCCGGCGAGGCCGCGGCGAGCAGGATGGCGAGGGCGTCGTCGACCCCAGGGTCGGTGTCGATCACCACCTTCACGACGTGTGCTCCGCCAGCAGCGCGGCGAACTCCTCGGCCGGCATGGTCGCGACGCCGAGGTCGACCGCCTTGGTGGCCTTCGAGCCCGCGCCCTCGCCGACCACGACCAGATCGGTCTTGGCCGACACCGACCGCGACGCCGTGCCGCCGAGCCGTTCCACCGCCTCGTTGCCCTCCGTCCGCGTCAGGCCGGGAACCGCCCCGGTGACGACCACCCGCATCGGCGTGCCGTCCGGGCGCCGCAGGGGAAGCGCCGCCGGCACGTCGGCCGGGACAGCCGCGGCAGGCTCGGTCATGTTGACCCCGCGGGCCATCAGCTTCTCGATCACCGGCCGGTAGTCGGCGAGCTCCGCGGCGATCGTCACCGCGCGCTCCGGACCCACACCCTCGACCCGCTGCAGGTCCTCGACGGAGGCCTCGAGCAGCGCCGCCATCGTGCCGAACGAGCGAGCCAGGCGCCGGCACATCGCGCGCCCGGCCATCCGCATCCCCAGCGCGGTGAGCACCTTCGACAGCGGCCGGCCCTTCGCGCCCTGGATGCTCGCGACGAGCTTGCCCGCGGACACCTCGCCCATCCGGTCCAGCCCGACGAGCGTCGGCACGTCGAGGTCGAACAGGTCCGCCGGATCGGCCACCAGTCCCACGCTGACGACCTGGTCGATGATCTTGTCGCCGAGGTGCTCGATGTCCATCGCGTCGCGGGTGGCGAAGTAGTGCAGCGTCTGGCGCGCCCCGCAGACGCGGCCCTGCACGCACCGCCACCTCTTCTGCGAGCGGTCGATCTCGCCGCCGCACCGCGGGCACGCCGTCGGCGGCTCGAAGGGCACCGAGGTGGCGGGCCGCTGGTCCAGCAGCGCCCCGGTGATCTCCGGGATCACGTCGCCCGCGCGGTGCACGAACACCGTGTCGCCCACCCGGACGTTGCGGCGCACGAGGTCCCCGAAGTTGTGCAGGGTGGCCGAGGTGACCGTGACCCCGCTGATCACCACCGGCTCGAGCACCGCCACCGGGGTGATCACGCCCGTCCGTCCCACCTGGACGTCGATGCCCAGCAGCGTCGTGGTCCGGGTGTCGGTCGGGAACTTGTAGGAGATGCCCCACCGCGGCGCCCGGCTGGACGAGCCGGCGGTCTCGCGGTCGGCCGGGCTGTCGGCCTTGACGACCGCACCGTCCACTCCGTACCCGAGGGTGAGGCGCAGCTCGGTGAGCCGGGCGACGGCCGCGACCACGTCGTCCACGGTGGTGCACGTGGTGAGCTGGTCCTGCGTGGTCGCCACGCCGAGCCGGGCCAGCTCGGCGATCGCCCCGGAGTGCGGCAGGTCCAGTCCCCGCACGGCGTAGGCGAGGAACGACAGCGGCGCCGCGTAGACCCGCTGGTCGGCCCGCAGCGTGCCGGCCGCGGCGCTGCGCGGGTGTGCGAAGGCCGGCTCGCCGTGCGCCACGCGCAGCTCGTTGGCGACCGCGAAGTCGGCCTCGGTCATGAAGACCTCGCCGCGCACCTCGAGCGTCACCTGGTCGGCGAGCCGGTCGGGCAGGCCGGCCGCGCGCCGGGCGATGCGGGTGACGTTCTCACCGGAGACGCCGTCGCCGCGGGTGGCGACCAGCGTCAGCCGGCCGTCGAGGTAGCGGGCCGCGATGGCGAGCCCGTCGATCTTGGGCTCGACCGTGTACCCGGCCGCCGGGCGGCCGAGCAGCTTGTCCAGCCGGGCGGCCCACCTGCGCAGGTCCTCCTCGCCGAACACGTTGTCCAGGCCCAGCATCGGCTCGCTGTGCACCACGTCGCCGCCGATCGGCACGCCGGCGGCGACGGTCTCGGTCGGCGAGCGCTCGACCCTCCACTCGGGACGGACGGTCTCGGTGGCGGCCACCCGGGCGAGCAGCGCGTCGTAGGTCGCGTCGTCCATCAGCACGTCGGCGCCCTGGTAGTACGCCACCGCCGCGGCTCGCAGCTCCGCGATCGCGGTGGCGTAGCCCTCGATGGCGTCGAACGGCACAGCCCGCGCCGGATCGACGACGACATCGATCGCGGCATCGACGGCGACCGTGGGTGCGCTGCCCGGGTCCAGGGTGTCGACCATGCTCAGCAGGTTACGACTCGCCGTGCTCGGCTGGCGAGCTTCCAGGCTGCCCGATGTGCACGATGCCGAACGAGTCGAAGCAGTTGACCCGGATCTTGACCATCAGGTCGTCCTTGACGATCACGAACAGCTCGTTGGGCCGCTGGAAGTCGTCGATGATGCGGTACCGGCGGAACAGCGACCCGTCCTGCATCGCGAACAGCGCCTGGTAGACCGCGTTCTTCCGGGACTGGCCGGCCGTCTGCGACCACTCGTCGAGGACGTCCAGGCCGGTCTCCAGTCGGAACTTGGTGCGGGAGATCGTGCCGCGCTCAGTGTTCTCATTCATGTCGCTGCGCCTATCTGACCGGGGGAAGTTAATCCATAACACCGTTGTTACTACCAAAGATAGCCGCGTTATGTAACACTGTCAAGGTGAGTCCGAGACGACGTGATCCTGAAGCACGTATGGAGTTGATCCACATCGCCGCCCGGCTGCTGGCCGAGGAGGGGCCGGAGTCGATGTCGACCCGGCGGATCGCCACGGAGGCCGGTACCTCGACGATGGCGGTCTACACCCACTTCGGCAGCATGAGCGGGCTGGTCCGCGAGATCGTGCACGAGGGGTTCGCCAGACTGGCGAGCAACTTCGACCGCATCACCTGGACCGACGACCCGGTGGCGGATCTGGCGCTGTTCGGGCGTGCCTACCGGCACACGGCGGTGTCCAACGCACACCTCTACTCGGTGATGTTCGGCGGCCTGTCACTGGCCGGCTTCGAGCTCTCCGAGGAGGACCGCCAGTTCGGGCGGTACACGATGGTGCGGGTGGTGGAGTGCGCGGCGCGCTGCATCGCCGCCGGCCGGTTCACCGCGACCGACGAGATGCTGACCGCGCACCACATGTGGCTGGGCATGCACGGGCTGGTGACGCTGGAGCTCGGCGACTACCTCATCGAGCCGTGCGACGCGGACCGCTGCTTCGAGTCGCAGCTGGTCACGCTGATGGTGGGTGAGGGCGACGACGCGGCGGCGGCTACCGAGTCGGTGCGCGCGTCGGTGGACCGGTTCGCGGCCGAGGTGCTGGCCGAGCCCGCGCCGGAACCGGAGGACGAGCCGGAGCCGGATAGCGAACTGGAGCCAGACAAGAAGGTCAGGAAGCGGTCGGCTCGACGGGAGACTCGGGTGGGCTGAACGGGCCCCAGGCGAACGCCGGCAGCCACCGGTGCGAGTCGCGGTCCCAGTCCAGGCCGGTGATCTGTGCGTGCGTGCGCCTGCCGGCGAGTGAGCGGTACAGGTCGTAGCGGTCCGCGGTGACCGTGGCCGCCGCCTCGCCCTCGCCGACCGTCCACTGCGTGCTCCCGGTGGACATCCGCACCGCGGGCAGGGCGTGCGCGCCGACCCCGGCCGCGAACCCGGTGGCCAGCACCTCGAACGCGCCGGCGAACGCCGGGTGGTCGCCGGGCAGCGGCGCCCCGACGGCGTAGCGGATGTCCAGCTCGTGGGTGAAGGCGTCGGTCACCAGCAGGTTGCCGGCCCGGCCGGTGCGCTCGGACAGCAGCAGGTCGACCTCGCCGCCGAGCCGGTCCCACGCCTCCAGGAGCTCGGCCACGCCCATGTCCGCGGAGGCGGACGGGTGCGCCGCCGGCCAGCCCGACATCCGGCCGATGGCCAGCGCCGCCGAACCGGTCAGGTGGGCGAGCAGGTCCCGCAGTGTCCACTCGGGACAGGCGGGCACGACGGGGTCGTCCTGTTCGCGTGCGGCAGACAGCAGCTCGACCACGTTGCGCCGCACCTGGTGGTACGACTCGTGGCTGGGCGCCCTCGTGCCGCGTAACGTCGGCCGGCCGATCTCGCGCAGGCTGGTGTCCATGGACCGTACCCCCAGTGTCTACAGTGGAACGTCGGCGTGCCGGCGCGCGGCCGGGCCGGCGGCGCGCTCGGTGACATAGCCGGCCCGGTGCAGCCAGGCGACCGTGTCGGCGAAGGTCTGGGTGACCGGGCGCGGTGCCAGGCCGCCGGTCGGGGCCGTCTCGCTGACCCGGGTGGCGCAGGCGCAGGTGTAGATCGCACCGTGCTCGACCGGGATGTGTCGGGGCCAGGACCGCTGCACCAGCCCGGCGAGCCGGCCGACCGGCAGCAGGGCACGGGCCGGCAGGTGGACCGCGGGCAGCGCGCGCCCGGTGACCTCGCGCAGCGCGCGCAGGTACTGCCGGGTCGTGAGGTAGCGCCCGGGACCGAACACGCGGTCCGGCCCGGCGCCGGTGGCGAGCCACGCGTGCACGGCCGCGGTGTCGCGGACGTCGCCGAGCGGGAACCCGCCCAGCGGCCAGATCGGCGTCAGCCCGCGCAGCACGTCGCGCAGCCGGCCGGTCTGGTCGCCGAGCCTGGGGTCGTGCGGGCCGAGCAGCGCCGGCGGGTAGCTGATCGCCACCGGCGCGCCGTCGGCCTGGTGACGGCGGGCGACCCGTTCGGCGGCGGCCTTGCTGGCGAGGTAGGGCTCGCGCGCCCGGCCGACCGGCGAGCCGGGCTCGAGTGGTCTGCTGTTCAGTGTGGACAGTGGGTCGAACAGTGCCGCCACGCTCGACACGTGCACGATCCGCGCCACGTCCGCCCGGCGCGCGTGCGCGAGCACCACCTCGGTGCCGAGCTCGTTGGTGCGCGCCATATCCGCGCGCCGGCGTGGGTCGAAGGTGTACACCGCGGCGGCGTGCAGCACGGTGTCCGCGCCGCGCACCGCCCGGGCCACGCTCGCCTCGTCCAGCACGTCGCCGCGGACCACGTCGACCGCGCCCGGCGGGATGCCGAGCGGCGCCAGCGTCGGCTCCACTGTGGACTCGTCGCGGACGAGCAGCCGGACGCGGTGGCCGCGCCGCAGGATCGAGGCGACCGAGTGGGCGCCGACGAACCCCGTGCCGCCCGTCACGCACACGAGCATGAAGACTCCTCGGTTCTCAGGCGCTGCGCGCCGCCGGCGGTGTGCCGTGGTGGTGGAACCCGCCGCCGACGAACAGCAGCGCCTGCCCGCCGCCGCGGCTGGCGCTCTGCACGTTGCCGAGGAAGATCGAGTGGTCGCCGCCCTCGTACACCTCGGCCAGGTCGCACTCGAGCCACGCCAGCGACCCGACCAGCAACGGCACCCCGGTGCGCCGTCCGGGGAACCAGTCCACCCGTTCGAACTGGGCCATGCCCTGTTCCCGGCCTCGGCTCGCGAAGTAGCGCGCCACGTGCTCCTGCTCGGTGCTCAGCACGGACACGCCGAAGCTGCGCGCGTCCAGGATCGCGTCGTGCATGCGTGCCGTGCGGGCCACGCAGCACAGCACCATCGGCGGGTCGAGCGAGACCGAGGTGAACGCGTTCGCGGTCATCCCGTGAGCCAGCCGGCCGCGCGCGGTCAGCACGGTGATCCCGGTGGCGAACTGGGCCATCACGTCCCGCAGTGCCCGCCCGGCGGTCTCCTGCTCCTGCCCGGTTCGCAGGACGGCCACCTGACTACCGGCGCTGGGCGGCCGCCCGGCGTTCACAACGCCTTCCCGGCGAGCACCTCCGGCCGCTCGCTGAACGGCACGAGTGCCGTGCGCAGCGTCGCGGGCACCCGGGCCGGCACGGTGTCGGTGTTCGGCCCGCGCATGCACGCGATCCGCTGTCGGCCCCGCGCCACCAGGTGCTCGAGCCCGTCCTCGTCGATCTTCACGTAGTCGAAGCTGAACTGGATCTGCGTCTGCGTCAGCTCCTCCAGCCGCATCCGCACGGACAGCTCGTCGAACGCGGTGATCTCCGCGAAGAACTCGCACTCGACCTTCAGCGTGAACAGCTTCAGGTCCTGCTGCAGCTCGACCAGCACCTCCGGGGCCTTCTCCTTGAGGAACATCTCCCGGCACCGTCCCTGCCAGCGCAGGTAGTTCACGTAGTAGACGTTGCCGACGAGGTTGGTCTCCTCGAACCCCACGGTGTGGCGGATCTCGTAGTACCCAGCCATTTGATTCAGCTCTCCTCTCCCGACAGCACGGCGAAGACCACCTCGTCGGGGACGTCGTTGACCGTCGTCACCCACGTCGCTATTCGGGCGTTGCCGTCCGACAGCACGACCCAGCCCTCCGGCTCGATCCGGTCCAGCGTGAGCGCGTTCGCGGTCACCCCGGCCTTGCGCAGGCACTCCAGCGCGCTCCACACGCGGGTGGCGGCGACCGAGGCCGACTCGCCGGTCTCGGTCGCGACCAGGTCCCGCACGGCCAGCTGCTGGTCGCCGAGCAGAGTCGCCCAGTCCTCGAAGTCCCGTTCGAGCACGACCTCGACGTCGCAGGAGAGCGTGCCCGCCCCGGTGACGACCAGCGTCAGGCCCGCCCCGTGGGACGCGGACACCGTGCCGCCCTCGATCTCCGGCCGGCCGTCGGGGCGGTAGCGCACCCCGGCCCGGCGGCCCAGCGCCCGGCTCGCCGCGAGCTCGGTCTGCGCGCGCCGGTCGGCGGCCTCGACCAGACCGGTCGCCGGGTTGGGCTCCACCACGACGGTTCTGCTGCCGCCGAGCACCTTCTCCGCTCCACGCTCCACATAGGACCCGAGCAGAGCCGGCACCCACGGGCCGGCGCCGCCCTTCTTGCGCACCGCCCGCAGCGACAGGCCTTCCCAGCGTTCCACCACGGTGCCGTCCGGCGTGAGCACGTCGACGTCGTAGATGTAGGAGTCGCCGTCCTGGAGGCGTTCCCGCGCGTCCATCACGACGTACTCGGTGTCCTGGTCGACCGGGTCCGCGAGGTAGAGCCGGTCGATGCCCTGCGGCAGCAGCGTCGCGTCGGGCACGCAGCACTGGATCGAGTGCATCACCGCGTCGCGCGTGCCGGGGTCGGCCAGCACCCGCTCCTGGGAGAGGAACGCGGCGAACCACGGCGCCGGGGTCGTGGTGGACAGCTCCGCCACCGCGTGCCGCGCGCTCGCCTTGCGGTAGGCCAGCAGCCGCTGGAACCGCTTGCCCTGGAACAGCACCCCGCCGTACAGGTCCGCGACCGGGTCCACCGCCACGGCCGGCAGGCCGGTGTCGATGGTGCCCGTCGCGACCGGGGTCGCCGGCCGCGGGAAGCGCAGCTCCGCGCGGAAGTGGTCGGTGCTGAACCCGGTCTCCTCGCTGCGGATCGCGACCGACACCTTCCGCGCGTCCCGGGCGAGCGCGACCAGCCGAACGGTGGTCGAGCCGCCGGGTCGCACCACGATCGGGCGCAGGAACTCGACGTCCTCCAGCAGCGGTGGCACCGGGTGTCCGGTCAGCGCGGTGGCCACCTGGGTCATCGCCTCCATGCCGATCACCGCGGGGAACAGCAGGTCCCCCTCGAGCAGGTGGTCGGCGAGGTACGGGTCGCTGCCCGAGGTCAGGTCGGCCTCGGTGACCAGCTCGACGCCCGGGTAGTGGACCTGCACCCGGTCGATGAACCGGGTCAGCGGCAGCTCCTCGCGGTCCAGCGTCAGCGTGGGCAGCCCGGCCACCCGGCCGCTGACCACCAGCACCGGCCCGGCCGACGGGTCGGCCAGCACCCGGCGCAGCACCGCGAGCCCATTGTCGAGCGAGATCGGCGTGATGCCCTCGCGCATCAGGGCCTCTACCACGCCGAGCTTCTCGCCCATGCCGGCGCCGGACCAGACCGACCACTCCAGCGCGAGCGCGCGGGCGTTCGGGTGCTCCTCGCCGAAGCGCACGGTCAGCTCGGTCATCCAGTCGTTCGCGGTCGAGTAGTGCGCCTCGCCGCGCAGGCCGGCCCGGCCGATGATGCTGCCGAACGTGACCAGCAGCTTGATCCGGTCCTCGTCGACCGCCGCGAGCACCGCCCGCAGGCCGTCGATCTTCGGCGCCAGCGTCTGGCGGACCTGCTCCTCGGTGAGCGAGGCGAGCGCGCCCGGCTCGTTGCGGCCCGCGCCGTGCAGCACGGCGGTGACCGGGCCGAGGTCGGCCTCGATCCGCTCGACGGCGGCCCGGACCTGCTCGGCGGAGGTGACGTCGGCGCGCTCGTAGCGCACGTCGATGCCGGCCGCCGCCATCCGCTCGATGTTGGTGGTGACCTCCTCGTCCGCGGTCGGGTCCGCGCGGCCGAGCAGCGCCAGCTTCGCGCCCGAGTCGGCCGCCATGGCCAGTGCGCACTCCGCGGTGATGCCCTTGGCGCCACCGGTCACCAGCAGCACGTCGCCGGCGGCCAGCGGGGTGGCCATGGCGGACGCGGTGGACGGGTCGATGTCGGGCAGCGCGCGGAGCACCGGAACGGTCCGGGTGCCGTCCGCGGTGTAGCGGACCTCGCTGTAGCCGATCGTCGTGGCGACGTCGCCGACCACGCGGTTGACCGTCGCCTCGATGTCCTCCGGGCGGGCCGGTGAGGCGTCGGCCAGGCCGATCACGGTCGTCGGGATCGCCGGGTGCTCCAGGTGCAGCGTGCGCGCCAGGCCGGAGCCGCCGAGGTCCTGCTGGACCACGACGAACCGGGTGTCGGCGCCTGCCTCGATCGCCTGCTTGGCGGCCCGCAGGAACAGCTCCACGTGCGGCTCGCCGCTGGCCGGCAGGCACAGCAGCACGCCGTCCCCGACGCCGGCGTCGACCAGCGCCGCGCGCAGCCGCTCGGCGAGCGGGTGGCCGGCGGGCGCGACC
>NZ_JBOHGA010000220.1:0-9990 GCF_050699915.1 Actinophytocola sp.
GCCGAGCGCCGCTTGCGCCGCGACCGCCCGGCCCGGTCGGCCACCTCGTCGGGGTCGAACCCGAGCGGCGGCTCGCCGGCCAGCGCGGCGTGCAGGTCCTCGGTGAGCCGCTTCTCGATCTCGATCACGTCGTCTCCCTCGTCCGTGCCGCCGTCTGTGCCGCCGTCTGTGCCGCCGTCTGTGCCGCCGTCTGTGCCGCCGTCTGTGCCGCCGTCTGTGCCGCGTTGTCCAGCCGGGCCCGCAGCACGGCCAGCCCGCGCGAGGCCTGGCTCTTGACCGTGCCCGCCGAACAGCCGAGCGCCGCCGCCGTCTCCTCGACCGACAGGGCCTCGAAGTAGCGCAGCACGAGCACGGCCCGCTGCCGCGGCGGCAGCACGGTCAACAGTCCGAGCAGCTCTGTCCGCAGCCCGGCGGCGTCCTGGACCGCGGCGGGCTCGGCGGCGAGGTCGGCGCCTTCCGGCACCTCGACGTCCCGCCGCTCGACCCACCGCCACGGCCGGCGCCGCTCGTCGAGCCAGCACCGGAGCAGGATCTTGCGCGCGTAGCTGACCGGCAGGTGGCGCCGCCCGACCCGCGGCCAAGCGTTGTACAGCTTGATGAGCATGGTTTGCACGAGGTCGTCTGCCAGATGCCAGTCGCCGCAGAGCAGGAACGCGCTGCGGCGGAGTGCGACCGCGTGGCCTCGGGCGAACTCTCGGAAGCGGTTCTCGTCGGACGTCCGCATGTCTCTGCCTACGACCTGTCGCCGGGAAGGGTTGCCACGAGTTTCGCCCTCAGGGCGCGAGGAACTCCCGCAGCATGCGGCGGGCGGCCCCGCGAGGGTCGGGATCGATCTCGATCAGCGCGTTGACCACGGCCCCGTCGACGACGGCGATCAGGTGCTCAACACGGCGCTCGTCGGCGACGATGCCCGACCGGGCGAAGACCTCACGGAGCAGGCCGCGCAGTTCGGCGCCGAGCGTGTGCATCAGCTGGCGCAGGTAGGGCCGGCGGAACGTGGCGACCAGGCGCTCGTAGCGCAGCAGCACCAGCTCGGCGTCCCGGTCGCCGGCCGGCGGGCCGAGCAGCTGGTCGAGCACGAGGTCCACGACCGAGTCGATGCCGCGTACCTGGGTCGGCAGCGCGGCCAGCATCGCGGCGCCGCGGACCAGCTCGGCGCGGCCGTAGTGCTCGACGGCGGCCGCGACGAGCTCGTCGAGCGAGGCGAAGTAGTACGTGGTCGACGAGAGCGGCAGCTCGGCGCGCTCGGCGACCGCGCGGTGGCGGACCGCGTCGAAGCCGCCCTCGACCAGGAGCCCCGCCGCGGCCTCGACCAGTGCCTGGCGGCGGCGCTCGCCCTTGGGTGTGCTGGCAGCCGTCATCTCCGGACAGATCGTGCCAGGTCAGTGCTCAGGTCAGAACAGCCGGGCGAGCTCGTTGGCGACCTGTTGCACTTCGTCGCCGTAGGGCGCGATGTCACCGTCCAGGCGCGGCTCGCTGAGCACCACGACCGTGCGGCCGTCGTTGGTGATGGACTCGGCACGCTGTGTGCCCGCCGGGATGTTGGTCCATTCGGGTGGTGAGATGTCCGGCTGGACGATCACCGCCGAGAAGGTCCCGGACTGGCCGGCGTCGATGACGCGGTACATGGCGCCCACAGAACCCTGCGGGCAGGCAAGCTCGACCGACTCAACGTCGGTGACCTGGAGGTTTGCGGCGGCCGGGAGCTCGCCCGCGAGGGCAGCAGCGAGCTCCCGGTCCGCCTGTTCGCACCCACTTGGGGTGCTGCCGGGCGACTCAGGCCCGGCTTCCCCGCTCGGATGGCGGCCCTGCTTCCGCGGCTCCGAGGGGGCGTTCATGGGGGCGTCCTCACGCTCCGATTTCGGAGAGTCAGCAGCGCCCTCTTGAGGTAACTCGTACGGACCAGCGCCAGCGTTACCGCCTGCAGCCGCGCTGTCCGCTCCACTCGTCTGTTCGGCCGACTGTGGCCCTGTCCACAATGCCACGCTGAGCGCCGTCGCGCTCGCCAAACCGACCACACCAAAGGCTGAACCTGTCAAGATCCCGTTCCGCCTGCGGATCCGCTGGCGCTCCGAGGCACGGGCCACGTCGTGCTGGTCGAACGACGGGGGCGGCGTGTCGGCGACCACGTCCTGCAGCAGCTCAGCCAACTTGCGCTCGTCCATCGACATCCACCTCCTTCGTCATCAGCACCGCCGCTACATCGCCGACTTGAGATCGTCGGCCGTGTCCCCGAGCGCCTCCCGCAGCGCGGTCAGCCCCCGAGCCGTCTGGCTCTTCACGGTTCCCTCGGAGCACTTGAGCGCCTCGGCCGTGGCCGACACGTCCAGTCCCTCCAGGAACCGCAGCACGAGCACCGCCCGTTGCCGGGGTGGCACGTGCCGCAGACCGTCGAGCAGCGCGGCCCGCGTCGCGACCGTGTTGCCGATCTCGCCGTCCGGGTGTGGCACCTCGGGCAGCTCGTCGACGAACCGCTCCCGCCGCCAGGGGCGCCGGGACTCGTCGATCACCGCGCGCACCAGCGTCCGTCGGACGTAGGCGTCCAGGGCCCCACGGTCCCGGATCTTGCGCCATCTCCGGTGCAACGCGACGAACGCGGTCTGCGCGAGGTCGTCCGCCCGGTGCCAGTCGCCACAGAGCAGGTACGCGGAACGCCGCACGGCATCACGCCGCGCCACGAAGTACTCCGCGAAGTCCTGCTCGTCGCGCTCTTCCACGCGGACTCTCTCCGCTCGTCGTCTGCATACCGGGGACGGATCTTCCGGCCCCAACGGTTGCACGGACCGTCAGTTGAGATTCACGCCACCCCCTAAGACGTCCGAGAAGCCCGTGGGGGTGCATGTCAGGCCATGTGGTGTGATCGGATCGTGACATACACGAGGCAGATCGACCTTCGCTCGGACACGGTCACACAGCCCGATGAGGCGATGCGGCTCGCGATGTCCACCGCCGAGGTGGGCGACGACGTGCTGGACCGTGACCCGACCATGCGAAGGCTCGAGGAAAAAGTAGCCGACCTGTTGGGCGTCGAGGCCGCGCTCTGGGTGCCGAGCGGGTCCATGGGCAACGTGATCGCGTTGACCGTGCACCTGAACCGGGGCGACCGGTTCCTCGCGTCGGCCCGCGCGCACGTGCTCGACAACGAGCTCGGCGCCGGCGTCTGGCTCTCCGGCGGCGTGCCGGAGCCGATCGCGTGGGGCGACCGGCCCGGGCAGGTGCCGGTCGAGGCGGTGCGGGCCGCGGGCGGAGGCGGCGGGCCGTACTACGCGCTGCGGACGACGTTGCTGTGCCTGGAGAACACCCACAACGCGGCGGGCGGGGCGGTCACGCCGCCGGACGAGCACGCGAAGCTGGTGGCCACCGCGCGAGACGTGGGGCTGCGCGTGCACCTGGACGGCGCCCGCCTGTGGCACGCGGCGGTGGCGCTCGAGGTGCCGCCGGCGGCGCTCACGGTCGGCGTGGACACCGTGCAGGTGTGCCTGTCGAAGGGCCTGGGCGCACCGGTGGGCTCGCTGGTCGCGGGCTCGGCGACCTTCGTCGAGGAGGCGCGGCGGGTGCGCAAGATGCTCGGCGGCGGGGTGCGGCAGGGCGGCGTGCTGGCGGCGGCCGGGCTGGTCGCGCTGGACCGGATCCCGTCGCTGGCGACCGATCACGCGAACGCCACGACGTTGGCGTCCGGGCTGGCTGGCCTCGGCTGGGAGGTCAACCGCCCGGAGACCAACATCGTGCTGGCGTCCGCGCCCGATGTCGGGGTGATGATCAGCGCACTGGCGCAGGTCGGCGTCCGCGTGGTGCCGATGGCGGGCAAGGTCCGCTTCATCACGCACCGAGACGTCACTTCAGCGGACGTCGCCGAGGCGCTCGACCGGATCGCGCAGCTGCAGTCGTAGTGCCTAGCGGATCTGCTTGCGGTCGGAGCCGCCCTTGACGAGCGCGTAGCCGACGCCGCCGACGAGGGCGACCACGGCACCCACGATGACCAGCGTCAGCACGGCCTTGAAGATGAAGCCCAGCACCGCGAATGCCAGCCAGATGACGATGATCGCGCCGATGATCTTCAGCACCATGTGGATCTTCCTCCCGAGACGGCCTCGTGGCCACGCCGGGTGAACGAATGACGCTCATCGGCGGTTCCATGCCAGTCAACCAGAACCGGCACATCTGACACATCGGGGAGAACCCCTCAGGGTTCGAGCCACGCGCCGAGCCGGCGCAACGCCTCCGGGATGTCCTCCCGCGGTCCGGCGAACGACATGCGCACGAAGTGGTGGCCCTCGACGGGGTCGAAGTCGATGCCCGGCACGATCGCGAGGCCGGTGTCGGCGAGCAGCCGCTGGCAGAAGCTCATGGAGTCGTTCGTCAGGTGGGCGACGTCGGCGAAGAGGTAGAACGCGCCGTCCACCGGAGCAAGCCGGTCGATGCCAAGCGACGCCAGCCCGGCCACGAGCTGGTCGCGGTTCTGGCGGTACGCCGCCACGTGGGCGTCGAGCTCGTCGTAGGCGTCGAACGCGGCGACCGCGGCGTGCTGGGACAGGGTCGGCGGGCAGATCGTGAAGTTGCCGGTCAGGCAGTCGACCGCGCGGTGCAGCCGGTCCGGCACCAGCAGCCAGCCCAGTCGCCAGCCGGTCATCGCGAAGTACTTCGAGAACGAGTTGACCACGACGGCCTCGCGCGAGAACTGCCACGCCGACGCCGGATCCTCGCTGCCGTAGTGGATCCCGTGGTAGATCTCGTCGCTGACCAGCTGCACGCCGTGCTCGGCGCACCAGCCGGCGATCGCGGCGAGCTCGCCCGCGGCCAGCATCGAGCCGGTCGGGTTGGCCGGACTCGCCACGATCAGCCCATCGAGCTCGCCCGCGTCGTCGAGCATCTCGACCGTCGGCTGGAAGCCGGTGTCCGGGCCGCACGGCAGCTCGACGACCTCGCAGCCCAGCGCCGTCAGGATGTTGCGGTACGCCGGATATCCCGGCCGGGCGAGCGCCACCCGGTCGCCGGTATCGAACGCGGCGAGGAAGCCCAGCAGGAACCCGCCGGACGAGCCGGTCGTCGCCACCACGTGGTTCGGCTCGACCGCGAGCGAGTAGCGGCGCTCGTAGTGGCCGGCGATCGCATCGCGCAGCTCCGGGATGCCGAGCTGCTCGGTATAGCCGAGCTGCCGGCCTTCGAGCGCCGCAGCCGCGGCCGCCCGCACCGGGTGCGGTGCCGCGGCCGACGGCTGCCCGGCGACCAGCGACACCACGTCGCCCTTCGCGCGCTGCCGGGCGTTCGCCGCGGACAGCACGTCCATCACGTGGAACGGCGGGATCGACGCGCGGTCGGCGACCTTCAACAGACGCTGTCGCATGGGGCCAAGCCTGGCATCCCGGCGACCGCGCGTGTCATCAGGCCTGGGCGCGGACCGGCTCCGGCGCGACCGCGACCTCCTGCTCGGCCGGCCGACGCAGCACCACGGCCGCGAGCACCACGGCGACCGCGACGAGCGCCGCGCTCACCCCGAACGCCAGCCGGTAGCCGCTGGTCAACGCCTCCGTCGGGGACACGCCGGCGGCGAGCAGGTCGTTGGTACGCGAGGTCGACAGCGTCGCCAGCACGGCGAGCCCGAGCGCGCCGCCGACCTGCTGGGTGGTGTTGACCAGCCCCGACGCGAGGCCGGAGTCCTCGTCGGTGGCGCCGGACATCGCGAGCGTCATCAGCGCCGGGAAGGCGAGCCCGGCGCCCACGCCCATCAGCACCATCGACGGAAACAGGTCGACGAGGTAGCCGCCGGTCACCGGCGCCCGCATCAGCAGCACCAGCCCCGCGAGCATCGCCAGCAGCGAGCCCACGAGCACCGGCCGCTCGCCGAACCGGGCGTTCACCCGGGCCGACGCGCCCAGCGACAGCGCGCCGATGCCGACAGCGACCGGCAGGAAGGCGAGCCCGATCCGCAGCGGGTCGTAGCCGAGCACCTTCTCCAGGTAGAGCGCGCCGAGGAAGAACATGCTGAACATGCCGGCGATCATCAGCACCTGCACCACGTTCGCGCCGGTGACCGTGCGTGAGGCGAAGATCCGCAGCGGCAGCAGCGGGTTCGCCACCCGGGCCTGGCGCACGACGAACCCGACGAGCAGGCCGACCGCGACCGCGCCGACGACGAGCGTCCGGGCCGACCCCCAGCCGAAGTCGGCGGCCTTGACGATCGTGTAGACGGCGAGCATCAGGCCGGCCGTGCCGAGCACCGCACCGAGCACGTCCGCCCCGGCCCGCAGTCCGATGCCGCGCTCGGCCGGCACGAACCGTGACGCGAGCAGGACGGCCGCGACGCCGATCGGCACGTTGACGAAGAAGATCCAGTGCCAGCTGATCGACTGGGTGAGCACGCCGCCGGCGAGCAGGCCGATCGAGCCGCCGGCCGCAGCGACGAAGCTGAACACGCCGATCGCGCGGGACTGCTCGCCCTTCTCGGGGTACATCGTCACGATCATGCCGAGGATGACCGCGGCCGCCATCGCGCCGCCGACGCCCTGCACGAACCGGGCGGCGATCAGCATCTCCTGGCTACCGGCGAGCCCGCACAGCAGCGAGGCCAGCGTGAACACCACCAGCCCGGACAGGAACATCCGGCGCCGGCCGATGAGGTCGCCCACCCGGCCGGCGAGCAGCAGCAGGCCGCCGAACGGGATCAGGTAGGCGTTCACCACCCACGCGAGGCCCGACTGGGAGAACTCGAGATCGGCCTGGATGACCGGCAGCGCGACGTTCACGATCGTGCCGTCGAGAATGATCATCAGCATTCCCGCGCACAGCACGACCAGCGCGAGCGTGCGCGAGTCGCGACGGGTGCCGACGGCGTGGGACATGGGTCGCCTCCTGGTCTCGTGGTCCAGGAGTGACGCTAACAGATAATCTCGTAACAGACGATCCGTTGTGGGATGGACTACACGCGCCGCCGCGGCGCGCGCTCGCACTGCACGGGGGTGGCGAGCCGGTCGTCGACGAGCCGGACGAGACCGTTGACGAAGCCGGCGCGCTCGTCGTCGGGCAACGCGGCGAGCACGTCGCGGTAGGTGCCGTCGACGATCTTCTCGGCCTTGGCGACCACCTCGCGGCCGCCGTCGGTGAGCACGATGATCCGGGCACGGCGGTCGGTCGGGGACAGCTGGCGCTCCACGAGGCCGGCCTTCTCGAGCTCGTCGATGGTGACGACCATGGTCGTCTTGTCCATCTGGCACAGCTCGGCGAGCTTGATCTGCGTCCGGTCACCGGAGCTCGCCTTGGCCAGCACGCAGTAGCCGCGTTGCGTGATGCCGAGCTCCTCGAGCTTGGCGGTCAGCTCGGTGGTGAGCACGTGGCTGGCGTGACCGAGCAGCAGTGCGAGGTCGGCCGTCGTGGTCATGTCCCGAGGGTACGCCGACTAGGTCCGCGAGCGGATTATCTAGTAACCGACGTAACCGCCGCCGCCCTCGGTGGCCTTGATGCCGGGCACGTCGGCGAGCGAGCCGTAGCGCGAGATCGCGTAGTTGACGCCGGCGCAGATGTTGTCGACCGGGTTCCAGATGTCGTTGTGACCCGGCAGCTTGTAGGACTCGAACGTCGGGTCGATGGTCTGCATCAGGCCCTTGGACGGCGTGCCCTTTTCGGCGTTGGAGTCCCAGTTGTTGATCGCGTGCGGGTCGCCGCCGGACTCGTGCTGGATGATCTGCCAGATGCGCTGCATGTCGGCCTCGGTGACGTTGATGCCCTGCTTGCGCAGTTCCTCGATGGCCTGGCGGATCCATTCCTGCACGTTGCCCGGAGGCGGACCGCCGGCGGGCGGGCCACCGCTGGACGGCCCGGCGTAGGTGGCACCGCCACCGCCACCCGACCCACCGCCACCCGACTCACCGCCACCGCCACCGCCACCGGCCGAGCCGCCGCCGGAGCTGCCGGGTCCGGCCGCGGCGTTCGCCGGCGGGGCCTGGTTGCCGTCGGCGCCGGCGGGCGCGGTCTGCCGCTCGGGGGTCGGCGTCCACTGCACGGTCTGGCCCGGCTGTGGGGTGAACGGCTGGCTGTTGGGCTCGGCGAGGGCGGAGAATTTCGAGGCGGGCGTCTTGGCGCCGTTGACCGTGCCCAGCGCGGCCGCCAGCGTCTGCTCGGTGCCCTGCAGGTGGCGGTCGATGTCGCCGGCGACGTCGCCGCAGATGCCCTCGGTGTACTCGTCGATCTGCGGCTGGGTCGCGTGCGGGTTGTCGCGCCGCCAGGTCCGGATCTCGCTCAGGGCCTGTTCGCAACGGTTGGCGACGTTGTGCTTGGCGGCGTCGAGGGCGTCGGCCGCGTCGCCCAGCGCGGTCGCGGCGTCGGTCATCGCGGTGCCGACGTCGGTGCCGGCCTTGGCGAAGGTGCCCATGTAGGCGACGAAGGCGTCGGCCGAGCTGCCCTCCCAGGCCGCGTCGAGCTGGGTGACGCCGCCCGCGACCTCGCCGCCGTAGGTGCCGGAGTCGGTCGCCGCGTCGGACAGCCGGGTGGCGGCGTCGGTGATGGTGGCGGGGTCGGCGTCGGCGACCTTCGCGGCGGCGGTCGCGACCGCCTCGCCGCCCGCGTAGCCGGCCAGGGTGTCGGCCGCAGTCACGTCGTCCTCCCTCAGACTTGCTGCGTCATGGCGTCGGCGTGGGCCTGGTCGGTATCGCCGACCGTCCGCGACACGGCGTCGAGCGCGCGGGCGACCCCGTCGAGGCGGCTCTCGGCGGCGGTGAACTCGGTGTCGAGCACGCTGTTGAGCGAGTCGACGGCGGCGGCGAGCCCGGCGGAACTGGGCAGCGTGCCGTAGGCCGCGGGCGCGGCGGCGGTCTGCGTGAAGGTGTCGGCGATCTCGCCGAACTTCGGCTGGTAGTCCTGCGCCTTCTGCATGCACGCGTTGATCGCGTCGGTGTTGTACTTCGCCATCTCCACCCCTTTTGCGCCTCGTCATTCGACGGCGACGCGTACCCCGTGGTTCCGGTTCACCGTAAGACGCGGGAACCCGTCAGATCTCGTCGAGCAGCTCCTGAACGCAGATCGCCAGCCGCTGGTTGTCGGCCGGCGTGATCGTGCTCCACATGCGACCGTCGGCGTTGGGCTTGGCGAGGTAGACGTACCGGCCGTGGTCGGTGTCGTGGAAGGAGACGACCCGGTCGGCGCGGACCGTGCGCTGGTCGCGGCGCTGGCGGGCGGCGCCGAACTGGCCGCGCAGGCCCATCCCGTCGACCATGCCGGCGAGCGTCTTGGCGTCGCCGCCGGCGATGCCCTTGCGGATCAGCGCGGCACTCAGCTCGCGGCGGTTGCCCTTCGCCTCCTTGTCGGCCGCCATGAGGGCGTCGGTGGGCACGCTGACCGAGTAGCCGGGCCCGGCCGGCGACTCGCCCGCGACGGACACGGCGGCCTCCGCGAGCGCGGTGTCCCGGGTGGAGATGAGCCAGACCTCGGGCCCGTCGACGGCGGCGAGCAGCGCGGTGTTGCCGGACAGGACGGTGAGCGCGGAGATCCGGTGGTTGGCCCAGATCCAGCTGTCGAGGCAGACCTGTGGGTGGGCGAGGAGGCTGAGCTGGTCGGCGAGCTCGGGGGTGGCGCGCTCACCGTCGGACAGGCCGCGTTGCTGGAGCGTGCTCATCGCCTCGGCGACCAGCTGGGCGCGTTCGGTGTGCGTCTTGCCCGGGCTGGGCACGCCGAGGGCCTCGTGCTTGGGCGGGAGGCGCTCGCGTTCCCAGAGGACGTCGAACTCGAGGGTCGAGAGGACGACGGCGTCGGTCAAGGACGGTCGTCCGACTCGTCCCCGATGGCCCCGGGGGCGACCACGCGCTCGTCGTCGAACACGTCGGCGGAGTCGATGCCGTAGCGGCGCACGTGCTCGCGGTCGTCCTCGCCGTCGCCGCGGGCACCGGGTGCCGCGGCGGCCGGCTGCATGATCGAGGCGCCGGGGCGGCCGGTCTTGGCACCGAACCGCTCGGCGTTGCGGGCCGCCCGGGCCTCGTCGTCCGGCGCGGCGCCGATCGGGGT
>NZ_JBOHGA010000221.1:0-9878 GCF_050699915.1 Actinophytocola sp.
GCATCCTGCCGTGGCTGGCCGCGCCGGCGCTGGTGTTCTTCGTCGGCTTCGCCGTCATCCCGGTCGTCGGCGTGCTCGCGCTGAGCTTCACGACGTGGGACGGGATCGGCGGCATCCAGCCGTCCGGGCTGACCAGTTGGCGGGCCGTGCTCTCGGACCCCGGGCTGCCGCACGCCGTTTGGGTGACGTTCCTGGTGATGATCGCTTCCTGGGCGGTCCAGACACCGCTCAGCATCCTGCTCGGCACGTTCCTCGCCGGTCACCAGCGCTATCGCGGCGTGCTGGCCGTGGTGTACTTCATCCCATTGCTGCTCAGCTCCGCGGCGATCGCGATCGCGTACAAGGCCTTGCTCGACCCGAACTTCGGGCTCGGCGCCGGGCTGGGTATCGACTTCCTCAGCCAGGACTGGCTCGGCAGGCCGGGGCTCGCGTTCGGCCTCGTCGTCTTCGTCGTCTCCTGGCAGTTCATCCCGTTCCATTCGCTGCTCTACCAGGGCGGTGTCCGCCAGATTCCCGTGTCCATGTACGAGGCCGCGCAACTGGACGGCGCCGGGCGGATCCGCCAGTTCTTCAGCATCACGCTGCCCCAGTTGAAGTACACGATCATCACCTCGTCGACGCTCATGGTGGTCGGGTCGCTGACCTTCTTCGACCTCATCTACGTGCTGACCGAGGGCGGCCCCGGCGACGCGACCCGGGTGCTCGCGGTGGACATGTACAAGCGGGGTTTCCCGGGCGGGCTCATGGGGCCCGCCAGCGCCATCGCGGTGATTCTCGTCCTGGTGGGCCTGGCCATCGCCCTGCTGCTACGCCGGCTCGGCGGCCGCGACGCGAGTCAGAGCCAGATGGAGGGCGCCTGACATGAGCGCCACACTGACCAGGCCGCAGCGACAGGCCGCCACCCGCGGCGAACGGCCGCACCGCACCGGTTCGGCCACCCAGGGGCGCAACTGGCTCGGCGGGCTGGCCGGTTGGCTGTGGCTCGGCGTCGTCGTCATACCCATCTACTGGGTCCTCATCACCAGCTTCAAGGCCCAAAGCAGCTACTACGCGAGCAACCCCATGGTGCCGCCGAGCGACCCCACGCTGGAGAACTACCGGTTCGTCATCCAGTCCGACTTCATCACCTACTTCGTCAACAGCGTCGTGGTCACCGCCGGCGCGGTGGTGCCGGCGGTCACGTTCTCCTTCATGGCCGCCTACGCCATCGTGCGGGGCTGGCCCGGCCGGTTCCTGCGCATGGTAAACGGGCTGTTCCTGATGGGCCTCGCCATCCCGCTGCAGGCGACTGTCATCCCCGTCTACCTGATCATCATCAAGCTGCACCTGTACGACAGCCTGCTGGCGCTGATACTTCCGTCGATCGCGTTCGCCATCCCGCTTTCCGTGCTGGTGCTGACCAACTTCATCCGCGACGTGCCGAGGGAACTGTTCGAGTCGATGCGGGTCGACGGCGCCAGCGAGTGGACGACGATGTGGCGACTGGCGGCGCCGCTCACCCGGCCGGCCATCGTCACCGTGACCATCTACAACGCACTGACCATCTGGAACGGATTCCTGCTGCCGCTGATCCTCACCACCAGCCCCACCCAACGGACCCTGCCGCTCGCGCTGTGGACCTTCCAGGGCCAGTTCAGCGTCAACGTCCCGGCCGTCGTCGCCGCCGTCGTCCTCACCACACTGCCCATCCTGGTCCTGTACGCCTTCGGCCGCCGTCAACTGCTCAGCGGTCTGGCAGCCGGCTTCAGCCGGTGACCAGCAACGTGGCGATGTCGAAGAGTCAGGACGGTCGGCGTAGGGAGAACTTGTTGACCTCTGTCTGAAGCTCCGCGGCAAGGTTCCTGAGGCTGCCCTTCGCGTCCCGGTCGGAGCTCTCCTCGGATGGCCGACCGCCGATGTGGCAGGCGATCTGAGCTATCCCGGCCGACGCTTCCACGACGCCGCGATTCATCTCGTTTGTGTTCGCGTGCTGCTGCTCGACGGCCGAGGCGATGGACTCCTGGTGGTCGTTGATACTGCGGATGATCTCGCCGACGCGGTGGCCGCCGCTCGCACCGTCCTGCGGCGACGGCTCGGCGACGGCTCGGCGACGTATCCCGTGCGCCTCGTGGCGAGCGAGCTCGGGGTGAGCACCAGAACCCTCCAGCGGCAGCTCGGCGAGGCCGGCACCAGCTTCGCCGAGTTCCTGCCGGACACCAGGCGGGACCGGGCGGTCTTCTACTTGCGAAAAGCGAACCTCACCTTGTCCGAGATCTCGTTCCTGCTCGGCTTCGACACGCCGTCCTCGTTCTTCCGGGCCTTCGCCCGCTGGACAGGGCAAACTCCGCGCGCCTTCCGCAACGGCGCGTCGATCCCGATCCGCTGAACGCCCGATCACCGGTCACCAGCTGTCGGTGCACTAACCGGAGATCCCCTGGCCCTGCCTTGGCCGCGGCGAACTCCGACCAGGCGGTCCGAAGTGCCGCCGCCAGTCATCCGGGTCGCAGCCCCCGACAACTGGCGGTCGCGGTTCGGTGGGCCGGCTTGGACCAGAACCACCGAGCCCGACGGCAGCCCCAGCGAGTGGTAACTGCACCTGTTCGCGCCAGAACAGGCGGACCTGGACTGGGAGAACCCGGAGGTGCGGGACAAGTTCGAATCGATCCTGCGGTTGGCTTGGCCCCGCTTCGGCATTCTGATTGGGCCCCACCTGCTTGGGTACTAGGAGTCGTTGCAAAGCCCTCGTTGTGTTGTCGTCGCAGGAAACTAGGATTGCTGAGTTGCTGGAGGCAGGTGTAAGTAACTGGCGAGCAGCCGAACGGCGGCCCATGGCACCGCGCGGCCGTGGGCAGGTCCCGTTGTCGGTTGCCCAGGCGGTGTACGACCGGGCTGAGGTCAGTCGGTGGACAGGACGGCGATGGCGTCGATGGAGATGAGGAGGTTGCGTGGCAGGGCCGCGTTCGCCGGGGCTGAGCGAGCGGGTGGCGGGTCGGGCATGAAGCGGGCGTAGATGGCGTTGATGGACGCGAAGTCGTCGACGTTCGTGTAGAAGATCGTGGTCTTGACCAGGTTCGCCATGGACGCGCCCGCGGCGGTGAGCACGGCGTCGAGGTTGCGGAGCGCGAGCTCGGTCTGTTCTTCGATACCGTCGGGCGCAACGCCCGTCGCTGGGTCGATCCCCGCCGTGCCCGAGCAGAACACGAATCCGTTGGCGATGATCGCCTGGCTGTAGGGTCCGATCGCCTGTGGTGCGTTGTCCGTCGAGACGGCCTGCCGAGCCATGCTGAACCTCCATAAGCTCCCATGTGCACACACGGCACATCCCACTCAGCCTAGGTGTTCTCGGTGACCCACAAGCCACGCCTTCGCACGTTCTGGCTTCTGTCGGCCAGCCCCTTCGTACGACACTCATGACGACCGAGGTCGTTTGTTCTGGTTGGGTGACCTGGAAGCGCTGCCTCCGGCTTGGCTGTGGAGGCACAGGTGCTCCTTCGTCGCGCGAAGAGAGATGCGCATGGATGTGTTTCAGCCAGATGTCGGGACACCGGATACCGGCCCGGGCGCTGTTTGTCGTCGACATCGAGAACTCGACCGCCAATCGCGATTCCGCCACGCTAGCTGCGGTGTTGCGATGTCGACCAACGCATGCCATCGACGTCGTACGGAGTGTGCCGGTCCCTGACGGATGGCTGTAGCCGCGACCAGACCCTCGGCAGTTGGGTGAAACATCCATGTGGACCGAGCCCATCAAGTCAGGAGGACTGCGGCCCCGCGTCTTCCTCCGCGGGCAACCGGCAGGTCGAGACCTCACTTGTTGAGCGCGCGACGGGTGAATAATGTGCAGTCGGTCCTCGGACACCAGTATTGGTGACATCGCAGTCTCATGGTGAAATCTCGCCATCCGATTCTTCGGTCGGAAGCTTTCGTTGTCCTACTGGGACGGTCTTGCGCGTGGTGCAGACCAAGACGCAGGCCGGGTCGGGACTGCGGCCGATGGCGCCCGGGCACTTCGCCGTCGCTACATGTGTTGGTCTGTCGAGGTTTCGACGGGGGCGTGGTGCTGTTCGCCACCGTCGCCGGCTTGGTCATCGCCGCGACGAGCCGGCGCAGTTGTCGCCGCACCAGGCTCGGTGGTGTCGGCGCGGCCGGGGTCATCGTCGCGGTCACGGTGGTGCTGGTGCTGCTCGCCGTCCCCGACCCTGGTGTGGTCCGTGGCGATCTGGCCCGAGCGCAGCGACACCGAGTATCCGGCGTGCACCCAGCACGAGGCGTTGGTCAACTACGCGTTCGCTGGCGCTCCGCCACGATCCTGTGCCCCTACGACGCCGAGCGCCTGTCCTCGGTCGTGCTGGCCGACGCCGCGGCCACGCACTCGATCCTGGTCGACCACGACCCGTGGTGGGCCAGCCCGGACTACGCCCCGACCGCATCGTCGCCACCTACAACCAACCTCTCGACACCCCTGCCGCCGCCGACGAGGTCGGCATCACGACGAGCACGCCGCACCGGATTCTGCGGTGGGCTGTGCGGCTAGCTGCCGTCGCGGATCTGGTCGCTGAGCGGTTGGCCGACGTCGTCCTTGTCGTCACCGAGTTGGCCAGCAACGCCCTCGACCACGGCACCGGTCCTCGCCGGCTCCAGCCTGGCGTACCAACACCGCGTTGGTCTTCCAACCCGTGAAGCCTCGGTGTGCAGGGCGACGGACTGACCGCCGTGCCTGTAGTGGTGAGTGCCCGCCTTCGCCCGCCGGATGTGGTCGAGACGGATCTCCTGGTGCCCCAATACATCGTGACGGCTTGCGGGTCGCGGCGGATCAGGCGGTTGCCGTCCGCGTCGTAGACGAACTCGTCACCTCGCCGTTGGCCCCGGTCGCCAGGTGACCCTCGGTGTTCCCCTTGAGGGTCTGGCCTTGGCCGGACATCTCGCAGCTGTTGGTGGCGCCCGGCGGGTCATAGCCGAACTCCTCGAGTGTGGGGCCGCTGGTGCCGGTGTTTGGTGATCGAGTTGAGCGTGTGGCCTGGTAGGTGTCGGTGGGGTCAGCCAGACGAGCAAGCCGTTCAGCGCGGTTTCAGTCGACATCAGGCAGGCTGGGCCCGAGCAGGGAGATGCGTTGCGCGTGCTGGTGGTGGAGGATGAACGGCGGCTGGCCGCCGCCCTACGAGACGGCCTGGAAGCCGAAGGCTTCGCCGTGGACGTGGCCGGCGACGGCGAAGAAGGCCTTTGGCTCGCCCGCGAGAATCCCTACGACGCGCTGGTGCTGGACATCATGCTGCCCAGGCTGAACGGCTACGAGCTCTGCGCGACCCTCCGCGCGGAACGGATCTGGACGCCGATTCTCATGCTCACCGCGAAGGACGGCGAGTGGGACGAGGTCGACGGGCTGGACATCGGCGCCGACGACTACCTCACCAAGCCGTTCTCCTACGCGGTGCTGCTCGCCCGGCTCCGCGCGCTGCTGCGCCGGGGCGCACGGCCGCGGCCGGCTGTCCTCCAGGCGGGTGCGTTGCGGCTCGACCCGGCGACCCGGCAGGTGTGGCACGGCGACACCGAGGTCGAGCTGACCGCTCGCGAGCACGCGCTGCTGGAGTACCTCATGCGTCGGGCCGGGGAGGTGGTGGGCAAGCTGGAGATCATCGAACATGTGTGGGACGTGAACTTCGACGGCGACCCGAACATCGTCGAGGTGTACGTGCGGCGGCTGCGGACCAAGCTCGGCGCCGCCACCATCGAGACCGTGCGCGGTGCCGGATACCGGCTCAAAGATGGCTAGTACGGTCCGGGTCCGCACCACGGCAGGGGCGGTCGGCGTGGTCGGGGTGGCCCTGCTACTCGGCGCGGTGACGCTCGTGCTCATCGTTCGCTCGACGCTGACCGAGAACGTCCGCGCGGCCGCCGAGACCAGGGCCGGTGAGGTCGCCGCGGTGCTCGCCGCCGGCGGCGACGTGCCGAGCCTGGCGGTCGGAGAGCCGGACGAGCAGCTGATCCAGATCCTCGATGAGGACGGCCGGGTGGTGGCCGCGAGCGAGAATGTCGCCGGGCGGGCGGCGGTGGCGCGGCCGGCGCCGGGCGAGGCGGTAGAGGTGCATACGCCGGTCGACGAGGACCTGTTCCTCGCCGTCGCCGCGAACGCGCGGATGCCCGACGGGCGGCGGACCGTCGTCGTGGCGCGGGCGCTGTCCGACGCGCTGGAGTCGACCCAGGTGCTCGTCCAGCTGTTGGCGGTGGGGCTGCCGCTGCTGCTGGTCGTGGTCGGGGTGACGACGTGGCGGGTGGTGGGCCGCGCGCTGGCCCCGGTGGCCGCGATCGGCGGCGAGGTCGACGCGATCTCCGCCGCCGAGTTGCATCGCCGGGTGCCGGAGCCGGCCTCGGGCGACGAGATCGCGCGGCTGGCCCGCACGATGAACCGGATGCTGGCCCGGCTGCAGGGCGCGCAGTCCGCCCAGCGGCGATTCGTCTCGGACGCCTCGCACGAGCTGCGCACGCCGACCGCGTCGATCCGCCAGCACACCGAGGTCGCCCGCGCGTACCCGGACCGGGTCACGGTCGCCGGGCTGGCCGAGCCGGTGCACGCGGAGGCGTTGCGCCTGCAGCGCCTGATCGACGATCTGTTGCTGCTCGCGCGTGCCGACGAGGCGGGGCTCGCGCTGCGTCGGGTGCAGGTGGACGTCGACGACTTGGTGCTCGCCGAGGCCGACCGGGTGCGCCGGGCACTAAGCGTGGACACATCTGGTGTGACGGCTGGGCGCGTGCTCGGTGACCCGGCGGGGTTGCGGCGCGTGCTGCGTAACCTGGCCGACAACGCCGCCCGGCACGCGTCATCGGCCGTCGCGTTCGGCATCGCCGTGGCCGACGGGTCGGTGACGGTCACCGTCGACGACGATGGGCCCGGCATCCCGGCCGCGGAGCGGACGCGGGTGCTGGACCGGTTCGTCCGGCTGGCCGACGCTCGGGCACGCGACGAGGGCGGCAGCGGCCTGGGGCTGGCGATCGTCGCCGAGCTGGTCGCCGCGCACGGCGGCACGGTCGCCATCGCCGACGCCCCGCTCGGCGGCGCCCGGGTGGCGGTTACGCTCCCGGGCGTTCAGGACTAGTTCAGCGTCCGCGGCGCAGGGTGTGTCCGTCGAAGGGAGACGGACATGAAGCGCATGATCATCGTGGCGGTGGTGGCCGCCGGTCTGATCGCGGCCGGGGCCAGCATCGCGTTCGCAACCGGGCAGCAGGACGACAACGCTGGGCCTGACGGCACCGATCAGCCGATCACCGGCCCGGCGCTGGACAGGGTCGAGAAGGCGGCGCTCGAGCACACCGGCGGCGGGCGGGTCACCGAGACCGAGGTCGGCGACGAGGAGGGCTACTACGAGGTCGAGGTGACCGTGGACGACGGCCGCCAGGTCGACGTGCATCTCGACGAGAACTTCGCGGTGCTCGGCTCAGCCGGGGACTCCAAAGAGGACTCCGATGAGGGACGGTAGTCGCTGGGTGGGTGTGGCGGCAGCCGTGTTCGTGCTCGCCGGCTGTGCGGCCGACCCCGGCCCGGCCGCGCCCGCCGACGACTGCGTGAAGATCGTCGAGGAGGGCGGCACGGAGACCGACCGGTGCCTGCCGCTCGCCCCGGAGGACGGGCGCGTGGACACCGGCACCCCGAGGTTCGGCAACCCGCTCAGGGTGACGAACCCCTTGCACCCCACCGGCATCGTCCGGCAGACGATCTACGGCGGGCAGGTGGACGGCAAGCCGTTCCGCACCGAGGTGACGCTGCTGCCGGAGCGCAAGATCATCAACTGGGGTGGTCACCGGATCGACGCGCTGGAGAGCCAGTACTTCGCGCTGTCCGACGGCCGGATCAAGGAGGTCGCGCTCGACTGGTACGCCCAGGCCGACGACGGCTCGGTGTGGTACCTGGGCGAGGACGTCTTCAACTACGAGGACGGCGAGGTCGTCGACACCGACGGCACCTGGGTCGCGGGTGCGGACGCGCCGGCCGCGATGATCATGCCGGCGCATCCGGCGAAGGGCGACGTGTACCGCCCGGAGAACAAGCCCGGCGTGGTGTTCGAGGAGGTCACCGTGTCCGCCACGAACCAGACGGTGGACGGGCCGAGCGGGCCCATCGAGGGCGCCATCACCGTCTCGGAGCTACACATGGACGGCTCGCGGGAGGACAAGACGTTCGCGCCCGGCTATGGCGAGTTCTCCACCGGCAACGCGGACGGCGACCATGAGGCTGCATCGCTCGCGCTGCCCGCCGACGCGACGAACGCGCCGGTACCGCCCACAGTGGACGCTCTGGCGACCGCGATCCGGCGGGCCACCGACGCGGTCGCCGGGGCCGACTGGGCGGCCGCCGACACCGCGACCGCGGCGGTGGCGAAGGCGTGGACCGCGGCACGCCCGGAGGACGCGCCGCTGCCGCTGCTCACCCGCCAGATGGACCGCGACATCGACACGCTCACCACGGCGGTGTCCCAACGGGACGCGGGCGGCGCCCGCGACGCCGCCCTGCGGGTGGCGCAGAACGAGCTGGACGTCCGATCCCGCCACGAGGCGGTCGACCCGACACGGGTCGCCCTGTGGGCCCGCCAGTTGGTCATCGACGCCGCCGCGGACGACCAGGCGGCGGTGGCCGGCGACCTGGCGAGTCTGAAGTGGACGTTCGACCGCATCCGCGGCGACGTCCCCGACCCGGCCGCCGTCCACCGGACCCTGACCGCCCTGGGCGAGGCCGTGGAACAGGGCGACCTCGCCGCGGCCGCCACCGAGGCCCGCAAGCTCGGCTAGGGCGACGCGCTGGCCACGCCCGAGCTCACGGGGTGGCCAGCGCCTCGGGCTGGGATGCTGGCCCGTCGCTCGATGACCCGCAACAGCAAGGGCGAGTACGAGCTTGCCTACTACTTGTGCTGCGCCCCAACAGGAACCACAGACGACGAGCTCATTCGCGTCGCGGGCGCACGCTGGGCGATCGAGGACTGTTTTCAGACCGCAAGACCGAGGTCGGCCTGGACCACTACCAGGTCCGCCGCTGCGACGCCTGGTATCGGTACATCACCCTGGCCATGCTCGCCCACATCTACTGGCCGTAACCGCCGTGATCGCCCCAACAGCCCTGGCACGGCCTCATCCCGATCACACTCGGCGAGATCAAGCGTCTCCTGGCACACCTGACGACCACCCTGCCCGACCGCGTCGTGACCTGGGCCTGGTCCCACTGGCGCAGACGCCACCAATATAGCGCCCAACAAGCCCACTACCAGCGCAGATAAGCTCAAGATCACTAAGAGCGTGTCTCGTTTGGATCTTGAGCGCACTGCCGCGATGATCATCTGCTGTGCTCCTCCGGCCCGGCGCAGGGCCGCTCGGCGAACACGACCGGGGCCGAACTTGCCCGCTTCCGCCGATGGCCGGTCCGCCCTGGTGCTCGCGGATCTGCACGGCCTGCGCGATCCCGCGATGGTTGATGCCCTCCAGCACCTGGTCCTCGCGGCGGGCGGCGCGATCGACGGGTCCGCCGCTGCTAGGTGAGGCGAACCAGCACGAGCCGCGATCATGCCGGATAGCGATCAGTCACGCGCCGATACCAGTTGACCTGCACGGACGTGTCTCTCGGCACGTACAACGTCGGCCACGGGCTCCTCGGCTACGTCGCACGGGTACCACCTGGGCTCGAACGGGATGTCCTCGGCCAGCTCACGGTCGATCGGGTCGTCGATACGGATGATCGGGTCGTCTTAGGGGTCCTAACAGATTGAGTGGTTCTTGAGTTTGTGCCAGCAGGTGAGGCTGTATCCGATGCTGGTGAGCGCTTCGTGAATGTCGTCGCGGCGCTCTCAGCGGATGTGGAGGCGGCGGAACCAGTGCAGGAGTGCGTAGGCGTGTTCGACGACCCATCGGTGGATGCCGAG
>NZ_JBOHGA010000222.1:0-9755 GCF_050699915.1 Actinophytocola sp.
CGGACGAGCAGGCCAGACGACCGGTCCGCGACGGCGACCGGCAGCCCGCCGACGGCGGCCGCCACGACCGGCGTCCCGCACGCCTGCGCCTCGAGCGCGACGAGCCCGAACGACTCGTTGTGGCTGGGCACCGCGACGACGTCGGCCGCCCGGTACACCTCGACCAGCTCGGGCCCCTGCCGGGGCGGCAGGAACCGCACGACGTCGTCGATGCCGAGCGCGACGGCCAGCTCCTGCAGCGAGGTGGGTGCCTCCAGGCCCGACCCGGACGGCCCGCCGGCCACGACGACCGTCAGCCGCTCGCGAGAGACGGCACCGCGGGCCAGCAGCTCGGCCGCGGCCCGCAGCAGCACGTCCGGCGCCTTCAGCGGCTGGATCCGGCCCACGAACGCGAGCACGACCGCGTCCGGCCGGATGCCCAGCGCGGCGCGTGCGGCGGCCCGGTCGCCAGGCGCGAACAGGTCCAGGTCGACGCCCGGCGCCACGGTGTTGACCTTGTCCGGCGCGGCGTCGTACAGGTCGACGAGCTGGCCCGCCTCGACCGCGGTGTTGGCGATCAGCTGGTCGGCCTGGTCGACGACCTGCTGCTCGCCGATCGCGCGGGTGCGCGGCTCGGGGCTGTCACCGGCGGCGAGCGCGAGGTTCTTGACCTTGGCCAGCGTGTGCGCGGAGAACACCAGCGGCACGCCCCAGCGGTCCCGGGCGAGCCAGCCGACCTGCCCGGACAGCCAGTAGTGCGAGTGCACGAGGTCGTAGTAGCCGGGCTCGTGGAAGGCCTCGGCCCGCAGCACGCCCGCGGTGAAGGCGCACAGCTGAGCCGGCAGCTCGTCCTTGCCGAGCCCCTCGAACGGGCCGGCGTGCACGTGCCGGACCAGCACGCCCGGCGCGAGCTCGGCCACCGGCGGCAGGTCCGAGGACGTGGCCCGGGTGAACACCTCGACGGCGATCCCGCGCCGGGCCATCCGGGTCGCGGTCTGGGTGATGTAGACGTTCATCCCGCCGGCGTCGCCGGTGCCCGGCTGCTCGAGCGGCGAGGTGTGGACGGAGAGCACCGCCACCCGCCTCGGCGGGCGATGGAGTCGTACTACCGCACCCTCTAGGGCACCCTCAACTACGGCACTGCTGGCTTCCCGCACATCCACTCCCGACTAGTGGCTGGTGGTCGAACCCGCGAACTCGAGCAGGACCGTGTCGAACGCGTCGGTTCGTTCCGCGAACGGCATGTGGCCCACGTCTTCGAACCAACGCATTTGCGCACCGGGAATCTTCCCGGCCGCGTACTCGGCCGCCCGCGGACTGATCACCTCGTCCCGTTCACCGTGCACGACCAGGGCCGGCACGGACACGCCGGCCAGCACTTCAGCACTGCCGAGTGTTCGCCGGAACAGCGCCGCGCGCACGGCCGGCGGCACCCGCAGCATGTCGGAGACGAGCCGCTGGACGCCGGCGCCGGGCAGCGGCGTGGCGGTCATCCGGCCGGCGAAGGCGGTCAGCGCCGGGACCGCGACGGCCGGGTCCTCGGACAGCGCCGGGCGCATCAGGCCGTCCCATGCCGGGCCGACCTCGCCGCCGGGGTTGCCCGGGCCGATCTCGGTGATGGCGTCGACGAGCACGATGCCGCGCACCCCGGCGGTGCCGCGTTCGCGCAGGTAGTCGGCGATGACCAGGCCGCCGTAGGACCAGCCGACGAGCACCGCCGGACCGGTCCGCTCGAGCACCGCGGCGACGTCCGCCGCCCAGACGGCCGGGTCGGCGTAGCCGCCGCCGGCCGGGTCCGGGGTGTCGGACTCACCGTGTCCGCGCAGGTCGAGCGCCACGAGTCGGTGGTGTGCGGTCAGTTCCGGGTCGGCGAGCTGCCGGGCCCAGGCGCTGCCGCTGGCCGACCAGCCGTGCAGGAACACGAACGGCGGCGCCTCCGTGCGGCCGGCCTCGCGGACGGCCAGCCGCACGCCGCCGGCACCTTCGACACAGCCGACGAGCCTGCCGGTCACAAGGCCGACATCGACTGCCACTGGCTCCACGGGATCAGCCAGTCGAACACGTCCGACGTGGTCGGGAACTTGGCCTTCGAGCCGGTGATCTCCACCGGGTCGCCGACCAGCGCGGTGTCGTAGTACTTCTTCGCGTCCGCCTCGAAGAGGTTGACGCAGCCGTGCGAGCTGTTGACCTTGCCGATGTTGGCGCGGTTCTCCTCGTTCTCGTGGATGAACTCGCCGTGGTTGGAGATGCGCACGGCCCACTTCTTCTTGACGTTCGTGTAGCCGTAGCGCGGGTTGGAGAAGTCGCCGACCGGCTCCTTCGACATCACGATGACGGTGCCGTTGGGCGTGTTCAGGTTCGGGTCGGCGTCCTTGCCGTTGCTGGCCGGGTAGCTCGCGGCGAGCGAGCCGTCGCGGTACACGTCCATCTTGTGCTGGGGCGTGTTGATCTTCACGACCTGGCTGCGACCGACCGTGAACGATGTCGACAGGTCGGACTTGCCGTACGCGCCGTCGCCGAAGGACAGGCCGTAGAGCTTGGCGTTGACCGTCACCTTCGTGTTGGCCGGCCAGTACTCCTTTGGCCGCCAGTCGACCTGCTGGTCACCGAGCCAGCCCCAGGAGCCCTCGACAGGGACGGACGTCTCAAGCTTCAGGGCCTTCTCCACGGCGGCCTTGTCGGTGACCGGGCCCTCGGGGAACTTGATGCTGACGGGCATGCCGACGCCGACGGTGGCCTCGTCGCCAGGGTTGATCGTGGCGCGGGGGGTCGCGGCGGGGGCGAGCGTGGTGAAGCTGCCCTCCTGCGTCGACTCCTTGCCGGACTCGTTCTCGGCGGTGGCCTCGTACTTGTAGGTCTTGCCGTAGCCGAGGACCTCGCCGCTGGTCCAGCTGAGCTTGTCCGCCGCGAGCTTGCCGGCGACCTCCTTGCCGGCGGGGGTGACCAGCTTGACGTCGGTGAGCTCGCCACCGTCGACGGTGATCTTGATGGGATCGAGGACGGGCACGTCCTTGGCGCCGTCGGCGGGGGCGAAGGTGATCTTCGCGGCCGGCGTCTCGTCGCGTTCCTGCTGCTTCCCGGGCGCCTTCGAGTCGAAGACCGCGCCACCGTCTGTTTCGTTTGAGCACGCGGCGACCAGGGAAAGGGTCGCCAACAACGCGACGACCGAGCCGAACATCCGCTGTGTTCTCACCGTGTGTCAACCTCCGCCTGAGTCTGGCCCTCGTATTGAGGACGCCCGGGAGCCGGACGAGGTGCTTGCAGGAGAGTGTGACAGTGGTCATACTCCGGCGGGCACCCACCCGGGATACCTCCCGGTGTTGGATCGGTAAACGTGAACGACATCGACACGGCGATCGTCAGCGGGGCCAGTTCGGGCATCGGCGAGGCGACCGCGCGGGGGCTCGCCGCCGCCGGTTTCCACGTGATCCTCGGCGCCCGCCGGGTCGATCGACTCGTTGCCATCGCCTCGGAGATCGGCGGCACGGCGCTGCCACTTGATGTGACGTCACCCTCGTCCGTGGCCGAGTTCGTCGCCGCGGCACCGGCGTGCCGGGTGTTGGTCAACAACGCCGGCGGCGCACGGGGCCTCGATCCGGTCGAGTCCGCGGACGAGGACCACTGGCGCTGGATGTGGGAGACGAACGTCCTGGGCACGCTGAGACTGACCAAGGCGCTGCTGCCGACGCTCGTCGCGTCCGGCGACGGCCACGTGGTGACGGTGACGTCGATCGCGGCGCGCGAGGTGTACGACAGGGGCGCGGGCTACACGAGCGCGAAGCACGCGCAGTCGGCCCTGCACCGCACCCTGCGCGGCGAGCACCTTGGCCAGCCGGTCCGGTTCACCGAGATCCTGCCGGGCATGGTGGAGACGGAGTTCTCGCTGGTCCGCTTCGACGGCGACGCGGAGCGCTCGGACGCGGTGTACGCGGGAGTCACACCGCTGACGGCGCAGGACGTCGCGGAGACCGTCGTGTTCGCGGTGACCCGGCCCGCGCACTTCAACATCGACGAGATCGTCCTGAAGCCCCGCGCCCAGGCCTCGGCGACGCGGCTGCACCGCGAGTAGCGCGAACAGCGCGGGCGATCAGAGAGTGCAGCCCACGAGGACCGGCTCTGCCTGCAGCTCCACTCCGAACGCGACCTGAACGCCGTCCCGAACCTCGCGGGCCAGCGCGAGCAGGTCCTCCGTCGTCGCGGTGCCTCGGTTCGTCAGCGCCAGCGTGTGCTTGCCCGACAGCGCCACCCGGCCCTCCGAGCCCGGGTAGCCCTTCGCGAACCCCGCGCGCTCGATGAGCCACGCCGCGGACAGCTTCGTCGCGCCGACGCCCGCCGGGTACTGCGGCACCGGCACGTCCGCGCCGATCCGCGCCGCGATCCGGGACAGCACCCCGCCGAGGTCGCGCTTCAGCACGATCGGGTTCGTGAAGAACGACCCCACGCTCCACGTGTCGTGGTCGGCCGTGTCGAGCACCATTCCCTTGCCCCGCCGCAGCTCCAGCACCGCCTGGCGGGCCAGGTCGACCGGGACCTGCTTGCCCTGTCGCACGCCGAGCACCCGCGCCAGTTCGGTGTACCTGATCGGCGCGGACATCCCGCCGTCGGCGAGCTCGAAGCGAACCCGCAGCACGACCGCACGCTCGGTCCCCTTCAGCACGCTCGTCCGGTAGCCGAGACCGAGCTCCTCGACGCCGAGCGTGCGGATCTCGCCGGCCACCCGGTCCAGCAGGTCGACCGAGATCAGCAGCTGCGAGACCTCGATGCCGTACGCGCCGACGTTCTGCACCGGCGTGGCGCCGACCGAGCCCGGAATGCCGGACAGGCACTCGAGCCCGCCGAGCCCCGCCTCGACCGTCCGGCACACGACCGCGTCCCAGTCCTCGCCGGCCTCGACCGTGAGCACCACCCGCCCGTCGCCGAGCGAGTCGATCTTGCTGCCGCTGTTGGCCACCTGCACGACCGTGCCGTCGAACCCCTCGTCGGCGACCACGAGGTTGGACCCGCCGCCCAGCACGAGCACGGGTTCCTCCCGGCCGTCCGCGGCTCTCACCGCGGCTGCCACGTCCTCGGCCGAGCCGGCTGCCACGAACTTGGCGGCGGGACCGCCGAGCCGCAGCGTGGTGTACCCGGACAGGGGAACAGCGGATCGGGCCACGATCCCGTCCGCACCGAGGGGAAGGCTGGTCATGGGCTCCAACGGTAACCTCCGTCGCATGGCAACCAGCCTGGAGCACCGGTCGACGTTCCCCGTCGCGGCCGGCGAGGTGTACGGCACCCTCGTTGACAAGGCATTCCTCACCGAGCGCCTGACCGACATCGGCGGCAAGGACGCGACACTGCTCGCGCACTCCCGTGACGGCGACCGCGTGACCTTCCGGATGCGCCAGGGCGTGGACGCCTCCCGGCTGCCCGGCGCGGTGCGGACGATCATCAACGGCGACCTCGTGGTCGAGCGCGAGGAGCGGTGGCGGCCGGAGGGCGACTTCTACGCGGGCGCCACCCGGGTCACGATCGCCGGCGTGCCGGGTGAGATCCAGGGCCGCTCGCGGATCGCCGGCACCGACTCCCAGGGCACGCTGGTGATCACCGCCCAGGTGAAGGTCAGCATCCCGCTGATCGGCGGAAAGCTGGAGAAGGTCGTCGCCGAGCAGGTCGGCAAGCTGCTGGCAGCGGAGGCCGAGTACGCCGAGAAGTGGCTGGCCGGCGACGCCTGACAGGGCCGACCCGAAGCTGTTCAGCTTGACCTTGACGTTACGTCAACTTCTATCGTGGTCGGCATGGCATGGTCGATCGCTCAGGTGGCGCGGATGTCCAAGGTGACGTCCCGGACCCTGCGCCACTACGACGAGATCGGCCTGCTGCCGCCCGCCTGGGTCGGCGCCAACGGCTACCGGTACTACGAGCAGGAGCAGCTGCTGCGACTCCAGCAGATCCTCGTCATGCGCGAGCTGGGGGTGGGCCTCGACGCGATCGCCGAGATCGTGCACGAGGGTCGCGACCGGGCCGAGGTGTTGGCGCTGCATCGCAAGTGGCTGCTCGCCGAGCGCGACCGGTTCCAGCGGCTGGCGAACACAGTGTCCCGCACGATCGAGGAGCTGAGAGGAGGTGAGAACGTGAACGCGAAGTCAGGCAGCTCCATGGACCACTGGTTCGAGGGCTTCGACTCGGCCAAGCAGGCCGAGCTCCAGGAGGAGGCCCGGCAGCGGTGGGGCGCGGAGAACGTGGACGCCGCCAACGCACAGGTGAAGGACGAGCCCAGCCGGTGGTGGCGCGACCAGCGCGAGCAGTGGGCGACGCAGCTCGACTCGCTGGTCGAGCTGATCGACGCGGGCCGCGAGCCGGTCGACCCGGCGGTGCAGGACGTGCTGGATGGCCACTACCGGTGGATCAGCCAGCACTGGACCCCGAACCGGGAGTCCTACACGGGGCTGGGCGACCTGTACGCCGACGACCCGAGGTTCCGGGCGAACTTCGACCGGACCGACCCCCGGCTGGCGGAGTTCCTGCGCGCGGCGATGGCCGAGTACGCGCGGACCCGCCTCGACTAGCCCCGCGCCCGGAAGAGCTGCAGATCTTCCGGTCCGCGGGTGACTATTCTCGCTCGCGTGGACTTCGCGAGCTTTCTGGACCGGATCGAACAGCAGGCCCGCGCGCTGCGCGCGGCGGCGGTCTCCGCCGGCCCGGCCGCACCGGTCCCGACTTGTCCCGAGTGGACGGTCCACCGCCTCGTCCGCCACATCGCCCGCGTGCACGACTGGGTCGGGCAGGCGCTCGACCTGCCGCCGGACGCCGAGCGGCCCACCCCGGCCCCGTCGCCGGAGGACTGGGAGGAACTGCTCGGCTGGTGGGACACGACGCTCGCCACGATGTTGACCAAGCTGCGGGCGATGGGCCCTGACGCACCCGCCTGGGTGTTCGCCAGCAGCGAGCCGCCGACGGCCGCCTTCTGGGCTCGGCGCCAGGCGCACGAGACCGCCATCCACCGCCTCGACGCCGAGCACGCCGCCGCGGGGACGGACGACGCGCACGCCGTGCCCTCGCTGGTGTTCGACTCGGACCTCGCGGCTGACGGGATCGACGAGGTGCTCGGGATGCTCGCCCCGCACCGCGGCCAGGAGCAGCCCGAACTCGAGGGCACCGTTCTCTTCCACGCCGCCGACGCCGGTCGTGCGTGGCTGGTGCGGTTCAAGCCCGGCGAGGTCCCGGAGGTCAGCCCGGCCACGGACGTCGACGCCGACGCCGCGGTGGTCGGCACCGCGGACGCGGTCTACCGCGCGGCGTGGCACCGGCCGAGCACGGCGATCGTCAACGGCGACCGCTCCCTGGTCGACGCGTTGCGCGCGCCATGAGCCGCCGCTTCGTGATCACCTTCGGATGCCCGGACCGGATCGGGATCGTGGCCCGGATCGCGACGTTCCTCGCCGACCTCGGCGGGCTGATCGTCGAGGCCGCCTACCACACCGACCAGGACACCGGCTGGTTCTTCACTCGCCAGGAGATCGACGCGAGCACGCTCGGCGTCGGCATCGACGAGCTGCGCGCGCGGTTCGGCGAGATCGCCGCGGAGCTCGCCGAGGAGCGCGACTGGAACATCATGGACACCGACGAGCGGCGGCGCGTGGTGATCCTGGTGTCCAGGGAAGGCCATTGCCTCTACGACATCCTCGGCCGCGTCGCGTCCGGGGAGCTGGACGTCGACGTGACCGCGGTGATCGGCAACCACCCCGACCTGGCCGCGATCACCGAGGCGCACGGGATCCCGTTCCACCACGTGCCGTTCCCCGTCGACGACAAGCCCGCCGCGTTCGCACGGCTGCGCGAGCTGGTCGAGGCGAGCGACCCACACGCGATCGTGCTCGCCCGGTTCATGCAGATCGTGCCCGCGGACCTGTGCGCGTCGTGGAGCGGCCGGGCGCTGAACATCCACCACAGCTTCCTGCCCTCGTTCGTCGGCGCGCGGCCCTACCACCAGGCACACCGCCGCGGCGTGAAGCTGATCGGCGCGACCTGCCACTACGTCACCGCGGAGCTGGACGCCGGCCCGATCGTCGAACAGGACGTCATCCGGGTCGGGCACGCGGACTCGATCACCGACATGGTCCGCCGCGGCCGCGACATCGAGAAGATGGTGCTGGCCCGGGGTCTGCGCTGGCACCTGGAGAACCGGGTTCTGGTGCACGGCAACAAGACCGTGGTGTTCTGACGGTGCTCCCGGTCATCGACATCTCCGACGCGGAGCGCGCCGCGCCGGAGATCGAGCGTGCCTGCCGCGACACCGGGTTCTTCTACGTCACCGGCCACGGCGTCCCGACCGCGCTCCGGGACCGGCTGGACGCGGCGAGCCGCGCGTTCTTCGCCCTGCCCGAGGCGGCGAAGCTGGAGGTCGAGATGTCCCGCGGCGGCCGGGCGTGGCGCGGCTACTTCCCGGTCGGCGCCGAGCTGACCTCCGGCGAGCGGGACCTGAAGGAGGGGCTGTACTTCGGCACGGAGCTGCCGGCGGGCCAGGAGCTGCCGCTGCACGGCCCGAACCTGTTCCCACGCCAGGTGCCCGACCTGCGTTCGGCCGTCTTGTCCTATGTGGACGAACTGACGGCGGTGGGGCAGCAGGTGTTGCGTGGCGTGGCGCGCAGCCTCGACCTCGACGCGGACTACTTCGCCGCCGGCTACACGGCCTCGCCGACCGTGCTGTTCCGGATCTTCCACTACCCGCCCGCCTCGCCGGGATCGCCGGCCTGGGGCGTCGGCGAGCACACCGACTACGGCCTGCTGACCCTGTTGGCACAGGACGACAACGGCGGCCTGCAGGTCCACACGCCGGCGGGCTGGGTCGACGCGCCGCCGCTGCCGGACACGTTCGTCTGCAACATCGGCGACATGCTGGAACGCCTGACCGGCGGCTGGTACCGCTCGACCCCGCACCGGGTCCGCAACACCAGCGGCCGCGGCCGGCTGTCGTTCCCGTTCTTCCTGGACCCCGACTTCACCGCGACGGTCCCGCCACTGCCCGACCGCGCGGCGACGGACTCGGGCGGGCGCCGGCGCTGGGACGGGACGAGCCCACTGGCGTTCGAGGGCACCTACGGCGACTACCTGACCGCGAAGGTGGCAAGGGTCTTCCCGCACCTACACGGAGAGCTCAGCGACTAGGAGAAAGTCCTCTGCCGACCAACGGGAACCTCAGGGGACCGTGACGGCACCCAGCCACGATCAACGACGTATCCGAAGCTCTCGCTGGAACGCAACGAACACTTAAGATTCCGGGGAGGCGGGCCGCCCGAGGTTCTCGACGACCTCCGCGCCCGCGAGCACGGCGAGCGTCGGGCCGGGCACGAGCAGCTTGCTGCCCCGGATCCCGCTGCCGATCACCAGCTCCGGCGCGGCGACGACGGTCGGGGCGAGCAGCAGCGGCCAGCCGGCGGGCAGGCCGAGCGGGGTGATCCCGCCGTAGGCCATCCCGGTCAGCTCGACCGCGGTGTCCATCGGAGCGAAGGACGCCTTCCGGACGTCCAGCCGCCGGCGCACCACGCCGTTGACGTCGGCCCGGGTCGTCGCGAGCACCAGGCACGCGGCGAACCGCTCCTCCCCGGCGCGCTTGCCGGCGACGACGACACAGTTGGCCGAGGCCTCGAGCGGGGAGCCGTAGGTGTCGCAGAAGGCGGCGGTGTCGGCGAGGTCTGGATCGATCTCGGCCACACCGAAACGTGCGGCGTGCTCGGCGGGCAGCGCGGCGAGCGCCTTGGCCACCGGGTCGCCGAGCAGGTCGGGGCGGTCGAGCG
>NZ_JBOHGA010000223.1:0-9748 GCF_050699915.1 Actinophytocola sp.
GGGCGGTGACGGTCGGGGCGGTGACGGTCGGGGCGGTGACGGTCGGGGCGACCGGCAGGGCCCGCCGCCCGGTCCGCCGCCGCGCCAGCAGCCCTCGCAGCCGCTGAAGCACCCGTCCCAGCAGCTCCCGAAGCCGCAACCGTCGCAGCAGCTGCCCAAGCCGCAGCCTTCGCAACAGCTGCCGAAGCAGCAGCCCTCGCAACAGCTGCCGGTGCCGCCGCGGGTGCCGCCGAACGGCATGCAGCCGGGTCAGCGCAGCGGCGTGCAGCCGTCGATGCGCTCGCGGCTCGACGGCGCCGAGGCGCCGCCCGGCCCGCCGCTGGCACCCCCGGGGCCGCCGCGCGAGCCGATGACCGAGGAGATGCCGCGGTATCCCTCCTACCCGTCGATGGAGCCGGTCGCCGACCCGCGCCGCCCGGAGCGCTCGTCCGTGCCGATCGGGCCGGACAGCCGTACCCGGATGCGGCCCGCCGTGGCGCCGCCGCGCCCGCCGGCCGACCCCGACGACGACTTCCGCCGCCCGCGCGGGCGGGACCGCGGCGACAGTGACAAGTTCGACCGCGCGGACGTGCTCGACGACGACGCCGACTTCGACGACCTCGACGACGTCGACGGGGACGACGACCTCCGCGACGCCTCGCCGATGCGCGAGTGGATGGTCATGGTCGGCCAGCTCGCGGTGGGCGTAATCGCCGGCGGTGCCGTGTGGCTCGGGTTCAACTGGCTGTGGGGCGCGCTGCCGCAGGCCGCGCTGGTCCTCGCGCTGCTGGTGATCGCCGGCATGGTGCTGATCGTGCGGAAGATCCGCCGCGCGGAGGATCTGCAGACCACGGTGTTCGCGGTGCTCGTCGGCCTGCTCGCCACGGTGTCCCCGGTAGTCCTTCTCCTGGTGAACAAGTAGTAGTGCCCAACGTGCCCGCGATCCCGATCGGGCTGTCGACTGCGTCGGTGTGGCCGCAGACCGCGACGGCGGGGTTCGAGCTGTCACGCGAGCTCGGCTACGACGGCGTCGAGGTGATGGTCTGGGCCGACCCGATCAGCCAGGACCCCGCGGCCCTGCGCCGCCGGTCGCGGCAGCTCGGGGTGCCGGTGCTCGCCGTGCACGCACCCTGCCTGCTGATCACCCAGCGGATCTGGTCGCCCCGGCCGGAGGAGCGGTTGCGCCGCTCGGTGCAGGCCGCGCAGGACCTGGACGCGCCGACGGTGGTGATCCACCCGCCGTTTCGTTGGCAGCGCCGCTACGCCGAGTCCTTCGCCGACCTCGTCGCCACCCTCGCGGAGGAGAGCGGCGTGACGATCGCGGTGGAGAACATGTTCCCCGTGCGCCGCTTCGGCAGCGAGATGTCGGCCTTCCACCCGTCGATCGACCCGACCGACGTCGGCCACGCGAACTACACGCTCGACCTCTCGCACACCGCGGCCGCCGGGGTCGACGCGATGACGCTCGCGAAGCGGATGGGCTCGGCGCTCACGCACCTGCATCTCGCGGACGGTTCGGGTGCGCCGCGCGACGAGCACCTGATCCCGGGCCGCGGCGGGCAGCCGTGCGCGGAGGTATGCGAATGGCTCACTACGACCGGCTTCACCGGCCAGGTCATCGTGGAGGTCAACACGCGGCGAGCCAAGAACCCGGCGGACCGCAGGTCCGACCTCGCCGAGGCGATCGTCTTCGCCCGGCTCAACCTCGGTCAGTGACGAACCGTCGATCCAACCGCACGACGGGAGACGGCCCTGGACGGCGCACCGTAAAGTCTCGCTGCGAGGCACCCGTCGGATGGGGCGGGGCGCCCGTGGTGCGTGGAATGGGAGCGTTCGTGAACCCGCTACGTAGCTTGATCCTGGCCGCGGCCGGCAACGACGTGATCCGTCGTGTCGTCGCGACCGCACCGGTGAGCCGGGACGTGGTGCGCCGCTTCGTGGCCGGCGAGACCACGGCCGACGCGATCGCCGTGACACGGCGGCTCGTCGACGCCGGGCTCACGGTCACGCTGGACTACCTCGGCGAGGACACCACCGACGCCGAGCTGGCCGAGCGGACCGTGCGCGCGTACGAGGAGCTGCTCGACGCGCTCGGCGCGGACGGTCTGGCCGCCCGCTCGGAGGTCAGCGTGAAGCTGACCGCGGTCGGCCAGCTGCTCGACGAGGACCTCGCGCTGCGCAACGCCGGGCGAATCTGCACGGCCGCGGAGCGGGTCGGCACGACGGTGACGCTCGACATGGAGGACAACACCACGACCGACTCCACGCTGCGGGTGCTCGCGGAGCTGCGCCGGACGTGGCCGTGGGCGGGCGCGGTCCTGCAGTCCTACCTGCGCCGCACCGAGGAGGACTGCGCCCGGCTCGCCGGCGGGGGCTCTCGGGTGCGGCTGTGCAAGGGCGCCTACGCCGAGCCGCCCGAGGTGGCGTTCACCGACGCGCACGAGGTGGACCGCAGCTATGTGCGCTGCGTGAACGTGCTGCTGGCGGGCGACGGCTACCCGATGTTCGCCACGCACGACCCGCGGCTGGTGCCGATCGTCGACGCCAGGGCGGAGTTCCACGGTCGCAAGCCCGGCAGCTTCGAGTACCAGATGCTGTACGGGATCCGGCCGGACGAGCAGCTGCGGTTGGCCGCGCTCGGACATACGGTCCGGGTCTACGTCCCGTACGGAGTCCAGTGGTACGGCTACCTCATGCGACGGCTCGCCGAGCGTCCCGCGAACACCGCGTTCTTCTTGCGCGCGTTGACTTCTCGCACATGACGCAACTCGCTCGCGGCTAGTCCGAGGCGGTCCGATCAAGCTCCACCCGACGTGGCAGGGTAATAATCATGAGCAGTTTTGCGGGGCAGGCCGATGCCCGGGGTGGTCCCGGTTCCGCCGTCGGCCCGTTCGCCTCGGCGTCGAGGGTCCGCTCGCTCGGAGACGGCACCTTCACCGCCGAGCTGGCCAACTCGTGGACCGTGGGCGGCAAGCCCCACGGCGGGTTCCTGCTCGCGCTGCTCGCGAGAGCGGCGGTCGCGGCGGCCGGCTCGGCCTCGCCGATGGCCGACCCGCTCGCGGTGAGCGCGCAGTTCCTCCGGGCTCCCGAGGTGGGACCGGTGCTGCTGCGTACCGACGTGCGCAAGTCCGGCCGGCAGGCCACGGTCGTGGGCGTCCACTTGGAACAGAGGGGGCAGTCGTGCGTGGAGGGCGTGGTGACCACCGGCCGGCTGCCGCGCGAGCGCGCGGTCTGGTCGGACCTGCCCAACCAGCCCGCGGAGCCGCCGGGCAACGCGGTCGACCTCGCCTCGCTGCCGATGGCGTCGGTGTTCCGGCTGACCGCGGGCTGCGACGTGCGCCTGGACCCGAACGGCGCCGGCTTCCTGCACGGGCACACCGGCGACCCGCCGCGGCTGCGGCTGTGGGTGCGCCCGCGCGGTGAGCAGGTCGACCCCATGTTCGCGCTGGTGGCCGGTGACATCTCGATGCCGGTGACGTTCAACCTCGGCCGGTTCGGCTGGAGCCCGACCGTCCAGCTGACCGCCCTGCTGCGCTCCCGTCCGGCCCCCGGCTGGCTGCGCGTCCAGGTCGACTGCCGCGCGGTGCACGGTGCCTGGTTCGACGCCGACGCGACGGTCGTGGACGCCACCGGCCGGCTCGTCTGCCAAACCCGGCAGCTGGCCCTGTCCGCCAAGGCCTGAACCGCCTGGACCGGGCTCTAGCCGCGCAGCCGGTCCGCTGCTGCCTTGGCGTCCTTGAGGCCCCAGCCGGTGTCGTCCCTGATGGCCTTCACGGCCTGGACGTACTTGCCGGCGGCGATGAGCTCACGGGCACGCTGGACCGTCTCGGGACCTGGCTGCGGCCCTGCCGGGACGGGTCCCGTGGCGGGACCGGGCCCGAGGGCGGGAGGCGGTCGACGTAGTCCTTGGCTTCGGCCAGGCCGATGCCGGTCTGCTGGGCTTCCGCGATCGGGCCGCTCGCCGGCGCCGGACCAGCTCCGCGACGAGCAGAAGGGCCAGCGCGACCCAGGGCGCGATCTGCAGCAGGACGGCATGCCGGAAAACGGTAGTGGGTCGTGGGAGGCTGGTTGGCATGACTGAGGCGGACAAGCCGGCCATCGCGGTGCTGGGGGCCGGCAAGATCGGTGAAGCGTTGCTGTCCGGCCTGCTGGCCGGCGGCCGGCGGCCCGACGAGCTGATGTTCACCGAGCGCCATCCGGACCGGAGTGCGGAGCTCACCACCCGCTACGGCTTCCGCGGGGTCGACGTGCCCACCGCGGCCAAGGAGGCGGGCGTGCTGGTCGTCGCCGTCAAGCCGCAGGACATCGAGCCGCTGCTGGACGAGCTCGCCCCCGCGGCGAACGAGCGCACGCTGATCGTCTCGCTGTGCGCCGGCCTGCCGACCACGCTGTACGAGCGGCGGCTGCCCGAGGGCGTGCCGGTCGTGCGGGTCATGCCGAACACCCCGATGGTCGTCGGCGAGGCGATGAGCGCGATCTCACCCGGCCGCTACGCCACCGCCGCGCACCTGGCCACCGTCGAGCAGGTGCTCTCGACCGTCGGCCAGGTCGTGCGGGTGCCCGAGTCGCAGCAGGACGCCGTCACGGCGCTCTCCGGCTCCGGGCCGGCCTACTTCTTCTACCTCGTCGAGGCGATGATCGACGCGGGCATCCTGCTGGGGCTGCCGCGCGCGGTGTCCGAGAAGCTGATCATCCAGTCCGCGGTCGGCGCGGCCGCCATGCTTGCGAAGACCGGGGAGCACCCGGTGACACTGCGCGAGGCGGTCACCTCGCCGGCCGGCACGACGATCATGGCCATCCGCGAGCTGGAGCGCCACGGCGTGCGCGCCGCGCTGCTGGCGGCCATCGAGGCCGCCCGTGATCGCTCGGACGAGCTGGGGCGCGCGCACGACGAGTAGGCCGAGTAGGCCGCCGGTCGGTGGGAAAGTCGTCCGCGGCGTCGCATCAGTCACACCAGTCCCGCTACTCTCGTTGGCAGCACGTGCGTGTCGATACCGTCGGTGGGGAAGCCGACGGCGCGACGCGTGTCGAAGGACGCGGTGAAACATGCCGGCGAACAAGAACGAACCGGAACATCCGGGCCTGCAGGAGGTGCGGTTCCTGACCGTGGCCGAGGTGGCCGCGGTGATGCGGGTCTCGAAGATGACCGTGTACCGCCTGGTGCACAACGGCGAGCTGCCCGCGGTGCGGGTCGGCAAATCGTTCCGGGTGCCCGAGAAGGCGGTCGACGACTACCTGCGCAGCGCCTATTTCGACGCTGGCTGACCACGATCGCCCCAGGCCGGAGCCGGTGACAGGACGCCGGTGACGTGCGGGTACTCTGAACGACCGTTGTGCCTGGTTTTGTCGAGCACGTCCGTGGCCTGCTGGTCGAGTGGTCGTAGCCATCCAGGCAAGATCGACCACCGACTACAGCAAGGGATCCACATGGGCTCGGTCATCAAGAAGCGCCGCAAGCGCATGTCGAAGAAGAAGCACCGCAAGCTGCTGCGCAAGACGCGCGTCCAGCGGCGCAAGCTCAAGAAGTAGCCGAGCGACGACGGTGCGTCCCGGATGACTCCAAACGAGTGAACATCCGGGATGTAAGCGTGTGACCTGCGTTAATTACAGGTAGCCATCGACAAGTCGATCACAATTTGGCGGTACAGTCCGCGGTGGTCCGCCACCGTGTCTGCCGGGCCGTCCTCCACACACGTGATCGACATCATCGGAGTCGCATGGCGCCCAACGTCGTCCTGGTTACCGGAGTCGCCGATCAGCTCGGGGGCCGGCTGGCCAACCGTCTCGCGGAGAACCCCGGGATCGAACGGGTTCTCGGGGTCGACACCCGACCGCCCGCGCCGGGACTGTCTCCCCGGGTCGAGCCCGTGGCCGTGGACATCCGCGACGCGCGCATCGGCAAGGTGATCAGCACGGCGAATGTCGACACCGTGGTGCACGCCGCGCCGCGGGCCAGCATCGGCCCGTTGCGCTCCGCCATCAAGGAACGCAACGTCATCGGCACGATGCAGCTGCTGGCCGCCTGCCAGCGGTCGCCGAGGGTGAGCAAGCTCGTGGTGAAGTCCTCCGCCGAGGTGTATGGCGCGAGTCCTTCGTCGCCGGCCGTGTTCACCGAACAGGACCCGCTCGCCGGCGGCCGGGACCGCGAGGCGGCGGAGATCGAGGCGTACGTGCGCGGGTTCTCCCGCCGGCGCCCCGACGTCGTGACCACGACCGTACGGCTGGCCGAGCTGATCGGCCCCGGTGTCGACACCGCGCTCGCCCGGTACTTCCGGCTGCCCGTGGTGCCGACCGTGCTCGGCTTCGACGCCCGCGTGCAGCTGCTGCACCCGCAGGACGCGGTGGACGTGCTGGAGCGGGCCGTGCTGTGCGACCTGCCCGGGGTGTTCAACGCCGGCGGCGACGGCGTGATCCTGCTGTCCCAGGCGATCCGGCGGGCCGGTCGGGTGCCGCTGCCGATGCCGCGCGCGGCGATCCCGGCCGCGGCGCGACTGGTCCGCGGGGCCGCGCCGGTGCACTTCTCGGCCGACCTCTCGCGGCTGCTGAACTACGGCCGGGTGATCGACACGACCCAGCTGAAGACGACGTTCGGCTTCGCCCCGAAGTGGTCCACATCGGACGCCTTCGATGACTACGTGCGCACTGCGCACAAGGAGATGAGCACGTGAACGGGCACACCGCCGAGGTGATCCCGCTGCCGCGCCGCTCGCTGGACGGGTCGGTGCACATGCGCCCGACGACCGTCGCGCGGCCGCCGGCGCCGGTGACCGAGCTGCGCCCGCGACCGGCCGAGCCGCAGAGCTTCCTCGCGGGGGCGGCGCGCTTCCTGCGCCGCCGGCTGACCGGCGAGTACCCGGTGGACGACTTCGGCTTCGACCCCGAGCTCACCGACGTGCTGATGCCGCCGCTGCGGGCGGTCTACGACAAGTGGTTCCGCGTGTCGGTGACGGGCTCGCTGCCGGCCGGCACGGGCGCGCTGGTGGTGGCCAACCACTCGGGCACGCTGCCGTGGGACGCGCTGATGACGGCCATCGCCGTGCACGACAACCACCCGGAGGGCCGGCACCTGCGGATGCTCGGCGCCGACCTCGTGTTCCAGGTTCCCGTACTGGGCAGCCTGGCGCGCAAGACCGGCACCACGCTCGCCTGCGGTGCGGACGCGCAGCGGCTGCTGCGGGCCGGCGAGGTCGTCGGCGTGTGGCCGGAGGGCTTCAAGGGCATCGGCAAGCCGTTCCGCGAGCGGTACCGCCTGCAGCGTTTCGGGCGGGGCGGGTTCGTGACGACGGCGCTGCGGGCCGGGGTGCCGATCATCCCGTGCTCGATCGTCGGCGCGGAGGAGATCTACCCGAAGATCGCCGACATCCCGCCGCTGGCCAAGCTGCTGGGCCTGCCGTACTTCCCGGTGACCCCGCTGTTCCCGCTGCTGGGCCCGCTCGGCGCGGTTCCATTGCCCACCAAGTGGACCATCGACTTCGGCGAGCCCATCCGGACCGACCTCGCCGCGCCCGACACCGACCAGGACCACGCGCTGGTGCTGGAGATCGCCGACCAGGTCCGCGAGACCATCCAGGGCAACCTCAACCGCATGGTCGCCGCCCGGGAGTCCGTCTTCCGGGGCTGAGTCCGGCCCCTGCCGCGGTCCGCCGACAGCACGGGCGAGTTGGTCAGGTGCCCACCGGCGGCGCGGCCGACGAAGTCGGTCGGCACCACCCGCATCCAGCGCCGCGACCGTGTCGCGGAAACCGGTGCTGCCGAGTTCGTCGTAGCGACGGGCCCAACGCCGTCGCGCCGACGGTGACGCCACGCCGGGTTCGGAAGTCCAGCTCGACCCTCGCCGGTCAGATCAGGCGGTCTCGCTTGCGATACGCCAGGCCCGCCGCCACCGCGCCGGCGACCGCGCCCGCGCCGAGTACCGACGGGACGCCGATCCTCGCCGCCTTCCTGCCTGTCCGGAAGTCGCGGATCTCCCAGCCACGCTTCCGCGCCGCCTCGCGCAGCGAACCGTCGGGGTTCACCGCCACCGCGGTGCCCACCACGGACAGCATGGGCACGTCGTTCGCCGAGTCCGAGTACGCCGTGCAGCGGCGCAGGTTCAGGCCCTCCCTGGCCGCCAGGGCGCGCACGGCGTGGGCCTTGGCCGGGCCGTGCAGCATCTCGCCGACCAGCCGGCCGGTGTAGACGCCGTCCTCGCTCTCCAGCACGGTCCCCAGCGCGCCGGTCAGGCCCAGCCGGCGGGCGATGATCGTGGCCAGGTCCACCGGGGTCGCCGTCACCAGCCACACGCGCTGGCCGGCGTCCAGGTGCATCTGGGCCAGCGCGCGGGTCCCCGGCCAGATCTTGTCGGCCATCAGCTCGTCGTAGATCTCCTCGCCGTGGGACATCAGGTCGGCCACCGAGTGACCGGCCACAAAGGACAGACCGGACTCCCTGGCGTTGCGGATCCCGTCGTGGGTCTCGCGGCCGCCGACGCGGAACATGACCTGCTGGAAGGCGAAGCGCGCCAGGTCCGAGCTGGTGAAGAACTTCCGCGCGGCCATCCCCCGGGCGAAGTGGAAGATCGACGCGCCCATCATCATCGTGTTGTCGACGTCGAAGAACGCGGCCGCCGTGAGGTCCGTCGGCGGCACAGGAGCCATCGGCTCGAGGGCGACCGCCGCCTCGGCCGAGGCCTCCCCGGCGAGTGCGGCTAGCTCCTCCAGCTCCGGCTCCTTGGCACGGCCCCGCCACAGGGACACGTCAACGCCTCCGTGTGTTTCGACCACCTGTCTCCACCGACAGCGTAGCGATGCGCCCCGACCGGCCCGGCCTCACTCGCCGAGGCTGATCCCGGGAAGCCCGGGCAGCAGCGGCGGCACCGTCACGCCGGGTAACGGTAGGGGGACGTCGATCGAGGAGTCACCGGAGGGCGGCGGCGTGTTCGTCGAGTCCGGCGACGGGCCCTCGCCGCCGGGGACCCCCGGCACGGTCCGCGCCACCGACGGCAGCGGCGGCAGCTGCTGGCCCGGCCGGCCGGAGTCCGGCTGTTCGGCACCGGACGGCGGCACGGTCGGCTGCACGGAGACGTCTCCCGGCTCGCTGCCGCCGGGTGCGTTCGGGTTCGGCCGCGAGCCGGGCGGCGGCTCGCAGACCCCGGTCGCGGGCAGCGCGCCCACGTCGTCCACCGAGCCGGAGGTGATCTGGTAGCAGTCCAGTCGCTCGGACAGCGCGGCCGACCTGCTGGTGATCTTGTCGAGCAGCGCCAGCGACGCGCTCTGCCGGTTGCGGGCCGCCGCGGGCAGCTGCGCCGAGACGTCTCGCAGCCGCGAGCTCTGCTGCCCCGCCCACGAGCTCAGGTCCGTCAGCAGGCGGCCTTCGGAACGGGTGGCCAGCGCGACCAGCTGGCGGGAGCCCGCCGCCGCGTCGTTGTCGAAGTCGGTGAGCGCGGTGAGGTAGCCGCCGACGGGCGCGCTGTCCCGGTCGGGGTAGCGCCGGGCGAGCGTCTCGATCTCGCCGACCCGCGCGCTCGCGAACTCCAGATGCTTGAGCGCCCTGCCCTCGTCGCCGAACGTGAGCCCGAGCTCCGCGGCCTCGGCCGTGCGCTTGACGCCGTAGAGGGCGTCACCGGGCAGTGCGTCCCGGGCGAGCAGCAGGCTCATCCCGGTCAGCGACCCGACGAGTGCGAGCACGGCGACCGCGGCGACGGCGAACCGGGCCCGGGCGCCGGAGACAGCACGCCGGTCGGCCCGGTCGCCTCCCTCGGGCCGGTCCGGATCGGACCGGTTCTTGGGGC
>NZ_JBOHGA010000224.1:0-9707 GCF_050699915.1 Actinophytocola sp.
GTGCCGCCGTGTCGCTGACCGGCCGGCTCGCCGGGCTCGACGCGGCGGCCCGCCGCGCGGCCGTGCTCGACCTGGTCCGCGCGAAGGTGGCCGCCGTGCTGGGGCACGCGACACCGTCCGGAGTGGACGCCGAGCAGGCGTTCCAGGCGCTCGGCTTCGACTCGCTGACCGCGGTGGAGCTGCGTAACGCGTTGAGCGCGGAGACGGGGCTGACGTTGCCGGCGACCGTCACGTTCGACCAGCCGACCGTGTCCGCGTTGGCGGAGTACCTGCTGGCGGAGCTGTTCGACGAGCACCCGGTGACGGACGAGCCGGCCGCGGTGGCCGTGTCCGACGACCCGATCGTGATCGTGGGCATGGGCTGCCGGTACCCGGGCGGCGTTTCCGGACCGGAGGACCTGTGGCGCCTGGTCTCCGACGGCGTGGACGCGGTCACCGGCTTCCCCGCGGACCGGGGCTGGGACCTCGATGCCCTGTACGACCCGGACCCGGACCACACCGGCACCTCCTACACCCGCTCCGGCGGCTTCCTCCAGGACGCCGGCGAGTTCGACGCCGAGTTCTTCGGCCTCAGCCCCCGCGAGGCCCTGGCCACGGACGTGCAGCAGCGGCTGTTGCTGGAGGTGTCCTGGGAGGCCGTGGAACGTGCGGGCATCGACCCGAAGTCGTTGCGCGGCAGCCAGACCGGGGTGTTCGCCGGCGTCATGTACGGCGACTACGCGTCGCTGCTGTCAGCCGAGTTCGAGGGCTACCAGGGCAGCGGGAGCGCCGGGAGCGTGGCGTCGGGACGAGTCGCGTACACGCTCGGCCTGGAGGGTCCCGCGGTCACTGTCGACACCGCGTGCTCGTCGTCGCTGGTCGCCCAGCACTGGGCCGCTCAGGCGTTGCGGTCCGGGGAGTGCTCGCTCGCCCTGGCCGGTGGCGTCACCGTCATGTCGACCCCGACCGCGTTCGTGGAGTTCTCCCGCCAGCGTGGGCTCTCGCCGGACGGGCGGTGCAAGGCGTTCGCCGACTCGGCCGACGGGGTCGGCTGGGCCGAGGGTGTCGGCATGCTGGTGCTGGAGCGGCAGTCCGATGCGATCCGCAACGGACACCGCATCCTCGCGGTCGTGCGCGGCTCGGCAGTGAACCAGGACGGCGCCTCCAACGGGCTCACCGCCCCCAACGGGCCCGCCCAGCAGCGGGTGATTCGGCAGGCCTTGGCGCAGGCCGGTCTGTCCACTTCGGACGTCGACGTCGTGGAGGCGCACGGGACCGGCACGCGGCTGGGCGACCCGATCGAGGCGCAGGCCCTGCTCGCCACCTACGGCCAGCACCGCGACACGCCGATGCTGCTCGGCTCGGTGAAGTCCAACCTCGGCCACACCCAGGCGGCCGCGGGGGTCGCCGGTGTGATCAAGATGGTCGAGGCCATGCGGCACGGGCAGGTGCCGCGCTCGCTGCACATCGAGGACCGGTCGTCGCATGTGGACTGGTCCGCCGGCGCGGTGGAGCTCGTGACCGACCAGACGACCTGGCCCGAGACCGACCGGCCGCGGCGGGCGGCCGTCTCGTCGTTCGGGATCAGCGGCACCAACGCGCACGTCGTACTCGAACAGGCTGCCGCTGCGGCGACACCCGCGCTCCCGGAGCCCGGTGCGGTCCCGTTGGTGCTGTCCGGCACGACCCCGGACGGTGTCCGCGGGCAGGCGGCACGGTTGGTGTCGCACCTCGTCGACCATCCGGACCTCTCGATGGCCGACGTCGGCTACTCGCTAGCGACGTCGCGAGCGAACTTCGCGCATCGCGCGGCCGTGGTGGCCGAAGACAACGAGACCGCGCTGGCGCGGCTCCGCGCGCTCGCCGCGGGCGACGTTACGGCCGCGGTGTCGGGGTGTACCGGGTTCTTGTTCGCCGGCCAGGGTTCGCAGCGGTTGGGCATGGGCCGCGGTCTGTCGGAACGCTTCCCTGCCTTCGCCGAGTCGTTCGACTCCGTCCTCGCCGAGCTGGACCCCGGACTGCGAGACGTGATGTGGGGCGAGGACGCCGATGCGTTGCACCAGACCGGCTGGGCGCAGCCCGCGATGTTCGCGTTCGAGGTGGCGCTCTTCCGGCTGGCCGAGTCCTGGGGGATCCGGCCGGACTTCCTGGTCGGGCACTCGGTCGGTGAGATCGCCGCCGCACACGTGGCCGGCGTGTTCTCCCTGACCGACGCGACCACCCTGGTGGCCGCCCGCGCTCGGCTGATGCAGGCCCTCCCGGCGGGTGGCGCGATGGTGTCCTTGCGCGGCACCGAAGACCAGGTGCGCCCGATGCTCACCCAGCGGGTCGACATCGCGGCGATCAACGGACCCACCTCGATCGTCATCGCCGGCGACGAGACAGCGGTGCTCGCGATCGCCGAGCGGTTCGAGCAGGCCAAGCGCCTACGCGTCTCCCATGCCTTCCACTCGCCGCTGATGGATCCGATGCTCGACGAGTTCCGCGAGGTCGTCGCCGGGCTGGCCATCCACGAGCCGTCGATTCCCATGTTGTCTCCGGTGGACGATCCGGACTACTGGGCTCGCCACGTCCGTGACACGGTCCGCTTCGGCGACCACCTCCACCAACTGGCGGATGTCTCCCGTTTCGTGGAGATCGGACCGGACGCCACGCTCACCGCGATCGCTCGGGAGACACACGAAGGCGTCGTCGTGCCGCTGCAACGCAAGCAGCATGACGAACAGCACGCCGCCGTCGCAGCGCTCGGACAGCTGTACGCCTCTGGTGTCGAACCCGACTGGCCGGCTGTGTTCCCCGGCGCCCGCCGCGTCGACCTGCCCACCTACGCCTTCCAGCGCCGGCGCTACTGGCCGAGGCCGACGAGGCGGCCCACCGGTTCCTCGATGGCGCACCCCGTGCTCGACGCGACGGTCGACCTCGCGGACGGCGGCACCGTGTTCACCGGGCGGCTGTCGGTGGCCGACCAACCCTGGCTGGCCGACCACGTCGTGCACGGCGCGACCCTTGTGCCCGGCACCGCGTTCATCGAGCTCGCCGTCCGGGCGGGCGACGAGACGGGGTGCGGCCGGGTCGCCGAGCTGACGCTGGCCCGGCCGCTCGTCGTGGGCGACGGCACGGTCGACCTCCAGGTCTGGGTGGGCGCCGCAGCCGAGACCGGCGACCGGCCGCTGACGATCTCCTCCCGTCCGACCGGCGGGGCGCAGGAGCCGTGGACCCGCCACGCGACCGGCCTGCTGGCGACCGCCGAGCAGCCGACCGCGCCCGACACTGCACAGTGGCCGCCCCCGGGCGCGCGGCCGATCCCGCTCGACGACTTCTACCCGCGCCGCGCGATCGAGGGCTTCGAGTACGGGCCGGCGTTCCAGGGCCTTATCGCCGCGTGGACCGTGGGGGAGGACGTCGCCGCCGAGGTCGAGCTGTCGACAGCTGGCGACTTCGCGCTGCACCCGGCTCTCCTGGACGCCGCCCTGCACGCGGGCCCGTTCCTCGACCTTCCCGAGCGCGCTGTCCCGTACGCCTGGGAGGGCGTGACCGTTCACGCGGCCGGTGCCACCTCGCTGCGGCTGCGGCTCGCCAAGACCGGGCCGGACACCCTGTCCGTCGCGGCCACCGACGGCACCGGGGCGCCGGTCGCGTCGATCGGCTCGCTGACCGTGCGCGAGGTGTCGACAGAGCAAGCCCGAGCCGGCGGGCGGGACTCGTTGTTCGCCGTGCGCTGGACACCGCTGGCGACCGATCCCGGGACGCGCATCGAGTACGACGTCGAGCCGGTCACCACGGGCGGCTCCACGGTCGACGCCGCCCACGCGGCGACGACCATCGCGCTGGGTCGCGTCCAGGAACGGCTCGCCGCCGAGCAGGCCGCACCACTGGTCTTCCGTACCCACGGCGCCGTCGGCGGTGCCGATCCGGCAGCGGCCGCGGTGTGGGGTCTGGTGCGTGCCGCCCAGGCCGAGCAGCCCGGCCGGTTCGTCCTCGTCGACACGGACGACACCGAACCCTCCCGCGCGGCGCTGGACGGCGCGGTCGCCTCGGGCGAACCGCAGCTGTCCATCCGGGACGGTGAGGTGCGGGTCGCCCGTCTCGCGCGGATCACGCCGGAGGCGGCGCCCGCGTGGGAACCCGGCGGCACGGTCCTGATCACCGGCGGCACCGGCGGGCTCGGCGGACTGCTCGCCCGGCATCTCGTCACCGAGCACGGCGTACGCGCCCTCGTCCTCACGAGCCGGCGCGGTCCCGACGCACCGGGTGCGGCAGAGCTCACCGACGAGCTTGCCGGCCTGGGCGCCGCCGTTCGCGTGGTGGCGTGCGACGTCTCGAGCCGGGACGCGGTGGCGGCCCTGCTGGCCGAGGTCGACGTGTCGGCGGTGATCCACGCCGCGGGTGTCCTCGACGACGGCGTGCTCGGCTCGCTCACGCCGGAGCGCATGGCGACCGTGCTGCGCGCGAAGGTGGACGCCGCGTGGCACCTGCACGAGCTGGCCGGCGACCTCGACGCGTTCATCCTGTTCTCCTCGCTGGCCGGCACGCTCGGCACGGCCGGGCAGGCAAGCTACGCCGCGGCGAACGCCTTCCTCGACGCGCTCGCGGAACACCGGCGTGCCAACGGGTTGCCGGCGGCGTCGCTCGCGTGGGGGCCGTGGACGTCCGGCATGGCCGGCACACTCGGCGACGAGGACCGCGGACGGCTGACCCGCCTCGGCACCTCACCGCTGTCCGACGACGACGGTCTCGCCCTGTTCGACGCCGCCCTCGGCTGCGCCGAGCCGGCCACGGTGCCGGCCCGCCTCGACCTCGGCGCGCTGCGCGCACTTGACGACCTCCCGCCGCTGCTGCGCGGACTGGTCCCGTCCCGGCGGACCGCGCGGGCGGGCACTCTCGACCTGGCGGGCCGCCCCGCCGCGGAACGGGTGCGGATGCTCACCAACCTGGTTCTCGGCGAGGTCGCCCAGGTGCTGCATCACGAAGGCACCGGCGCGCTCGACCCGGAACGCGCGTTCCAGGAGCTCGGGTTCGACTCGCTGACCGCGGTGGAGCTGCGCAACCGCCTCCACACGGCCACCGGGAAGCGGCTTGCCGCCGGTGTGGTGTTCGACCACCCGACGGTGTCCGCGCTCGCCCGGCATCTCGACGGCGAGCTGTTCGGCTCGACGACCACCGAGGTTCCGGACACACCCGGGCCCGTCGCGACCGACGACCCGATCGTGATCGTGGGCATGGGCTGCCGGTACCCGGGCGGCGTGTCGTCGCCGGAGGACCTCTGGCGACTGGTCGACGACGGGGTGGACGCGGTGTCGGGCTTCCCGGCCGACCGCGGTTGGGACCTCGACGCCCTGTACGACCCGGATCCCGAGCGCCTCGGCACCTCCTACACGCGGGAGGGCGGGTTCCTCCACGACGCCGCCGCGTTCGACGCCGCGTTCTTCGGGCTCAGCCCGCGCGAGGCGCTCGCCACCGATGTGCAGCAACGCCTGCTGCTGGAGGTGGCGTGGGAAGCCGTGGAGCGGGCGGGCATCGCCCCGACCTCGCTGCGCGGCAGCCGGACCGGGGTGTTCGCGGGTGTCATGTACAACGACTACGGAAACCTGCTGTCCGGCGGTGAGTTCGAGGGCTACCAGGGCAACGGGAGCGCCGGCAGCGTGGCGTCGGGTCGGGTGGCGTACACGCTCGGGCTCGAGGGTCCGGCGGTCACTGTCGACACCGCGTGTTCGTCGTCGTTGGTCGCCCTGCACTGGGCGGCGCAGGCGCTGCGCAGCGGGGAGTGCTCGCTGGCGTTGGCCGGTGGCGTGACGGTGATGTCGACTCCCGCCGCGTTCGTGGAGTTCTCCCGCCAGCGTGGGCTCTCGCCGGACGGGCGGTGCAAGGCGTTCTCCGATTCTGCCGACGGGGTCGGCTGGGCCGAAGGCGTCGGCATGCTGGTGTTGGAGCGTCAGTCCGACGCGGTGCGCAACGGACACCGCATCCTGGCGACCGTGCGCGGCTCGGCGGTCAACCAGGACGGCGCGTCCAACGGCCTGACCGCGCCCAACGGTCCCGCGCAGCAGCGGGTGATCCGGCAAGCCCTGGCACAAGCCAATCTGTCCACTTCGGACGTCGACGTGGTCGAGGCGCATGGCACCGGGACGCGGTTGGGTGACCCGATCGAGGCCGAGGCGTTGCTGGCGACCTACGGTCAGGAGCGCTCGGCGCCGTTGCTGTTGGGGTCGGTGAAGTCCAACATCGGGCACACCCAGGCCGCCGCCGGCGTGGCGGGCGTGATCAAGATGGTCGAGGCGATGCGCCGCGACCACCTGCCCCGAAACCTGCACGCCGACGCTCCGTCGTCCCATGTGGACTGGTCGGCCGGGTCGATCGAGCTGCTCACCGATCGGGCGGCGTGGCCCGAGGTCGAGCGCGCGCGGCGGGCCGCCGTGTCGTCGTTCGGGATCAGCGGCACCAACGCGCACGTCATCCTCGAGCAAGGACCGGCCGTCGAGGACGCCCCCACCGAGGCGGCCGGTCCTTCCCCGTTGGTGCTCTCCGCCAAGACACCTGACGCGCTCCGTGGTCAGGCCGAACGCCTTCGGAACCACCTCGCGGCCCAGCCCGACCTCTCGCTGGCCGACGTCGCCGGGTCGCTGGCGACGACCCGCGCCGCACTCCCGCACCGTGCCGCCGTGTTGGCCGACGACCCGGCGCCGGCCCTCGCCGCACTGGCCTCCGGCCAGCCACACGCCGACGTGCTCACCGGGTCACCGCGGCCCGGCCGCACAGGGTTCTTGTTCGCCGGTCAGGGTTCGCAGCGCTTGGGCATGGGCCGGGACCTGTCCGAGCGGTTCCCGGTATTCGCGGAGTCGTTCGATGCGGTGCTCGCTGAGCTGGATCCGGGGTTGCGGGAGGTGATGTGGGGCGAGGACGCCGATGGGCTGAACCAGACGGGCTGGGCGCAGCCCGCGCTGTTCGCCTTCGAGGTCGCGCTGTTCCGGCTGATCGAGTCCTGGGGCGTGACACCGGACTTCCTAGTCGGCCACTCCATCGGCGAGATCGCGGCCGCGCATGTGGCCGGTGTGTTGTCGCTGGCCGACGCTGCCCACTTGGTGTCGGCACGTGCCCGGCTGATGCAAGCCCTTCCTGCGGGTGGGGCGATGGTGTCGTTGCGTGCCACCGAAGGCCAGGTCCGCTCATTGCTGACCGAGCAGGTGGGCATCGCCGCGGTCAACGGACCCGCTTCGATCGTGATCTCCGGTGATGAGGCTGAGGTGCTGGCGATCGCCGAGCTGTTCGGGCAGACCAAGCGGTTGCGTGTCTCGCATGCGTTCCACTCGCCGCTGATGGATCCGATGCTCGACGAGTTCCGAGCCATCGTCGAAGGCCTGACCTTCCATGAGCCGACGATCCCGATGCTGTCCCCCGTCGACACACCGGACTACTGGGTCCAGCACGTCCGTGACACTGTCCGCTTTGCCGACCAGCTTCAGCAGTTGGCCGAGGTCAGCCGCTTCGTCGAGGTCGGCCCGGACGGCACGCTCGCCGTCATCGCCCAGGAGACCCACGACGGCGCTTTCGTTTCGCTGCAACACGAGACCGCGGTCGGTCGGCTGTTCGTCGCCGGCTTCGACCTGGATTGGACCGCAGTCCTCCCGGACACCCGCCGGGTGGACCTGCCCACATATGCCTACCAGCACGAACGGATCTGGCCGGCCCCGGCCGGCCACCCGCTGCTCGGCGGCGCGGTCGAGCTGGCCGGCTCCGACGGTGTGGTGTTCAGCGGCCGGATCTCGGCGCGCACCCACCCCTGGCTCGCCGACCACGTCGTCATGGGCTCGATGCTGCTGCCCGGCACGGCGTTCGTGGAACTGGCGTTGCGGGCCGGCCGGCACGTGGGGTGCGCGCGGCTGGACGGCCTCGTCCTGGCGGAGCCGCTGGTGCTCCCCGACGAGACACCCGTGCACCTCCAGGTCCGGGTCGGCGAACCCGACGACAACGACGACACCGGTCGGCGCCCGGTCACGGTCTTCTCCCGGGTGGCCGACCAGGAGTGGACGCCGCACGCCACCGGCACCCTCGCGCCGGCCGGACCACCACCGGCGGCCGGCCCGCGGGAGTGGCCGCCGGACCACGCGGAACCGGTCGACCTCGACGGCTTCTACGACGAGCGCGCGGCGGCCGGGTTCGACTACGGCCCGGTGTTCCAGGGGCTCACCGCCGCCTGGCACGCCGGGGACGACATCGTCGCCGAGGTGCGCGTGTCGGAGGCGGGCGAGTTCGGGCTGCACCCGGCGCTGCTCGACGCCGCGCTGCACGCCGCGTCCCTGTTCGGCCTCGCCGAGCGGAGCGTGCCGCTGGTCTGGGACGGCGTGGCACTGCACGCCACAGGCCGCACGAGCCTGCGGGTGCGGCTCTCGCGGACCGGGGCGGACACGATCCGCATCACCGCCTTCGACGAGTCGGGCGATGTGGTGGCGGAGGTCGAGTCGCTGACCGTCCGGGCGCTCCGCGCCGACCAGCTCGCGGCCCGGACCGACGACCTGTACCGCACCGACTGGGTCACCGCACCCGCCGTGGCCGGCCGGCCCGCACACGTGCGCACCGACGGAGCCGGCCTCGCCGCCCTGGAAACCGTGCCCGACGTGGTCGTGGTGGAGGTCTGCGGGGACGGCCCGGTCGTGCCGGCCGCGCACGACGTCGCCGGCCGGGTGCTCGGGCTGGTGCACGACTGGCTGGCCGAGCCGCGGTTCGCGCACGCCCGCCTCGCCATGACGACTCGCGGAGCGGACCTCGCCGCGTCCGTGGCCTGGGGCCTGCTCCGGTCCGCGCAGACCGAGCACCCCGGCCGCTTCCAGCTCGTCGACACCGACGGGACGGACGCCTCCGCCGCCGCCCTGCCCGCCGCCATCGGCCTCGACGAGCCACAGGTGCGGCTGCGCGACGGCGTGGTCCGCGTGCCCAGGCTGGCCCGGGTCCGAGTACCGGGGGAGCGGTACGCCTGGAACCCGGACGGCACCGTCCTGGTCACCGGTGGCACCGGCGCGCTCGGCAGGCTCGTCGCCCGCCACCTCGCCGGCGAACACGGCGTGCGGGACCTCGTGCTGACCAGCCGCCGCGGGCCCGACGCACCGGGTGCCGCGGACCTCGTCGCGGAGCTGACAGAGCTCGGCGCGCACGCCAAGGTTGTGGCGTGCGACGTCGCCGATCGCGACGCGGTGGCCGCGCTCCTGGACGCGGCACCGGTGTCGGCGGTCGTGCACGCGGCCGGCGTCCTCGACGACGGCGTCCTCACCGACCTCACGCCCGACCGTGTCGACGCCTTGCTGGCGCCCAAGGTGGACGCCGCCTGGCACCTGCACGAGCTGGCCGGCGACCTCGACGCGTTCGTGCTGTTCTCCTCGCTCGCGGGCACGCTCGGCGGCGCGGGCCAGGCCGGCTACGCCGCGGCGAACACGTTCCTCGACGCACTCGCAGAGCACCGGCGAGCCAACGGGCTGCCCGCCATCTCCCTGGCCTGGGGTCTGTGGGCGGACGGCATGAGCGAGTCACTCGACGACGCGGACACCCGGCGGCTGGCCCGCGCCGGCGTCGTCGCCCTCCCCGCCGAGAACGCCCTGGCGCTGCTGGACACAGCACTGTCCACACCGGACTCCGTCGTCGTGCCCGCTCGGCTGGACCTCGCGGGCATCCGCGACCGGGGCGAGCCGCCGCACCTGCTCCGCGGCGTGGTCCGGCCCGCCGCCCGCCGCGACCTCGCG